>CAZIJU010000091.1:0-15891 GCA_964539745.1 uncultured Burkholderiaceae bacterium | reverse complement strand
CCGGCGCCGTCACCTTGTCGAAGATGTGCGGCTCGGGCATGCGCGCGATGATGTTTGCACACGACATGCTCGCCGCCGGCTCCGCCAGCGTGCTCGTCGCCGGCGGAATGGAGAGCATGACCAACGCGCCGCACCTGCTGGTCGGCGCGCGCAAGGGTTACCGCTACGGCGCGGTGACGACGTACGACCACATGGCGCTCGACGGCCTGGAGGACGCGTACGAGCGCGGCAAGGCGATGGGTGTGTTCGCCGAACAGTGCGTCGCGAAGTACCAGTTCTCGCGCGAGGAACAGGACAGGTTCGCGATCGCCTCGACCGAGCGCGCGCTGAAGGCCAACACCGACGGCAGTTTCGCGTGGGAGATCGCCCCGGTCGCCGTGCCCGGCAAGGGCGGCGAGGTGAAGATCGACAAGGATGAGCAGCCGTTCAAGGCGAAGCTCGACAAGATTCCGCAACTGAAGCCCGCGTTCAAGAAGGACGGCACGATCACCGCGGCCAACGCCTCTTCGATTTCGGACGGCGCCGCGGCGCTGGTGATGATGCGTGCGTCGACCGCCGACCGCCTCGGCTGCAAACCGATCGCGCGCATCGTCGCGCACGCGGTGCACGCGCAGGCGCCCGAATGGTTCACCACGGCGCCGGTCGGCGCGATCGACAAGGTGCTGAAGAAGACCGGCTGGGCCGCCACGCAAGTCGATCTGTGGGAGGTCAACGAAGCCTTCGCCGCGGTGACGATGGCCGCGATGCGCGAGCACAAGATCCCGCACGAGAGGATCAACATCCATGGCGGCGCCTGCGCGCTCGGGCATCCGATCGGCGCCTCCGGCGCGCGCATCGTCGTCACGTTGCTCGGCGCGCTGAAGAAGACCGGCGGCAAGCGCGGCATCGCCGCGCTGTGCATCGGCGGCGGCGAAGCGACCGCGCTCGCGCTGGAGATGGTGTGATGACTCGGGTCGTCAACCTGGCGCAGAAGTTCGCGCAGTTCGACGACCACTGGAACCCGCGGCTGGCCGGGGAGCTCAACGACCAGCACGTGCGGCTCGTGAAGTTCCAGGGGGAGTTCACCTGGCACCGCCACGAGCACGAGGACGAAATGTTCCTCGTCGTCGCCGGCGAGTTCGACATGCGCTTTCGCGACCGGACCGAGCGCGTACGCGCGGGCGAGTTCATCATCGTCCCGCGCGGCACCGAGCACTGTCCGTACGCGGAACGCGAGGTCCACGTGCTGCTGTTCGAGCCCGCCGGCACGGTGAACACCGGCAACGTGATCGAGGCGCGCACGCGCGGGACGCCGGAGCGGATCTGATCGTGTTCGGCACCCGGGACCTCGGACGGTTTCCGGTCGCGGCGCCGATCCTGGCAGCCACGCCCGGGCGCACGCTGCAAGGCGGCACGCGCGCCGGGCTGGCGGCAGGACGGGCGCGGTGAGTACGGTCCTCGTCGTCGGCGCCTCGCGCGGGATCGGCCACGAGTTCGCGCGGCAGTACGCGGCCGACGGCGCGCGGGTGATCGCCACGCATCGCAGGCCGGAGGACGCCGAGCGCCTGCGCGCGCTCGGTGTCCGACCGCTCGCGCTCGACGTCCTCGACACGGCCGCACTCGCCGATTTCGGCGCGCGGCTCGCGGCCGACCGCATCGACGTGGCGATCCTCGCAGCCGGCGTCTACGGGCCGCGAACGACGGGATTGGAGCCGCCCGCGCCCGCCGACTTCGACGCGGTGATGCACGTCAACGTGCGCGCGCCGATGCTGCTGATCCCGGTGCTGGCGCCGCGGCTCGTCGCCGCGCGCGGCAAACTCGCGGTGCTGTCCAGCCGCATGGGCGCGACCGGAACGATGGGGCATGCCACCGGCTGGCTGTACCGCGCGAGCAAGGCCGCCTTGAACAACGTGCTGAAAAGCGCGAGCCTCGAGCTGGGACCGCAGGGGGTGATCTGCATGGCGTTTCACCCGGGCTGGGTGCGCACCGACATGGGCGGCGCGGGCGCCGAGCTGGACGCGACGGAGAGCGTGACCCGCATGCGGTACGTGATCGCCGCCGCGAACGACTCGCACAACGGTAAATTCCTCAACTACAACGGCGAACAGCTTTCCTGGTAGCGGAGACGCGCCGATGGCCAAGCGCCTGATCTCATCCGGTTCGACCTTCGAAGCCGTCGCCGGCTACAGCCGCGCGGTCGTCGACGGCGACTACGTGCACGTCGCCGGCACGACCGGCTTCGACTACGCACAGATGCGTATCGACGAAGACCCGATCGCGCAATGCCGGCAGTGCTTCCGCAACATCGCCGCCGCGCTGGCCGAAGCCGGCTGCACGCTCGACGACGTGGTGCGCGTGCGCTACTACCTGACCGACGTCGCGCTGTTCGAGCCGCTCGCGCCGGTTTTCGGCGAATATCTGGGCCGTGCCCGGCCCGCGGCGACCGCGATCGTCTGCGGGCTGGTCGATGCGCGGATGAAGATCGAGATCGAAGTCACGGCCAAGCTTCCGCAATGAATCGCAAGTACGACGACGGGCTGGACGAGGAGGAGGACGCACCGCCGCGCCGCGCCGCCGTCACGCGCATCGAAACCGCGCCCGAGGAGCCGTCCGAAGGGCTCATCTCGCGGCTGGTGTCGTCGGTGCAGTGGATCACGATCCCGCTGTTCGCAGCGCTCGTCTTCGGCATCTGCGCGATGCTCGCCGCGAGCACGGTCGGCTGGGCGATGCGCCGTTTCGCCGAGGAAAGCGGCGTCAATCCGCTGATCTTCGTCGCCGTGCCGGGACTGTTCGCGGTCATGTTCGCGTTGATCGTGTACCAGAACGCCGACAAGCGGATCACGCGCATCAGCCAGTCGATCTCGCGCGGCATCCTGGTCGCCCTGCTGACCTGGATTTCGTTCTCCGCGCTCGCGACCTGGGCCTGGGGTCCGACCGATTTCATGCCCTACTTCTCCAACGTGCTGCTGCTGTCGGGCATCATCGGCGGCGGTCCGATGCTCGCCGCCGCGCTCGTCGCCGGCTGGCTGGTCGGCTGGCTGATCAAGCAGCGCAAGCTCGGCTGGATCATGCAGGACTGAGCGATGTTGAAAGAAGAGCATCGGCTGCTGCGCGATAGCCTGCGCGAGTTCGCGCGGGCGCGGCTCGCGCCGTTCGCCGCCGAATGGGACCGCAAGCATCTGTTCCCGCAGGACGCGCTGCACGAGCTGGCGCAGCTCGGCGCCTTCGGCATCGCGGTGCCGGAGGAATGGGGCGGCGCCGGCATGGACTACACGGCGCTCGCGGTCGCGCTCGAGGAGATCGCCGCCGGCGACGGCGGCGTCTCCACGATCATCAGCGTCAACAACTGCCCCGTGTGCGCGATCCTGATGGGCTACGCGTCGCCGGAGCAGAAGGAGCGGTTCCTCAAGCCGCTCGCCTCCGGCCGCGCGCTGGGCGCCTTCTGCCTGACCGAGCCGCACGTCGGCAGCAACGCCGCCGCGCTGAAGACCACCGCCGTGCGCGACGGCGACCACTACGTACTGAACGGCGTCAAGCAGTTCATCACCTCGGGCAAGAACGCCGACTACGCGATGGTCGTCGCGGTTACCGACCGCAACGCCGGCAAGCGCGGCATGAGCATGTTCGTTGTTCCGACCGACACGCCCGGCTACGTGGTCGCGCGCGTGGAGGAAAAACTCGGCCAGCACTCGTCCGACACCGCGCAGATCGTCTTCGAGAACTGCCGCGTACCGGCCGCCAACCTGATCGGCGAAGAAGGCGAGGGCTACAGGATCGCGCTGTCGAGCCTCGAAGGCGGGCGCATCGGCATCGCCGCGCAGTCGACCGGCATGGCGCGAGCGGCGTTCGAGGCGGCGCTGAAGTACTCGAAGGAGCGCACCTCGTTCGGCCAGCCGATCTTCGAGCACCAGGCGGTGAACTTCCGGCTCGCCGACATGGCGACACAGATCGAAGCCGCGCGCAGCCTGGTGCTGCACGCCGCAGCGCTGCGCGACGCCGGCCAGCCGTGCCTGAAGGAAGCGGCGATGGCGAAGCTCTTCGCCTCCGAGATGGCCGAGCGCGTCTGTTCCGATGCGATCCAGATCCACGGCGGCTACGGCTACGTCGCCGACTTTCCGGTCGAGCGCATCTACCGCGACGTGCGGGTGTGCCAGATCTACGAAGGCACCAGCGACATCCAGCGCATGCTGATCGGGCGGGCGTTGGCTTAGGCACCTTGGTACCCGTGCGCGACGCCGAGAAATCCCCCCGCGCACTGCGTGCGCGGCCCCCTTTGCGAAAGGGGGCTGAGGTGTTGCCACCGGGACAACCTCGGCAGAGCGGCAGCGCGAACCCCCCTTTGAAAAAGGGAGGTCAGGGGGGATTTCGCGGCCTGCGCTACCGGGACGACCTCAAACCCCTTGCTCGACAACTGCGTTCGAACATGACCGACGCCGAACGCGCGCTCTGGCAGAAGCTGCGCGGCAAACAGATCGAAGGCGTTCAGTTCTATCGCCAGCGGCCGATCGGTCAATACATCGTCGACTTCTACGCGCCCGCGGTTCGACTCGTGGTTGAACTCGACGGCGGGCAGCACTTCGAAGGGGAGGAGCAAGCGCGTGACGCTCAACGCGATAAAGCGCTGCGGGCGCGCGGGCTGTGCGTGCTTCGCTTCGACAACCGGCAGGTGCCGACCGAGATGGAGGCCGTCCTGGAACAGGTTCATCGCGCCGTTTGCGACCGGTCGAAAGATCCCCCCTGCCCCCCTTTACGAAAGGGGGGTCTCCGGTGAGCCTGCGGGTGATCGTCGCGGGGGCGACGGGCTGGGCGGGATCGGCGCTGGCGCGGGGGATCGCGCGGTGCGATGACATCAGGCTCGTTGCGGCGGTTTCACGCAGCCATGCGGGGTTGAACCTCGGCGACGTGCTGGGCGAGCCGCGACTCGATGCGCCGATCGAGTCGAGCGCAGCGGCGGCGCTGGCGGCGGGGTGCGACGTGTTCGTCGAATACACGAAACCCGACGTCGCCAAGGGCAACGTGCTCGCGGCGCTCGCGGCCGGCGCGCACGTCGTCGTCGGCACGTCGGGATTGACCGACGACGACTACGCGCAGATCGATGCCGCCGCGCGCGAGCGCGGCCGCGGCGTGCTCGCGTGCGGCAACTTCGCGATCACCGCGGTGCTCGCGATGAAGTTCGCCGAGATCGCCGCACGCTACGTCGATCGTTTCGAGATCATCGACTACGCGCACGCGGGCAAGGTCGACGCGCCGAGCGGCACCGCGCGCGAACTGGCGTTCCGACTCGGCCGCGTGAAGCCGCCGAAGCTCGACGTGCCGCTCGACCAGGTCCGCGGCCCGAAAGAGACGCGCGGCGCAACGCTCGGTGGCGTGCAGGTCCACTCGGTGCGCGCGCCGGGCTACGTGCTGTCGGTCGAGGCGATCTTCGGCGCGCCGGGACAGCGGCTGCACGTCCGGCACGATTCCGGTGAAAGCGCCGAGCCCTACGTCGACGGCGCGCTGCTCGCGATCCGCGAGGTCGGCAAGCTCGTCGGCGTGCATCGCGGGCTCGATTCGGTGATGACATGGTGATCGCCGGTCCCGTCTCGACCGAACGCTTCACCGACCGCACGGCGAGCTATGCGCGCGCACGGCCGGGCTATCCGGACACGATCGCGCCGCTGCTCGCGCGCGAACTCGCGTTGCCCGCCGGCGCCGTCGTCGCGGATCTCGGCAGCGGCACCGGACTGTCGTGCGAACCGTTCCTGCGCGCGGGATTCGAAGTGATCGGCGTCGAGCCGAACGACGCGATGCGCGCCGCCGGCGACCGCAAGCTCGCCGCGTATCCGCGCTTTCGCAGCGTGGCCGGCACCGCGGAGGCGACCACGCTGCCGGACGCGAGTGTCGATCTCGTGATCGCTGCGCAGGCCTTCCACTGGTTCGACGTGCCGCGCGCACGCGCCGAGGCACTGCGGATCCTGAAGCGCCCCGCCCGCGCGGCGCTGATCTGGAACGACCGCAACGCCACCGGCTCGCCGTTCGCCGAAGGCTACGAGCAACTGCTGCTCGACTTCGGCATCGATTACGCGAAGATCCGGCACCGCCACGCGCACGAGGAATCGGTGACCGAGTTCTTCGGCGGCCCCGTCTGGCGCGAGCAGCGCTTCGCGAATCCGACCGAGCTCGACTGGGAGACGCTGGTCGAGCGGCTGAACTCGGCTTCGTACGTGCCGCAGCCCGACGCGCCGACGTACGCGCCGATGCTCACGCGGCTGCGCGCGCTGTTCGACGCGGGGCAACGCGACGGCCGGATCGTGATGGCGTACGACACGCGGGTGTTTTTTGGCGCGCTGAATCCGCAGGGGCGCGCGTCAAGGACGAGCTGACGGCGCCGGTTGACGAGGCGATCGCGCGCGGCGTCTTCGGCGCACTCACCGCGGGCATCGTCGACCGCGTAGCCGGCGACCCGTCCGCCGCCAAGCATCAACTTCGTCGATCCGAGCCTGCACACGCGCAGTCTCAGCGTGCAGCTAATGCAACTTCCCGAAGCCCTGCATACACGCTGGCTCGCCGGCGCGAGTCAGAATCGCTTCGGCCGCTAGCTTCTCCCACAGCGCCTCGGTCACGACCTCCTTCGGCGTCAGTCCGCGTTCGGCGGCCTGTGACTTGGCCTTTCGGAACAGCGGGTCGCGGATTTCGATGGTCGTCTTGATCGGCTCATGGTGCCATTACGGCTGCAGCAGCCGGGCCCGTAACGCGCTGCCACCCGCTGCCACCATCCCCACGACCAGCTCCACCGCTCGATCCTCCTTCGCCCGAGCCGGAACTCGATCCCGGCAGCGAAGCAGCGGCTGTCGAACGATGAGCCGGTTGAACACCCACACGCCTTAGGCGACCAGCGCCGCGAGGAGCAGCCCACACCAGACCACCGTTTTGCCCTCCCTCGATGCGCGAGGGCTTGACCTCTGTATCCACATGGATACAATGCGCCCGTGTACACCGTCCTCCAGACGCAAGAGTTTCAAGACTGGCTCGATGCACTGAAGGACAAGCGGGGGCGGCTGCGGATCGTTGCGCGGGTGCGCCATGCCGAAGCGGGGAACCTCGGGGACTGGAAGGTCATCGACGGACCGCTCTGCGAGATGCGCGTCGATTTCGGTCCCGGTTACCGGGTCTATTTCGCGCGCCGCGGCAAGTTGCTGATCGTCCTTTTGGTAGGCGGTGACAAGTCGACCCAGAGCAAAGACATCGCGCGGGCCAAACGCCTGCTGAAACAGTTGGAGCTGAAGTGATGAAGAAATCTCGAGCTTCCGCGAAGTTGATCCCATTCGACGCTGCCCGATACCTGACGGACGACGCGGCCATTGCCGAGTACATCACGGCGGTCCTGGAACAGGACGATCCCGATCTCCTGTTGCTCGCACTCGCGGATGTCGCCCGCGCGCGTGGCATGGCGCAGGTTGCAAAGGACTCGGGCCTCGGGCGGGAGAGTCTCTACAAGGCCCTCGCTCCCGGCGCAAAGCCGCGCTTCGACACGGTGCTGAAGGTTGCACGAGCTCTCGGCGTCCGATTGACGGCCCAGGCCGCGTAGATCGACCCCTCGCACGTCGAACTCGGGGTTGCGCGCCTTCGATTCGGCTCGTCGCAACCACGCATCTACCACCCGCTCCCGCCGCCCCCACCACCGCCTCCCCCGCTCGACCCGCCGCCGCCCGATCCGGAGTCCGACCCCGGCGGCGATGCGGCTGCGCTCGCGGTCGTGCCGAGGTCGCCGAGGCTGCTCGCCAGCGAGCCGACGCCGGCGAGCGAATCGGTGCTGCTGCCGGTGTAGTAGTGCGACACCGCCTGCGCGACGGCGGCGGCGCCGAGCACGGCGGCGAAGCGATCGGCCCACGTCTTCTCCACACCCAGCGCGAGCGCGTACGGCAGCTTGCCGGCGAACTCCTCGGGCGTGAGCCGCGGGTTCTGCAGCCGCGCGAGGTTGTCGCCCTCGGCCACGCCGAGATACAGGCGCAGCCCGTCGATCTCGTCCTTCAGCTTGCGGCCCTGCTGCGTGTACGCGGGCAGCAGGTAGGCGAACAGCAGCAGCGATGCGGCGAGCACGAGCGCGGTGCCGATCACGACCGGCACAGACGAGCGCAGCACGATCGCGCCGACGACCGTGGCCACCGCGGCGATCCCCGCCAGCACCAGCGGCGTGCGATTGCGCCGGAACAGCACGTCGGCGTAGTGGTGCTCCAGCGCGTCGCTGAGCGCCTTCTGCGCGGCGTAGACGGAGGGGTCGTATTCCTTCTGCAGTTGGGTGACCTTGCCGGCGCCGAACAGCTTGCCGGCCATCGCCTTCTCGCCGGTGCCGAAGGCGACGTCGCGGCCGGTGCGCTCGAGCGCGAAGACGTCGCCGTTCTGATGGATCTTCAGGTAGCCCCGCGCGCCGAGCCCCAGCACCGCCGCGGCGAAGCAGCGGCTGTCGAACGACATGCGGTCGACGAAGCGCACCGCGGCCGCGCTCATCATCGAGGGCGGCTCGTAGCGCGGAAAGCGCGGCCCCGGCTTCGGATCGCGACCGATGCGGTCCCAGCGCCAGTACAGGAAGGCCCACACCGCGAGCACGCCGACCAGCGCGACGCCCGCGCCGACGTTGTCCTGCACGAACCAGCGCGCGCGCACGAGCGCAGGCGGCGCAGCGACCACGCCCTTGGGAAACGCCAGCACGATCGTCAGGCCGTGCTGCGGCGGCAGCCGGCGCGTCGTCTCGTACTCGGCACCGCCGTCGACCACGCGGGCGGTGTAGTCGCTGCCGCGCGCGCCGAACGGACCCGTGTACGCCTCCGCGGCCAACTGCGCGGCCGGCACCGGCTGCGGCAGCGTCACGCGCGCACGCGCGCGGTCGATCGCGAAGGTCCAGCCGTTGCCGGTCACGTTCCAGTACAGCTCGTCGTGCGCGGCGAAGAAGCCGAGCTGGCGCGCGGTGCGGTACTCGATCTCGTAGCGGTGCTCGCCGCGGTCGAGCAGCACGTCGGCGCGGCCGATGCGGACGCGCACGCCGTTGGCGAGCGCTTCGAGCGCGTACGACTCGGGCGCGCCGTTGCGGCGGACCGCGACGACGTCGAACGGCACGCGCACGGCATTGCCGGCGCGGTCGGTGTACGCGGTCGGAAAGTCGCGCAGGATGCCGCGCTTGATGCTGGCGCCTTCGGCGCGCACGACGATCGTCTCGGTCACCGCGAGCGCGCCGTCGCGCGCGATCGTGATGTCGGAAGCGAAGTCGACGATCTTTTCCTCGCCCGCGGCGGCGATGCAGGCGAGCGCAAGCAGCGCGCCGAGTATCTGGTGTGACATGCGCCGCATCACAGCCGTACCTCGACCGCGCTGCGATCTTCGGTCTCGAAGAAAGCTGCCGGCTTGAATGCGAACAGTCGGCCTACGATCAGGTCGGGAAAGGTCTGCAGCCGCGTGACGTACTGCTTGACCGCGCCGTTGTAGAAGCGGCGCGCGAACTGCAGGTGATCCTCGATCTCGACCAGCTTGTCCGCGAGGTCGCGGAAGTTCGCGTCGGCTTTCAGTTGCGGATAGTTTTCCTGCAGCAGCAGCAGTCGAGACAGCGCGCCGCCGAGCTGCGCCTCGGCCTGCAGCCGCTCGGCGTGGGTGCCGCGGGCGCTGTCGCGCGCGGCCTGCTGCGCGGCCTGCGCGCGCAGCGCGACGACGGCCTCAAGCGTGGCGCGCTCGTAGGCCGCGTAGGCGCGCACGACCTCGACCAGCCGCGGCACCAGATCGGCGCGGCGCTTCAGTTGCACGTCGATGTCCGCGTAGCCCTGCGCGACCAGGTTGCGGTCTGCGATCAGCCGGTTGAAGATCCAGACGCCGTAGGCGACCAGCGCCGCGGGCAGCAGCCACCACCAGACCACGGTTTCCTCCCCGTTCCTGCGCGCGGCATCGTACGCATGCGGCGGCTGCGGCACAATCCGGCCGTCGACGACCCGGGGCAGCAGATGAAACCGATCGAGTTCTATTTTGACTTCTCCTCGCCGTACGCCTACCTCGCCTCCGAGCAGATCGAGGCGCTCGCCGCGAAGTACGGCCGCACGGTCGCGTTCAAGCCGATCCTGCTCGGCGCGATCTTCAAGGTCACGGGAGGCGCGCCGCTGACGGAAACGTTCGAGTCCAAGGCGAACTACTCGAAGCACGACTTCGAGCGCAGCGCGCGCTTCGCCGGCGTCAAGTTCAAGTACCCGAGCCAGTTTCCGATCGCCACCGTCGCCGCGGCGCGCGCGGTGCTGTGGCTGCAATCGCAGGGCTCGGCGAAGGCGCCGCTGTTCGTGCACAAGGTCTTCCGCGCGTATTTCGCCGAGGACCGCAACATCAACGACCCGGCGGTGCTCGCCGAGATCGCCGACGAATTGGGCATCGACAAGGCCGCACTCGCCGCCGGCGTGCAGGAGCCCGCGATCAAGGACAGGCTCAAGGCACTGGTCGACGAGGCGATCGAGCGCGGCGTGTTCGGCGCGCCGACGATCTTCGTCGACGGCGAGATGTTCTGGGGCAACGACCGCCTGCCGCAGATCGAGCGCTGGCTCGCCTACGGTCCGTTCTGAGTCCTTCACGTGTCGAACGCCATGCGTCAACAGTTCGCCCACCTCGCACCGTTCCGCGTCTACGGCACTTCGACCAGCGGCAACTGCCACAAGGTCAGGCTCGCGCTCGATCTGCTGCACGTGCCGTACCGCTGGCACGAGGTCGACATCATGAAGGGCGAGACGCGCACGCCGGAATACCTGGCGATGAATCCGAACGGCAAGGTGCCGCTGCTGCAGATCGACGATCACACGTGGCTCCCGGAGTCGAACGCGATCCTCTGCTACCTCGCGGACGGCACCGAGCTGTGGCCGGGCGATCGGCTGGCGCGCGCGCAGGCGCTGCAGTGGATGTTCTTCGAGCAGTACAGCCACGAGCCGTACGTCGCGGTCGCGCGCTTCGTCCGCCTGTTCCTGAAGAAGCCCGACGATCCGCGCCTGCCCGAACTGGAAAAGCGCGGCTATCACGCCCTCGGCGTGATGGAAGGCCACCTCGCGCGCAACGACTTCTTCGTCGCCGGCAAGCTGACGATCGCCGACCTCGCATTGTTCGCGTACACGCACTGCGCCGAAGAAGCCGGCTTCGATCTGGCGAAGTACCCGGCCGTGCGCGCGTGGATCGACCGCTGCCTCGCGCAGCCGGGTGTGACCGCGATGCCTTCGCCCTGACCCCGATGGCCAGCGGTGCACCGCGCATTCCAGCCTGGGTCGACCGCCATCTGCCGACCTTCGCGCGGACCTACCGAGCGAGCCGCGTCTATCGCTGGCTCACGTGGGCGATTTTCGTGCTGCTGCCGGTCGCGGTGGGGCTGGCCGCGTTCATCCAGTGGCAGCAATACCGGTACGACCCGCGCAAGCAAGCCGCGCAGGCGATCACCTTGCTCGTGACCGAAACCTGCCCGTTCTGCCGCGAGATGGAACGGACGTTGACCGCGGCGGGCATCTCGTACCGGCGCGTGGATGTCGAGAAGGGCGGCGAAGGCGAGTGGGCCTACTACGCGTTGCGTGCGCGCGGCGTGCCGGTCACCGTGATCGGCGGCGAAGTCGTGTACGGCTTGCGCACGCGCGAACTGCGCGCGAAGCTCACCGCCGCCGGCATCGACACGTCGCGGCTCGCGTTCGCACGAGAAACCGACGGCGCGTTTTCGCCCGCGCGCCGCTGAACGGCCGTCGCCGGAGGACTCCGAGATGAGCGCAGTGCTCGAACACTTCCGCAACCTCGCGCGCGCCAACCGGCTCGCGAACCGGCGCCTGCACGCGGCTTGCCTGCAACTGACGGACGAAGAGTTCAAGGCGCCGCGCACGAGCTTCTTTCCGAGCCTGTGGGCCACGCTCAATCACATCCTGATCGTCGACTGGTACTACATCGCCGCGCTGCACCGCGAGCCGGGCATGCGCAAGGCGTTCACTTCGGAGACGCCGTTCGACCGGATGCCCGATCTGGCCGAAGCGCAGCGCATCTCGGACGAGCGGCTGATCGCGTGGTGCGATGCCGCCGACGAAGCGCGGCTGGAGGCCGAAGTCGAGATGGACCGCGGCGACCACGTGCAGCGCGACCTTGCGCGCCACGTGCTGATGCATCTTCTGACACACCAGATCCACCACCGCGGCCAGGCGCACGCGATGCTCGCCGGCACGCGCATCAAGCCGCCTCAGCTCGACGAATTCGTGATGCCGTCGGACGCGCGGTTCCGCGCCGCCGATCTCGCCGCGCTCGGCTGGAGCGAGGCGGATCTGTTTCGCGGTTGAAGCGACCGCGCGAGCGGTCGGTTCCGCCCTATTGAGAGTTACTCAAGTCCGCGACAGCAGCGACTGCCGCGCCGTTTACCGCTCACCCTCGATCCCTCTCCCGGAGGGAGGGAAGAACAGTTGCTCTCCCGGAGGGAGAGGGAAGAACAGCCCCTCTCCCGTTGGGAGAGGGGTCGGGGTGAGGGCAGCAGGTGTCACTCAGTAAGGTAATGCTCAGTAGTTGCCGCGCGGCCGCGGCAGCCCGATCACGGTGCCTTCGCGCCGCTGATCCGCGCCGCCGTACTGCTTGCCCGTCTGCAGGTCGACGACCACGCCCTGCACCGAACCGATCGTCGCGGTGCAGCCGTTGGCGCCGGCCGCGCCCAGGCCCAGATGACCGAGCGCGCGCAGATGGTCCTGCGTCGCGATCGAAAAGCGCGGCTGCATGAAGTCGGCCGTGCCTTCGCACGACACCGCACCCAGCGCGCTCGTGACCGAAAGCCGCGGCGCGTCGATCGCCTGCTGGATCGTCATGCCGTGGTCGATCAGGTTCAGCGTCACGTTGAGCACCGAATTGATGATCGTGGCACCGCCCGGCGAGCCGAACGCGGCGAACGGCTCCTCGCCCTTGAACAGGATCGTCGGCGACATGCTCGAGCGCGGCCGCTTGAAGGGCGCCACGTCGTTGGCCCCCGGGTTGCCGGTCGCCGGGTTGAACGCCGGCACGAAGTTGAAGTCGGTCAGCTCGTTGTTCAGCAGGAAGCCGTAGCCCGGCACGGTGATGCCGGTGCCCCAGGTGTTTTCGATCGTCGTCGTGTAGGAGACGACGTTGCCGTGCTTGTCGACGATCGAAAAGTGCGTCGTGTGCACGCCCTTTTCCGGCTCGAACGGGATCGCCGCGAGCTGCACGCGCGTGTCCAGGCCCGCAACGTCGAAAGGCAGCGGGTTGCCGGCGGCCGGCGTAGCCAGCCGGCTGCCGAGGTTGATCAGCCCCGCGCGGGTCGCGACGTACGACGGATGCAGCAGACCGCGCTTGGGCACGTGCACGAAGTCCTCGTCGCCCATCCAGACGGCGCGGTCGGCGAACGCGAGCCGCATCGCCTCGATCATCACGTGCAGCGTGTTCGGTCCGCCGAAGCCGAAGCCGAGTCCGCTCGAATCGATCGGAAAGCCTTCGAGCATCTTCAGCATCTGGATCACCGTCAGCCCACCCGAAGACGGCGGCGGCATGCCCGCCATCGTCCAGCCGCGGTAGTTGCCGACGACCGGCTGGCGGATCGCGACGCGGTACTGGTCGAGGTCCGCCAGCGTCATGCGGCCGACGCCGACCGACGCGGGCGTCGTGCGCGAGCGCTTCTGCGCCTCGACGATCGCGGCCGCGATCTCGCCGCGATAGAACACGTCGGGCCCGTGCGCGGCGATCAGCTCGAAGGTCTTGGCCAGATCCGGCTGCACGAGCAGGTCGCCTTCGGCGAGCGGCACGCCGCCGGGGCGGAAGATCGCCGCGGTTTCGGGCTGCAGCGAGGTGCGGCCGCCGTCGCCCGCGATGTTGGCGGCGAGGAAGCGGTTGATGCGGAAACCCTTCTCGGCCAGTTCGATCGCCGGCGCGAGCGTTTGCGCGAGCGACATCGTGCCCCAGTTGCGTAGCGCAGTGTCCACGCCGAGCAAGGTGCCCGGCACGCCGACCGAAAGCCCGCTGGTCGACGCGATCGCGAACGAAAGCGCCGTGCCGCCCGGCGCAAACATGTCGGGTGTCGCCGCGGCCGGCGCGCGCTCGCGCGAATCGACGACGAAGGTTTCTCCGGTCTTGGCGAGGTGGATCATCATGAAGCCGCCGCCGCCGATGCCCGAGAACTGGGGTTCGACGACGTTCAGCGCGAACTGGATCGCCGCCGCGGCGTCGACCGCGTTGCCGCCCGCCTCGAGCATCCTGGCGCCGGCTTCGGCAGCGAGCGGATGCGACACGGCGACTACCCCCTGCCGCGCCGCCTTGCCGGTCCACGACGGCGGTCCCTTGCCCTGCGCCTGCGGCGGCAGCGTGTTGCCCGGCGGCACGCCGGGGGTTTCGAGCGCTTCGTCCGCGGCGAGCGGCGGCGCAAACAGCAGCCCCACGGCAAGCGCAAACGGGCCGAGCGAATTGCGGAACGCGTGATGCATCATGGTCCTCCGCTGAGTCGTATCGGATCGCCTCCCGACCGCGCGGCGCACGGCCGGATCCGTGGCCAGATATACGCCGCGGGTGCACGACCGACAATCGCGCGGGCTTGGTCCGCATATCTGCGCAGCGCCCCGCCGCGGACGACTTGGCTCTACCATTCGCCCTGCTTGACGCAAACGTCAACCTCGCACCGGCCGCACTCCGATGACCGTCCTCGACAGCAAGCTGAACACCCGTTCGCCCGAATTCCGCGCCGCCGCCGAGGCGATGAGCGGGCTGGTCGCCGACCTCAAGGACAAGATCGCGAAGATCGGCGCGGGCGGCGGCGAGGACGCGCGCGCCAAGCATCTGGCGCGCGGCAAACTGCTGCCGCGCGACCGCGTGACGCTGCTGCTCGATCCGGGCACGCCGTTCCTGGAACTGTCGCAGCTCGCCGCTTACGGCATGTACAAGGACGAGGCGCCCAGCGCCGGGATCATCACCGGCGTGGGCCGCGTGTCGGGGCGCGAGTGCGTGATCGTGTGCAACGACGCGACAGTCAAGGGCGGCACCTACTTCCCGATGACGGTCAAGAAGCACCTGCGCGCGCAGGAGATCGCGCGCGAAAACCGCCTGCCGTGCATCTATCTGGTCGACTCGGGCGGTGCCAACCTGCCGAACCAGGACGAGGTGTTCCCCGACCGCGAGCACTTCGGCCGCATCTTCTACAACCAGGCCACGCTGTCGGCCGCGGGCATTCCGCAGATCGCCGTCGTGATGGGCTCGTGCACCGCAGGCGGCGCCTACGTGCCGGCGATGAGCGACGAGTCGATCATCGTGAAGAACCAGGGCACGATCTTCCTCGGCGGCCCGCCGCTGGTGAAGGCCGCCATCGGCGAAGTGGTCAGCGCCGAGGAACTCGGCGGCGGCGACGTGCACACGCGGCTGTCGGGCGTGGCCGACTACCTCGCGGTCAACGACGCGCACGCGCTCGCGCTCGCGCGCCGGATCGTCGCAACGACCAACTACGTCAAGCCGACATCGCTGCAACTGCGCGAGCCGCGCGCGCCGAAGTACGACCCGGCCGAGCTGTACGGAATCATCCCGACCGACGTGCGCAAGCCCTACGACGTGCACGAGGTGATCGCGCGCATCGTCGACGCCTCCGAGTTCGACGAGTGGAAAGCGCGTTTCGGCACGACGCTGGTCACCGGCTTCGCGTGGATCCACGGCATTCCCGTCGGCATCGTCGCCAACAACGGGATCCTGTTCTCCGAAAGCGCGCAGAAGGGCGCGCACTTCATCGAGCTGTGCTGCCAGCGCAAGGTGCCGCTGATCTTCCTGCAGAACATCAGCGGCTTCATGGTCGGCAGGAAGTACGAGAACGAAGGCATCGCGCGCCACGGCGCCAAGATGGTCACCGCGGTTGCGTGCGCGAACGTGCCCAAGTTCACGCTGATCATCGGCGGCAGCTTCGGCGCCGGCAACTACGGCATGTGC
>CAZIJU010000090.1:0-15950 GCA_964539745.1 uncultured Burkholderiaceae bacterium | reverse complement strand
TCGTCGAGATGATCGTCGAGATGGTCGAGGAGCAGAGCAAGTCGATCGTCCACGGCGACCGCACGTTCATCGCGCCGCTCGCGCTGACCGTGTTCGTCTGGATCTTCGTGATGAACGCGATCGACCTGATCCCGGTCGAGTGGTTCCCGTGGATCGCGCACAACGTCTTCCATATTGAATACCTGCGCCCGCTGCCGACCGCGGACGTCAACGGCACGATCGGGCTGTCGTTCGGCGTGCTGCTGCTGATGCTGTACTACGGCATCAAGATCAAGGGCTTCGGCGGCTGGTTGCACGAGCTGGTTTGCGCGCCGTTCGGCACCTCGAAGAACCCCATCTTCGCGCTGCTGCTCGGCGTGGCCAACCTCGGCATCAATCTGATCGAGTACGTCGCCAAGATGGTGTCGCTCGGCATGCGGTTGTTCGGCAACATGTACGCGGGCGAGCTGCTGTTCTTCCTGATCGCGCTGCTCGGCGGCATCTGGACCGGCTTCAACGTCGGCAGCCTGCTCGGCGCAGCCGGCCACATCATCGCGGGAACGGCCTGGTTGCTGTTCCATATCCTGATCGTCCTGCTGCAGGCCTTCATCTTCATGATGCTGACGCTGGTCTACATCGGCCAGGCGCACGAAGGCCACTGACCCTCAACCCGATTCGCAACCTCACTGAACCCCAAGGAGTTACAAATGACCAACGTTGCTCTCGTCGCCCTGGCCTGCGGTCTGATCATCGGGCTGGGCGCCATCGGCGCCTGCATCGGCATCGGCATCATGGGCGGCAAGTACATCGAGGCGGCCGCGCGGCAGCCGGAGCTGATGAACACGCTGCAAACGAAAATGTTCTTGCTCGCCGGCCTGATCGACGCGGCGTTCCTGATCGGTGTGGGCATCGCGATGATGTTCGCGTTCGCCAACCCGTTCGCCGCCGCCTAGCCGCGTCACCGGTCGCGCATCAGTGACTGAAGCTGCCGGCGCGCCGACGGGCGCGATCGGCGTTTTCCGGGTTTCCTATGAACATCAACGCAACGCTGTTCGTACAGACGGTGGTCCTTTTCATCGGGGTTTTGATCACGATGAAATACATCTGGCCGCCGCTGCGCAACGCGCTCGACGAGCGCGCCAAGAAGATCGCCGACGGGCTCGCCGCGGCCGAACGCGGCAGCAAGAGCCTGGACGAGGCGAAGAAGCGTATCGCTCAGCTCGAGGCGGAGGCGCGTGCCAAGGCGCAGGCGATCGTCGCCGAGACCGAAAAGCGCGCGCAGGCGATCGTCGACGAGGCCAAGCAGGCCGCAAAGGCCGAGGGTGACCGGCTGATCGCCGCCGCCAAGACCGAGGCCGAGCAGGAAATGCTGCGCGTGAAGACCGCCTTGCGTGACGAGGTGGCGCGTCTGGCCGTTGCGGGCGCCGAGCAGATCCTGCGACGCGAAATCAATGCGCAGGTGCACGCGGATCTGCTGGCCCAGCTCAAGGGCCAGCTCTGAGCCATGGCCGAGCTGTCAACGATTGCCCGTCCGTACGCGGAAGCGCTGTTCGCGGCGGCACGCGCCGACGCCTCCGCCGCCGGCGCGCTCGACCGCTGGCTTGCGGTTCTCGAGGAGATCGCCGCGGTGGCCGCGCACCCGGACGTCGCCCAAGCGGTGCGCGACCCGAAGCTGACGAACGAGCAGATCCATGCGCTGCTCGCGGGGCTCGTCAAGTCGCCGCGGCCGGAGGCGATCGACAACTTCCTGAAGCTCGTCATCGACAACGACCGCATCGCTGCGTTGCCGGAAATCGCGCGCCAGTTCCGGCGGTTGAAGAACGAGGCGGAAGGTGCCGCCGACTGCCTGATCGAAAGCGCCTTCCCGCTCACCGAGCAGCAAGTCAACGAACTGCTGTGGGGGCTCGCGCGCAAGTTCGGGCTGAAGCTCAAGCCCGAAGTCAAGGTCGACCCGGGACTGATCGGCGGCGTGCGCGTGACGGTCGGCGACCACGTGCTCGACACCACAGTGAAGACGCGGCTGGCGCAGATGCACGCGACGCTGACCGCCGCCTGAAACACGACATCGGAGTTTGCACATGCAGCTCAATCCATCGGAAATCAGCGAACTGCTGAAAAGCCGGATCCAGAACTTCGGCGCCACCGTCGACATCCGCACGCAAGGCACGGTGGTCACGGTCACCGACGGCATCTGCCGCGTGCACGGCTTGTCGGACGTGATGCAGGGTGAGATGCTCGAGTTTCCGGGCAACACGTACGGCCTGGCGCTGAACCTCGAGCGTGACTCGGTCGGCGCGGTGATTCTCGGCAGCTACGAGCACATCAGGGAAGGCGACACGGTCAAGGCGACCGGCCGCATCCTCGAAGTGCCGGTCGGTCCCGAGCTGATCGGGCGCGTGGTGAACTCGCTGGGCCAGCCGATCGACGGCAAGGGTCCGATCAACGCGAAGCTCACCGACGTCATCGAAAAGGTCGCGCCCGGGGTGATCGCGCGCAAGTCGGTGTCGGAGCCCGTGCAGACCGGCCTGAAGGCGATCGACGCGATGGTCCCGATCGGCCGCGGCCAGCGCGAGCTGATCATCGGCGACCGCCAGACCGGCAAGACCGCGGTCGCGGTCGACACGATCATCAACTCCAAGGGCAAAAACCTGATCTGCATCTACGTGGCGATCGGGCAAAAGGCCTCGACGATCGCCAACGTCGTGCGCAAACTCGAAGAGCACGGCGCGATGGCCTATACGATCGTCGTCGCCGCCAGCGCGTCGGAGTCGGCGGCGATGCAGTACATCGCGCCGTATTCGGGCTGCACGATGGGCGAGTACTTCCGCGACCGCGGCCAGGACGCGCTGATCATCTACGACGACCTGACCAAGCAGGCGTGGGCCTATCGTCAGGTGTCGCTGCTGCTGCGCCGGCCCCCCGGCCGCGAGGCTTATCCGGGCGACGTGTTTTACCTGCACTCGCGCCTGCTGGAGCGCGCCGCGCGCGTCAACGAGGATTACGTCGAGAAGTTCACCAAGGGGCAGGTCAAGGGCAAGACCGGGTCGCTGACGGCGCTGCCGATCATCGAGACGCAAGCGGGCGACGTGACCGCATTCGTGCCGACCAACGTCATCTCGATCACCGACGGCCAGATCTTCCTCGAGACAGACCTGTTCAACGCCGGCATCCGCCCCGCGATCAACGCCGGCATCTCGGTGTCGCGCGTTGGCGGCGCCGCGCAGACCAAGATCATCAAGAAGCTCGGCGGCGGCGTACGGCTGGCGCTCGCGCAGTACCGCGAACTCGCCGCGTTCGCGCAGTTCGCCTCGGATCTGGACGAAACCACGCGCAAGCAGCTCGAACGAGGCCGGATGGTGACCGAGCTGATGAAGCAGCCACAGTACCACCCGCTCGCGGTCTGGGAGCAGGCGATCACGCTGTTCGCGGTCAACCACGGCTACTTCGACGACGTCGACGTGAAGAACGCGCTCGCGGTCGAGCGCGCGCTGCGCGAGTACCTGAAGAGCAAGCACTCCGCGCTGGTCGACCGCATCGAGGCGACCAAGGATCTGTCGAAGGACGACGAGGCCGCGCTGCACGAGGCGATCAAGGAGTTCAAGAAGTCCGGCGCGTACTGACGAGCCGCGCGACGGAGACCGCCCATGCCGAGCACCAAAGAGATCCGCCTGAAGATCAAAAGCGTGCAGAACACGCGCAAGATCACCAAGGCGATGGAAATGGTCGCTGCCAGCAAGATGCGCAAGGCGCAGGAGCGCATGCGCCAGGCGCGTCCCTATGGCGACAAGATCCGCAACATCGTCGCGCACTTGGCGACCGCGAACCCCGAGTACCGGCACCCGTTCGTCGTCAGGCACGGTGAGATTCGCAACGTTGGCATCATTTTGGTGTCGACCGACAAGGGACTGTGCGGCGGCCTGAACACGAACATCCAGCGAGCTGTGCTCGCGCGCGTGAAGCAATGGGAGGCCGACGGCGTGAAGTTCCAGGCGACCGCGATCGGCAACAAGGGCTACGGCTTCCTGCAGCGGCTGAACGCAAATATCGTCTCGCACGTCGTGCAGCTCGGCGACCGGCCGCACCTTGAAAAGCTCATCGGCCCGGTCAAGGTGCAGCTCGACGCGTACGCCGAGGGCCGGATCGACGCGGTCTATCTCGCGTACTCGCGCTTCATCAACACGATGAAGCAGGAGCCGATCATCGAGCAGTTGCTGCCACTGTCGGCCGACCGGCTGGCGCAGAGCGAGGATGAAAAGCGCGCCTATGCGTGGGACTACCTGTACGAGCCCGACGCGCAGCGCGTGATCGACGAGCTGATGACCCGCTATGTCGAGGCGCTGATCTACCAGGCCGTCGCCGAGAACATGGCGAGCGAGCAGAGCGCGCGCATGGTCGCGATGAAGGCGGCGTCCGACAACGCCAAGAAGCTGATCGACGAACTGCAGCTCGTCTACAACAAGACGCGGCAGGCCGGCATCACGAAGGAAATCTCCGAAATCGTCGGGGGCGCGGCGGCCGTTGCGTAGTCGAGCGGCGAACCCCGACGATTCGGCGAGGCCAATGTGAGCGAAGCGAACGTCAGGCGAACGCGTGCGAGCGGCCGGAGCCAAACCGTCGTCGGCGTGGCCGCGGTCGCGTAGGGGAAGGTTGAATTGACCACCGAGGCACAGAGAGCACCGAGGCGTATTTTTCTCCGTGTCTGGGCGGCAAGAACGAATTTCGAATGTTGAGGTGATTATGTCGGTCGGAACGATTGTTCAGTGCATTGGCGCGGTCGTCGACGTCGAGTTCCCGCGCGAACACATGCCCAAGGTGTACGACGCGCTGGTGCTCGAGGCCGACCCGGGCAACAAGCTCGTCGCGCAGGGGCTGACCTTCGAGGTGCAGCAGCAGCTCGGCGACGGGGTCGTGCGCACGATCGCGCTCGGCTCCTCGGACGGCCTGAAGCGCGGCATGAAGGTGCGCAATACCGGCGACAACATCAAGGTGCCGGTCGGGCCCGGCGTACTCGGGCGCGTCATGGACGTGCTCGGCCGTCCGATCGACGAACGCGGGCCGATCAAGAGCGACGAATTCCGGCCGATCCACCGGCCGGCGCCGCGGTTCGACGAGCTGTCGCCGTCGATCGAACTGCTCGAAACCGGCATCAAGGTCATCGACCTCGTCTGCCCGTTCGCCAAGGGCGGCAAGGTCGGGCTGTTCGGCGGCGCGGGCGTGGGCAAGACCGTCAACATGCTCGAGCTGATCAACAACATCGCGAAGGAACACTCGGGTCTGTCGGTGTTTGCGGGTGTCGGCGAGCGCACGCGCGAGGGCAACGACTTCTATCACGAGATGTCCGAAGCGAAGGTCATCGTCCAGGAGGACCTCTCCAAGTCGAAGGTCGCGATGGTCTTTGGTCAGATGAACGAGCCGCCGGGCAACCGGCTGCGCGTCGGGCTGACGGGGCTGACGATGGCCGAGCGCTTCCGCGACGAAGGCCGCGACATCCTGTTCTTCGTCGACAACATCTACCGCTACACGCTCGCCGGAACCGAGGTGTCGGCGCTGCTGGGCCGAATGCCTTCGGCGGTCGGCTACCAGCCCACGCTCGCCGAGGAGATGGGCAAGCTGCAGGAGCGCATCACGTCGACCAAGGTCGGCTCGATCACGTCGATCCAGGCGGTGTACGTTCCCGCGGACGACCTGACGGACCCGTCGCCGGCGACGACCTTCGGCCACCTGGACGCGACCGTCGTGTTGAGCCGCGATATCGCTGCGCTGGGCATCTATCCGGCGGTCGACCCGCTGGACTCGACCTCGCGCCAGATCGACCCGAACGTCATCGGCGAGGAGCACTACAACACGACGCGCCGGGTGCAGGCCACGCTGCAGCGCTACAAGGAGCTGCGCGACATCATCGCGATTCTCGGCATGGACGAACTGTCACCCGAGGACAAGCTGGCGGTGGCGCGCGCGCGCAAGATCCAGCGCTTCCTGTCGCAGCCTTTCCACGTCGCCGAGGTGTTCACCGGAACGCCGGGCAAGTACGTCCCGCTGAAGGAGACGATCCGCGGCTTCAAGATGATCGTCGACGGCGAGTGCGACGCGCTGCCCGAGCAGGCGTTCTACATGGTCGGCACCATCGACGAGGCGTTCGAGCGCGCCAAGAAGCTGCAGTAGGCGGCGAAGAGGATCCGCATGGCCACCATCCACGTCGACGTTGTCAGCGCCGAACAGAGCATCTTCGCGGGCGAAGCGGAATTCGTCGTGCTGCCGGGCGAGGCCGGCGAGCTCGGCATCTATCCGCGCCACGCGCCGCTGATCACGCGCATCCGGCCCGGCGTGGTCCGGATCAAGGCGGCTGGCCAGAGCGAAGAGGAGCAGGTCTTTGTCGCCGGCGGCATCCTCGAGGTGCAGCCAAACGTCGTCACCGTGCTCGCCGACACGGCGATCCGCGGCAAGGATCTCGACGAAGCGAAGGCGCAGGAGGCGCTGAAGCGCGCCGAGGAGGCGCGCAGAAACGCCACCAACGAGCTCGAAATCGCGAAGGTCGAGGCGGAGATGTCGGCGCTCGCGGCACAGCTCGCCGCGATCCGCAAGCTGCGCGGCAAGTAGCCCGGCGTCGCTGCGCGGCCGCCGGCACCGCCGATGCGAGCGGTTCGTACGCCGCTTCGCTTGACGGCGGTCAAGCGTGTCCATTGCGCGCGCGGCATCGTACGGCGGGCGAGCGCTTTTGTGCGGAGGCAACGATGTTCAAAAAGATCCTGGTCGCGACCGACGGTTCCGAGCTTTCGAACAAGGCGATCGGCGTGGCCGTCGAACTCGCGAAAGCGGTCGGCGCCGGCATCGTCGGCATGACCGCCGTCGAAGCGTATCCGTACGTCGCCGTCGGCGAGTTCAGTCCGGCCGCGTACAACGACTTCCAGGCGCACGCCGCGGCGATGGCCAACGACCGGCTCGCGGCGGTCGAACGCGCGGCGCGTGCCGCGGGGCTCGCCTACGAATCGCGCATGGCCGAATCGTCGGCGCCCTACCGCGCGATCATCGACGCCGCGCGCGACGCGGGCTGCGACCTGATCGTGATGGCCTCGCACGGCCGGCGCGGACTCGGGGCCGTGTTGCTCGGCAGCGAGACGCAGCGCGTGCTCACGCACGCCGAGTGTCCGGTGCTCGTCGTGCGCTGAGCGCGGTCGCGCGTTTGCGGGATGCGGCGTCGCACCCGCGCTTCTTCGATTGCCGCACCGGCGGGCCGTGCATAGACTCTGAACGAGCCTGACAAAAAGGCTCCATGCGCTGCGCCGCAGCGCGGCGGACACAACAACGAAAACACTGGACAGGAGACATCCATGCGAAGCATGTTCAAGGCGGCCGCCGCCGTTGCCGCGCTCGCGATCGTCGGTGCGACGCAGGCGCAGCCGAATCTCGAGAAGCTCAAGCAGTTCAAGGTCTCCGGCACCGATCTGAACATCCCGGTCGTGCCGCAGACGGGCAAGAACGCGGACGCGATCCGCGAGAACCTCAAGCGCATCAAGCTGCCGCCAGGATTCAAGATCGAGCTGTACGCAATCGTCCCGGACGCGCGCCACATGGCGGTGGCCCCAAGCACCAACATGCTGTTCGTCGGCACGCGCAAGACGACGGTGTGGGCGGTGACCGACCGCAACGGCGATATGGTTGCCGACGAAGTGAAACCCTTCGCGCCGTCGTTGAAGTTCAACGTGCCCAACGGCGTGTGCTGGACCCGCGACGGCTTCCTGATCGTCGTCGAACACAACCGCGTGCTGAACTTTCCGGCCGCCGAGTTCTTCTACGAAGGCCCAGACGTCGCGGTGATCGAGGTCGTGCCGCAGGGCGGTCTGGTCCCGGTCGAGGAGGAGTCCTTCAACCACGGCGCGCGCACCTGCCGCGTCGGCCCGGACGGCATGCTGTACATCACGCTCGGGCAGCCGTACAACGTGCAGCCGCGCGACAAGGTCGCGCTGTACGAGAAGCTCGGCATCGGCGGCATCATCCGGATGAATCCGTTCGACGGCAGCAAGCGCGAACTCGTCGCGGTCGGTATCCGCAACTCGGTCGGCCAGGACTTCAATCCCAAGGACAAGACGCTTTGGTTCACCGACAACCAGACCGACGGCATGGGCGATGACACGCCGCCGGGCGAGTTGAATCGCGTGACCAAACCCGGCGAGCACTTCGGCTATCCGTTCATCCACGGCCGCAACGTCAAGATCGCCGGCACCGCCGCGGCGCCCGACCTCAAGGACCTGAAAGCGCCGGCCAACTGGACGCCTCCGCAGATCGAATTCCCCGCCCATCAGGCCCAGCTCGGCATGACCTTCTACACGGGCAAGATGTTCCCCGCCAAGTACCAGGGCGGAATCTTCGTCGCTGCGCACGGCTCGTGGAACCGAACGACGCCGACCGGTGCACTGATCAACTTCGTCTCGCTGAAGCCCGACGGCACGGCCGACAAGTCCGAAGTCTTTGCCGAAGGCTGGCTCGACGCCGCCACCGGCACGTATCGCGGGCGCCCCGTCGATGTCGCGGTAATGAAGGACGGCTCGCTGCTCGTGTCCGACGACTTTGCCGGCGCGCTGTATCGCATCTCGTACCAGCCCTGAGCGGATGAGGTCGCACCGGTTCGCCGCCGCGCTATGCGCGGCGGCGGCGATCGCCGCATTGCCGTCGACCGCGCAGGACATCGCGGCCGGCCGCCGCAAGGCGGTCGCCTGCCAGGCCTGCCATGGTCTGGACGGACTGGCCAAGTTGCCGGACGCGCCGCATCTGGCCGCACAGCCCGCACCCTATCTGGAGCGGGCGCTGCGCGCCTACCGCGGCGGCGAACGGCGCAACGAGGTGATGTCGATCGCCGTCAAGGCGCTGAACGACGAGGACATCCGCGATCTGGCCGCCTACTACAGCGCGATCCAGATCGAAGTGAAGACGGTGCCGCAGTGAGCCCAGCGACGCGCCGGACGGTGCGCCCGGCGCATCGGCCCGACCCCGGTGCAGCCCCCGATGAACGCACGCCGACTGTTCTTCCTCGCCTCGCTATGGGCCGCCCTGCCGGCCTACGCGCAGGCCCCCGCCACGCTGGATCCGGTCGTCGTCACGGCGACGCGCACCGAGCGCAACCCGCTCGACGTCCCGGCTTCGGTCGACGTGGTCGATCGCGAGACGCTGCGCGACGCGCAACTGCGCGTCAACCTGTCGGAATCGCTCGGCCGGGTTCCCGGCCTCGTCGTTCTGAACCGGCAGAACTACGCGCAGGACCTTCAGATCTCCATTCGCGGATTCGGTAGCCGGTCGACTTTCGGCGTGCGCGGCATGCGCCTTTATGTCGACGGCATCCCCGCGACGTTTCCTGACGGACAGGGGCAGGTATCGCACTTCCCGCTGAACGCTGCGGAGCGGATCGAAGTGCTGCGGGGTCCGTTTTCCGCCCTGTACGGCAATTCGTCGGGTGGCGTGATCGCGCTCACCACCGAGCTGAAGCCGCAGCCGCAGCGGTTCGAGCCGACGGCCGCGATCGGCGCAAACCGCACGTGGCGCATCGGGCTGAACGCGGTCGGCGGCGAAGCGCCGTATGCATTCGCGGTCGACGCCATGCGCTTCCGCACCGAGGGCGAGCGCGATCACAGCGCCGCGTGGCGCGACACGCTCTCGATCCGCACCGCGTTCCTCGATTCGCCGCTGGGTCGCGCGCGCGTCTCCATCGCCGCGCTCGACATGCCCGACGCGCAGGATCCGCTCGGGCTGCGGCGCGACGAACTCGAGGCCGATCCGACGCAGGCATCGCCCGCGGCGCTGCAGTTCAACACGCGCAAGTCGACGCGCCATTCGACCGTCGGCGCCGACGTCGAATCGAGGCTCGGCGGCAGCGCGGTGCTCAACACGACCGCGTGGCTCGGCCGCCGCAGCGTGACGCAGTTCCAGTCGATTCCTCCGACCACGCAGACGCCGATCAACCATCCGGGGGGCGTGATCGATTTCGATCGCGATTTCGGCGGTGCCGACCTGCGCGTCACCTGGCAGAGCGGCGCCTGGACGACGAGCGCCGGCATCGCCCTCGAGCGCGAGGACGAAGATCGGCGCGGTTATCAGAACTTCATCGGTCCCGCAGCGACGCCCACCGCGGTCGGCGTGCTCGGCGATCTGCGCCGAGCGGAGGACAACCGCATCGAATCGGCCGACGTCTACGCGCAGACGGAGGCGCGTATCGGCGAGCGCTGGCGGCTGCTCGCAGGTGTGCGCGCGTCGGAGGTGCGCTTTCGGACGCGCGATCGCTTCCTTGCCAACGGCGACGACTCCGGCGCCGCCGATTACCGCGCCACCAATCCGACGGCCGGTGTGGTCTACCGCGCCACGCCGCGCGTGTCGTACTACGCAGCCTACGGACGCGGCTTCGAGACGCCGACGCTGAACGAGCTCGCGTATCGCCCGGACGGCAGCGCCGGTCTCAATACCGACCTGCGCGCGAGCCGAAGCCACAACGTCGAAGTCGGGGCCAAGTTCTCGATCGCACCGGCGCTGCGCGGCGCGCTCGCCGCGTTCACGATCCGCACCGACGACGACATCGTCGTTCGGACCAACGTCGGCGGGCGCTCGTCGTTCGCCAACGTCGCGCGGACCCGTCGCGACGGCGCCGAAGCGTCGCTCGAGTGGCGGCCGGCCGGGCGCTGGTCGGCGTACGGCAGCGTCGCGTGGATCGATGCGCGCTTCGACGCCGACTTTCTGACCTGCGGTGCGCCGCCGTGTGCGGTGCCGACGCTTCCCGTCGCAGCGGGCAACAAACTGCCGGGCGTTCCCGCGCGCACCGCGTTCATCGAGCTGAAGTACCGCGCCGGCTGGGCCGATCTCGGCGCCGAGTGGCGCGCACAGAGCGAGCTGTTCGTCAACGACCGCAACACCGACCGAGCGGCGGGCTACGGCCTGCTCGCGGTTTCGGCGGTACGGACCCTCGCGATCGGTTCCGCTCGCCCGCGTGTGTTCGCGCGCATCGACAACCTGCTCGACAAGCGCTATGTCGGCTCGGTGATCGTTAACGAAGGCAACAGCCGCTTTTTTGAGCCTGCGCCGGGGCGTGCTTGGCTGGTCGGCGCCGACTGGCCCCTGTAGCGCGCTTTTGCGGAGAGATGCACGGGCAGTGTCGCGAAAATGCATCATCGGCAGCAAACAATCGCACCGATCGGCCTCGCGCGCACCACTTTGGTATGCATTTGT
Organism: uncultured Burkholderiaceae bacterium; assembly: GCA_964539745.1. Lineage (GTDB taxonomy): Bacteria > Pseudomonadota > Gammaproteobacteria > Burkholderiales > Burkholderiaceae_F > DSNY01. Next base: position 4,766 of record CAZIJU010000090.1, on the reverse strand, counting down.
GTCAACTTCGGCGGCGGCTATCCGTTAGCCGTCGCGGGCCCGCGACTTCGCGCCGGCGCCAGCTGGACCCGAAGAGCGGGCCCTGTCTTGTGATCAACCCACCGTTATCAGGAAGTGACATGAACAAGCTGCTTGCTGCTTTGATCGCCGCGCTGTTCGCGGCCGGCACCGCGGTCGCCGCGGATGCCAAGAAGGAAGAGAAGAAGGCGGAGGCCAAGGCGGCCGCGAAGAAGGACGCCGCGCCGGCTGCCAAGAAAGAGGAAAAGAAGGAGCAGAAGAAAGAAGAGAAAAAGGCCGAAGCCAAGAAGTGATCGGTCGCGGAGTTTTCTCTGCGCAAAGGGCAGACCGACGGTCTGCCCTTTTTTAGTTCTTACCTGCCGGCTGGCGCCAGCACTCGGGCCACTGCGGCGGCATCGATGCCGTGCACCTCGACGCGCTTGTCGCGACTGTGTTCGCCGGCCGCGAGCAGGATCTGTCGCCGCGGGATGCTGAGCGCCGCGGCGAGGAAACGCAGCAGCGCTTCGTTGGCGCGCCCATCGACCGGCGGAGCCTGCAGCGCCACTTTGAGCCGTCCCCCGTGAACGCCGACCACCGCGTTGCGCCGCGCGCCGGGTTGTACGTGCAGCGCGATCTGGGCGCCGTGCCCAACGGCGGCGACCCACGCAGGCAGGGGGCCCGCGCTGCCCGTGCGAGAATCGGCTGCTCGCACCGCCTTGCTGCTTCGGCGTGAAACCACGAAACGACACCCTCCTGCGCGCGCTGCTCAGACAGCCGACGGACTACACGCCGGTCTGGCTGATGCGTCAAGCCGGACGCTACCTGCCCGAATACAACGCGACACGCAGCCGCGCAGGCAGCTTTCTCGGGCTGGCGAAGTCCCCGGCTTACGCGACCGAGGTCACGTTGCAGCCGCTCGACCGCTACGCGCTCGATGCGGCAATTCTCTTCTCCGACATTCTGACTGTGCCCGATGCGATGGGACTCGGCCTGTACTTCGCCGACGGCGAGGGGCCGAAGTTCGAGCGGCCGGTCCGGCACGAGCGCGACGTCGCCGCGCTCGCTGCGCCCGACCCCGAGCTGTCGCTCGGCTACGTGCTGGACGCCGTGCGCGAGATCCGCAAGTCGCTCGCGGGCCGCGTTCCGCTGATCGGCTTTTCCGGCAGCCCGTGGACGCTCGCTTGCTACATGGTCGAAGGCGGAGGGTCCGACGACTTCCGCACGGTCAAGACGATGCTGTATGCGCGACCGGACCTGTTGCACCGGATCCTCGCGGTCAACGCGCAGGCTGTCGCCGACTACCTGAACGCGCAGATTCGCGCCGGCGCGCAAGCGGTGATGATCTTCGATACGTGGGGCGGCGCGCTCGCCGACGGCGCGTTCCAGACGTTTTCGCTTGCCTATACGCGTGAAGTCGTCCGGCGCCTGCACCGCGAGCATGACGGCGAGCGCGTACCGAGCATCGTCTTTACCAAAGGCGGCGGACTCTGGCTTGAAGAGATCGCTGACAGTGGCGCCGATGCCGTCGGGCTCGACTGGACGGTGAACCTCGGCGCCGCACGAAAGCTCATCGGGCGGCGCTGTGCGCTGCAGGGCAACCTCGATCCGATGGCGCTGTTTGGCGGCGAGCACGCACTTCGGCGCGAGGTGGCAAGAGTGCTTCAATCTTTTGGCGATCCGCGCAATCCCGACGGCACATGGGCGGGCCACGTGTTCAACCTTGGCCACGGTATCTCGCAGTTCACCCCACCCGAAGCCGTCTCCGTTCTCGTCGACGCGGTGCACGAAACAAGCCGTCGGCTGCGAACCTGAACCGCCGCAGGCGGGCGCGGCTTCGGTGTAGCCGCTCGCCAAAAAAAGTGGCTCCCGGCGCTTGACTTATTCACAAAATCGCGTTCAGCCCGATTTCATGCGCTTTGGCGCGCGACGGCCTTTGCGAAGCCGGCAATTTTTTGGCCAATACATTGATTTTTAAAGCTTTTCGTGTTTGCCAAGAAATCGGGCAACCCAGCGCAGTCCAATCCGCACGCGCTTTGGCGGGCTCAGCCGCGGCCTTGTCCACAAAGTTGTCCACAGGCGATGTGGCGTGCATCTGTGACCGAAAAATCATGGACTTAGCGGCACGAGTTCAGGAAGCGCTGAGCTTTTGCCTGCCGCCCGTGAGGCGATGGCATGTACGCGCAGATCATCGTTGACCTGCCGATGCCGCAGCCGCTCGATTATTCGATCGAGTGCGACGGTGCAGTGCCTGGACGCCTCTGCGTCGCCCCTGTTGGGCGGCGCGAGCGAATCGGTCTGATCGTCGCAACGGCGACGCATAGCGCGCTCGCACCGGAGCGGTTGCGACCGATCCGGCGGGTGCTTGCCGAAATCGACCCGCTGCCTGCGGATTGGCTGGCACTGACGCGCTTTGCCGCGGACTATTACCAGCATGCCTGGGGCGAAGCGGCAATCCCGTCGCTGCCGCCGGCGCTGCGCGTGCCGCCCGGGCCGCGCTTCGCTGCCGTGCTCAAGCGCCTGCGGGCGAGTTCGGCGTTCGGTGCATCCGGCGCCGAGGCCGCCGTCCAGCCGCTGAACGATGCGCAGCGCGCGGCGGTCGCTGCGATCGATGCGGCTTCGGGATTCGGCGCGTTCCTGTTGTTCGGCGTCACCGGCAGCGGCAAGACCGAGGTGTATCTGGAGGCGATCGCGCGCAGGCTCGCTGCGGATCCGCAAGCGCAGGCGCTGCTGCTGGTGCCCGAAATCAACCTGACGCCACAGTTGCAAGCGCGTCTGCGGCGGCGTTTTCCCGGCGAGACCATCGCGGCCTTGCACAGCGGCATGGCCGACGGCGAGCGCACGGCTGCGTGGCTCGCCGCACACGAAGGACGTGCGCGCATCGTCGTCGGCACGCGGCTGGCGGTGTTCGCGCCGCTGCCGCGGCTGCGTATCGTCGTGGTCGACGAAGAGCACGACGCGTCGTTCAAGGCCGGCGACGGCGTGCGCTACTCGGCCCGCGATCTGGCGCTGAAGCGGGGACAGCTTCTCGACATCCCGGTCGTGCTCGGTTCGGCCACACCATCGCTCGAGACGTGGGCGCACGCTCGCGCCAACCGCTACGCGCTGCTTCAACTTCCCGACCGCGCGCACGGCACCGCCGCGTCGCCCGCGGTCGAACTGATCGACACACGCGCGCACGCGCCGGTGCATGGACTTACGCCGCCGTTGCGCGAAGCGCTCGAAGCCGCGCTCGCGCGCGGCGAACAGGCGCTCGTGTTCATCAATCGGCGCGGATACGCCCCCGTGATCGCGTGCGAAGCCTGCGGCTGGCTGTCGAACTGTCCGCGCTGCGCGGCCTTCGCTGCATTTCACAAGACCGATGCGACGCTGCGCTGCCATCACTGCGGCTGGACGAGCGCCGTGCCGCGAGCGTGCCCGACCTGCGGCAATCAGGACCTGCGCGGCGTCGGCCAAGGCACGCAGCGTATCGAGGAGGCGTTGCGCGACGTGCTGCCGGGGGCGCGCATCGCGCGCATCGACCGCGATTCGACTCGCCGCAAGGACGCCGCCAGCAGCGCGTTCGACGCCGTGCACGCCGGCGAAATCGACGTGCTGGTCGGCACGCAGATGATCGCGAAGGGGCACGATTTCCGCCGCGTGACGCTGGTCGGCGTGCTCAACGCCGACGCCCAACTCGTCTCGCACGACTTCCGCGCACCGGAGCGGCTGTTCTCGACCCTGGTTCAGGTCGGCGGCCGCGCCGGCCGCGGCGGACAGGCGAGCCGCGTGCTGGTGCAAACGCGATTTCCGTCGCATCCGTTGTTCGCGGCATTCGCCCGCTTCGACTTCGCCGCGTTTGCCGATCGTCAGCTCGACGAGCGGCGCGCTGCCGCGATGCCGCCCTTCGTGCATCAGGCGCTGCTGCGCGCCGAGGCGCGCAGGCTCGAAGACGCGATCGGCTTTCTCGCCGCAGCGCGCACCGCCGCGGGAGATCCGACCGGCGTTCGGCTGTACGATCCGGTGCCGATGCCGCTGGCGCGCATCGCGGGCATGCATCGCGCGCAACTGCTGATCGAAGCCGACCGGCGCCCTGCGCTGCAAAGCTTTTTGAAGCGCTGGTTGCAGGCGTTGCGCGACGATCCGCCCAAGGGCGCACCCCGCGCGCGGTGGCAGATCGAAGTCGACCCGCAGGAGATCTGAATGGTCGACAGGAATAACGGACGGCGGAACCCTGTTGACCGCCGTGTTCCCGGTCTCGATGCCGACGGAGCGGGCGCGCCGATGCGCAGTGGGTTCACCGCGGAGCAGCTCCAGGCGCACATCCCGCGCCTGCGCCGCTACGCGCGCGCGCTGACCGGATCGCGCGAGGCGGCCGACGACCTGACGCAGGACACGTTGGAGCGCGCCTGGGTGAAGCGCGGCCTGTGGCGCGAGCAGGCCGGCAGCGCCGACGGAAAGCTGCGCGCATGGCTGTTTGCGGTGATGCATAACGTGTTCATCAACGGCGTCAAGCGAACGCGGCAGTTCGACTCGCTCGACGAGCTCGCCGCCGCGCATCCGGAGCCGGCGGCGGCGGGTGCCAGCGCGGAGACCGACGCCGCGTTCGCCGACCTGCAGGCGGCGCTGCGCCGCCTGCCGGACGAGCAGCGCGAGGTGCTGCTGCTGGTCGGGTTGGAGCAGCTTTCCTACGCCGAGGCGGCGCAGGCGCTCGACGTGCCGGTCGGCACGGTGATGTCGCGGCTCGCGCGCGCGCGCGAACGGCTGCGGCAGTTGTTGGACGAAGGCGGCGC
>CAZIJU010000089.1:0-16169 GCA_964539745.1 uncultured Burkholderiaceae bacterium | reverse complement strand
CGGCGGGCCGATCGGCATGGACGTCGACGGCTGGCACTGGCGCTGGAATCCGCTGATCGCGGTCGCCCAGGGTTACGCGGTCGCGCTGCCGAATCCCCGCGGCTCGACGGGTTTCGGTCAGGACTTTATTCAAGGTATCTGGGGCAACGTCTGGGGCGACCAGTGCTTCAAGGACCTGATGGCCGTCACCGATGCGCTCGAGAAGCGCCCCGACGTCGATGCGCGGCGGATCATGGCGATGGGCGGCAGCTTCGGCGGCTACATGACGAACTGGATCGGCACGCAGACGCAGCGCTTCAAGTGCCTGATCACGCACGCGAGCATCGCCACGATGGCGCAGTTCACCGGCACGACGGACCATCCGGCGTGGTGGTATCTGGAAATGGGCGGCGAGGATCCGTACGCCGACCCGGTGAGGTTCGACCGCTACGCGCCGATCCGCTACATCAAGCAGTGGAAGACGCCCGTGCTGATCATCCACGGCGAGCTCGACTACCGCTGCCCGATCAACGAGGGATTGAATCTGTTCGAGGCACTGCAATACCACGGCGTGCCGAGCGAGCTGCTGATCTTCCCCGACGAGAACCACTGGATCCTGAAGCCCCGGAACATCGTCGCGTGGTACGAGAGCGTGCTCGGCTTCATCGGCCGGCACATGCAATGAGCGAATTCGTCGACACCCAGTCCGTCCGCGAATATCTGCTGGACCTGCAGCAGCGGATCGTTGCGCGCTTCGAGCAGCTCGACGGCACACCCTTCCTGCGCGACGCGTGGGACAAGCCGCAAGGCGGCGCGCTCGGCGGCGGCGGGCTCACGTGCATCGTCGAGGAAGGCAAGCTGCTCGAACGCGGCGGCGTGGGCTTTTCTCACGTCACCGGCGCGGCGCTACCGCCGTCGGCGAGCGCGCAGCGGCCCGAGCTGGCCGGCCGCGGTTTCGAGGCGATGGGCGTGTCGCTGGTGTTGCACCCGCGCAATCCGTACGTGCCGACCGTGCACATGAACGTGCGCTGCTTCATCGCCCGCAAGCGCGGCGAGGCGGACGTCTTCTGGTTCGGCGGCGGCATGGATCTGACGCCTTATTACCCGTACGACGAAGACGCGAGGCACTTTCACGCGACCTGCAAAGCGGCGCTCGAACCGTTCGGCGCCGACATGTATCCGCGCTTCAAGAAGTGGTGCGACGACTACTTCTTCCTGAAACACCGCAATGAGCCGCGCGGCATCGGCGGCATCTTCTTCGATGACTTTCACGAACTCGGGTTCGAACGCGGCTTCGCGCTCGTTCGCGCGGTCGGCGACGCCTTTGTCGACGCCTACGTGCCGATCGTCGAGCGCCGCCGCAGCCACCCATACGGCGAACGCGAGCGCGACTTCCAGGCGTACCGGCGCGGCCGCTACGTCGAATTCAACCTCGTCTACGATCGCGGCACGCTGTTCGGGTTGCAGTCCGGTGGACGCACCGAATCGATCCTGATGTCGCTGCCGCCGGTGGTGAAGTGGCGCTACGACTGGAAGCCCGAGCCGGGCTCGCCCGAGGCGCGGCTGTACACCGACTTCCTGCGGCCGCGCGAGTGGACCTGATCGAATGATCGGTCTGCTCGGCGGCAGCTTCGATCCGATCCACGCCGGTCATCTGGCGCTCGCGCGCGCGGCGCTCGAACGCCTCGGGCTGGCGCAGGTCCGATTCATCCCGGCCGGGCACCCCTGGCAGAAGGGCGAGATCACCGATGCCGCGCACCGCGCACGGATGGTCGCGCTCGCGATCGCCGGCGAACCGCGCTTCACGCTCGACCTGAGCGAAGTCGAGCGCCCTGGACCGAGCTACACGATCGACACGCTGCGCGCGCTGCGCGCATCGCTCGGTCCCGACGTGCCGCTGGTCCTCGTGCTCGGCGCCGACCAGATGGAGCGCCTCGACACCTGGCGCGAGTGGCAGCGCCTGCTCGACTTCGCGCACATCGCGGTCGCGCGCCGCAACGACGCGGTGCTGACGCTTTCATGGCCGCTGCAGACGTTCTACAACGAGCACTGGGCGCGGGCTGCGCAGTTGCGCGACCGGCCCGCGGGATGCATCGTCGATCTCGAGATGGCGCCGGTCGACGCGTCGGCCACCGAGATCCGCGCGCTGCTGCGCGCGCCGGCCTCGCCCAAACGCGACGCGCGGCTCGCGCAGATCGTGCCGGCGCCGGTGCTGGACTATATTCGGGCGCATGACCTCTACCGCTAGCGCCATGGATCTGCAAAAACTGCAGCGCATCGTCGTCGACGCGCTCGAAGACATCAAGGGCCAGGACATCAGGGTCTACAACACGATCGGCCTGTCCGACATGTTCGACCGCGTCGTCCTCGCGAGCGGCACGTCGAACCGGCAGACGCGCGCGCTGGCCTCGAGCGTTGCCGAGCGCGTCAAGGCGGCCGGGGGCAAAGTCGTCAGCGTCGAAGGCACCGACAGCGGCGAGTGGGTGTTGGTCGACCTCGGCGACATCGTCGTGCACATCATGCAGCCGTCGATCCGCGCGTACTACGAACTCGAGGAGATCTGGGGCAGCAAGCCGGTGCGGATCAAGTCCGCGGGCGAGCGGACGACCGAGCGCCGCGCGCGAGCCGGCGGCGCGACAGAGGCTCGCAAGCCCACGGCGAAACGACCCGCCGCGAAGCGGCCTGCCGCGCGCAGCGCCGCGCCGACCGCGACGGCCGCGAAGAAGTCGGCGGCTCGAGCGACGTCGGCGGCACGAGCGACGTCGGCGAAAAAGTCCGCGGCCGCCGGCAAGCGCGCGGCGAAGCCGGCGAAGCGGGCCGCGTCGCAGCGCCGGACGGCGCCGGCGAAGAAGGCGCGCAAGGCGGCGACAGGCGCATCCGCCCGCAGGACAGCGGCCAAGAAGCCGGCGCGCTGACGCGCGGTTGCGCGCTCGATCCGCCGCCGAGCCGCACCGGGCCCCATGCACATCACCGTCGTCGCAGTCGCCCAGCGCCAGCCGCGTTGGGCCGAGGAGGCCATCGCCGACTTCCGGACGCGCTTCCCGAGCGATTTCGCCGTGACGCTGAAGGAAGTCAAGCCCGAGCCGCGCGCCGGCCAACCCGTCGAGCGGCTGCTCGCCGCCGAGGCCGAACGGCTGCGAGCGGCGATCCCGGCGGGCAGCCTCGTCGTCGCGCTCGACGAACGCGGCACGGACTGGACCACGCTGCAGTTCGCCGAGGCGATCCGCGGCTGGCGCGACGCCTCGGAAACCGTGACCTTCGCGATCGGCGGCCCCGACGGGCTCGATGCCGGATTCAAACGCCAGGCACGGATGCTGCTGCGGCTGTCCAGCCTGACGCTGCCGCACGCGCTCGCTCGCGTCGTCCTGCTCGAACAGCTCTACCGCGTCTGGTCGATCCTCGCCGGGCACCCCTATCATCGCGGCTGACCACGAGCGCAGCCATGGCCGACGTCTATCTCGCCTCGCGCAGCCCGCGCCGCCGCGAACTGCTCAAGCAGATCGGCGTGCGCTTCGAGCCGTTGATGCTGCGGCTCGCGTCGCCGCGCGGACCGGACATCGACGAGCGGCAGCACCCGGCCGAGCCGGCCGCCGATTACGTCGAACGCACCGCGCGCGAGAAGGCCGCCTTCGGCCAGCGCGTGCTTTCGATGCGATCGATGCTGTACAAACCCGTGCTCGCCGCCGACACGGCCGTGATCCTCGACGGTGAAGTGCTCGGCAAGCCGGCGAACCGCGCCGAAGCGATGGACTTCCTGCGCCGGCTGTCCGGGCGCGCGCACGAGGTGCGCACCACCGTCGCGCTGGCGATCGGCACCGGCAGCACCGCGCACGTGATGGCGGCGACCTCGGTCACGACCGTCGTGCTGCGCGCGCTCGCCGAGCACGAAATCGAGCGCTATTGCGCGACCGCAGAACCGTACGACAAGGCCGGCGGCTACGGCATCCAGGGACTCGCCGCGATCTTCGTCGAACGCATCGAAGGCAGCTACACGGGCGTGATGGGACTGCCGCTGTTCGAAACTGCGCAACTGTTGCAGCAGGCGGGCCTGAAGGTCCTGTAGCGAGATGGAAGACATCCTGATCAACATCACGCCGCAGGAAACGCGGGTGGCGGTGCTGCTCGCGGGCGTCGTGCAGGAGCTGCACGTCGAGCGCGCGGCCACGCGCGGACTGGTCGGCAACATCTACCTCGGCAAGGTCGCGCGCGTGCTGCCCGGCATGCAGTCGGCCTTCGTCGACATCGGGCTGGAGCGCGCCGCCTTCCTGCACGTCGCCGACATCTGGGAGTACCGCCAGTTCACGCAGGACAAACCGCCGCCGATCGAGCGGCTGGTGCACGAGGGCGACGCGTTGCTCGTGCAGGTCGTCAAGGATCCGATCGGCACCAAGGGCGCGCGCCTGTCCACGCAGATCTCGCTCGCGGGCCGGATGCTCGTCTACCTGCCGCAGGACCCGCACATCGGCGTGTCGCAGCGGATCGAGGACGAGGCCGAACGTGCGCAGCTTCGCGAAATGCTCGCGCGCGTCGTCCCCGCCGACGAAAAAGGCGGCTACATCATCCGCACCAGCGCGGAGGACGCGACCGAAGCCGACCTCGCCGCCGACATCGACTACCTGCGCAAGCGCTGGACGCAGATCCGCGAGGCCGCGACGCAGTCGCCCGCACCGTCCGTGCTGTACCAGGAGCTTTCGCTCGCGCAGCGCGTGCTGCGCGATGTCGTGACCGAGGCGACACAGACGATCCAGATCGACTCGCGCGAGAACTTCGCGGCGCTGCAGGCTTTCGCCGCGCAATACGTGCCGCGCGTGCTCGGCAAGCTCGCACACTACACCGGCGAGCGGCCGCTGTTTGACCTGTACCAGATCGACGCCGAGATCGAGCGCGCGCTCGCCCGCCGCGTGGACCTGAAAAGCGGCGGCTACCTGATCATCGACCAGACCGAGGCGATGACCACGATCGACGTGAACACCGGCGGCTTCGTCGGCACGCGCAACTTCGACGACACGGTGTTCAAGACCAACCTCGAGGCGGCGCACGCGATCGCGCGACAACTGCGCCTGCGCAACCTGGGCGGGATCATCGTCGTCGATTTCATCGACATGGTCAACGCCGAGCACCGCGAGGCGGTGCTTGCGGAGTTCAAGCGCGCGCTGGCGCGCGACCGCACGCGAATGACGGTCAGCGGTTTCACGCAGCTCGGGCTCGTCGAGATGACGCGCAAGCGCACGCGCGAGTCGCTCGCGCACGTCCTGTGCGAGCCCTGCCCCGTGTGCGGCGGCCGCGGTGAGATCAAGACCGCACGCACCGTCTGCTACGAGATCCTGCGTGAGATCCTGCGCGAGGCGCGCCAGTTCGGCGACGCGCGCGAGTTCCGCATCCTCGCCTCGCAGACGGTGGTCGATCTGTTCCTCGAGGAGGAATCGCAGTCGCTGGCGATGCTGTCGGACTTCATCGGCAAGCCGATCTCGATGCAGGTCGAAAGCATCTATCACCAGGAGCAGTACGACATCATCCTGATATGACGCCGCCGCGCAGCGGATGTCGCGCCGCCCGTGCGCCAGTCGTCGTTCGCGCCGCGGCGCGTTGCCGCTTCTTCGTTCTTCAACGGGCGGACGCTCGGGCCGTCACTTTCTTTCTCTTGCCAAAGACAGTGACCAAAGGCAACCGCAGGTTGCGGCGCAGGCTCATGCCGGCGCAGCCGGCGTGAAGCGAGCGGCCGAAGCCAAAGGCGCGCCGACGAAGGCGCCCGCTGCGCGGGTACCCTTCGCTGCGATCGAGCATCACGAATCTTCGTGACACGACCGACCGCCTGGCGCTCGCATTCGTCGCCGTTTGTCATTCCGAGCCGCAACGCCGCCATTGTCATTCCGAGCCGCAACCCCGATTGTCATTCCGAGCCGCAGGCGAGGAATCTCTGCACCGCGTGGCGCGGAGATCCCTCGCGTTCGCTCGGGATGACAAGCCAGCGTCATTCCCCCAGCCTCGCTTCGTTATTCCGAGCCGCAACGCCGCCACACTGTCATTCCGAGCCGCAGGCGAGGAATCTCTGCACCGCGTGGCGCGGAGATCCCTCGCGTTCGCTCGGGATGACAAGCCAGCGTCGCTCCCGGCCTGGCTTCGCGATTCCAAGCGGCAATGCCCCCACTGTCATTCCGAGCCGCAGGCGAGGAATCTCCGCCGCGCGCAATGCCGAGATCCCTCGCGTTCGCTCGGGATGACGATGGGGAGTCATTCCAAGCCCGAGGCGAGCAATCTCCACCGCTCGCAACGCCGGGATCCGTCGCGTTCGCTCGGGATGACGGAACCGGTGTCCACACGGGCGACGCGAACTTGCGGGGTCGCGGTGTCACGTGCTTGCGTAAGTCTCGATCGTCGCCTTCGACGGCAATCACTTCAACCGACACCCTCTCTCCCTCTCGCCCTCGCGTGGGAAAGGGCAGCTTTGCTCCCGCTCCTGCATCCGCGGGAGCGGGTTGGGGTGAGGGCAGCCTTTCCTGCCGTCGCAGACGCTGAGCAGCGCAGGACGGGCCGGGGTCTTCGGGGGGTCGTTGTTCGAGGGCGTGGCGCGCGCCGCCAGCGCGCGATCGCACGAGTTCACGACCCCCGCCGGACCGCCCGAGCAGCGCAAGGCAGTCGCCGCAGGCGACCGGCTTCGTCGGCCCGCCTTCGCTTGCCTGCTTATCTTGGCAAGACAAGAAAAGCCGGGGCCCCGCGGCCCGGGCGTCCGCCCGACGAACGACGAAGAAAAAGGTCGCGCAGCGCCGCACGAACCCGCGCGCGACCGCGCGCCTTACGCGTCGAGCAGCGCCTGCCTTCGCCCGACCCACCGCTGGACGTGCCGCCGCGCCGCCTCGGGCGCGCGCTCGAGCAGCTCCGCCGCCGCATCGCGCGCGCATTCGAGCAGCGTCGCGTCGCGTTCGAGGTCGGCGAAGCGCAGCAGCGGCACGCCGGCCTGGCGCGCGCCGAGCAGTTCGCCGGGGCCGCGCAGCAGCAGGTCGCGGCGCGCGATCTCGAAGCCGTCGTCGGTTTCGAAGATCACCTTCAGCCGCTCGCGCGCCGCCTCCGACAGCGGCTCGTCGAACAGCAGCACACAGTAGCTCTGCTCGGCGCCGCGCCCCACGCGCCCGCGAAGCTGGTGCAATTGCGCGAGCCCGAAGCGCTGTGCGTGCTCGATCACCATCAGCGTCGCGTTGGGCACGTCCACGCCCACTTCGACCACCGTCGTCGCCACCAGCACATCGAGCGCGCCGGCGGCGAACGCCTGCATCGCCGCCGCCTTTTCCTGCGCCGGCAACTGCCCATGCAGCAGGCCCAGCCGCAGCTCGGGCAGCAAGGCGCGCGTTTCTTCGTACATCCGCGTGGCCGCCGTGAGTTCCAGCTTCGCGTCGGCCTCCTCGTTCTCGTCGACGAGCGGGCAGACCCAGTACGCCTGGCGGCCGCGCGCGACTTCGGCGCGGATGCGCTCGAGCACCTCGTCGCGCCGGCGCGTCGACACGAGCTTGGTGACGACCGGCCGGCGGCCGGGCGGCATTTCGTCGATCACCGACACGTCCAGATCGGCGTAGTAGCTCATCGCCAGCGTTCGCGGGATCGGCGTGGCGCTCAGCATCAGCAGATGCGGCGCGAGCTCGCCCGCCTCGCCCGCAGAAGCGCCGCGCAACGCGAGCCGCTGCGCCACACCGAAGCGGTGCTGCTCGTCGACGATCGCGAGCCCGAGCTTCGCGAACGCGACTTTGTGCTGGATCAGCGCATGCGTGCCGACGACCAGTTGCGCCTCGCCGCTCGCCACGCGCTGCTGCGCGGCGCGCTTGTCCGCGGGCTTCAGCCGCCCGGCGAGCCAGACGACGCGCACGCCGAGCGGCTCGAGCCACAGCGCGATGCGCCGGAAGTGCTGTTCGGCCAGGATCTCCGTCGGTGCCATCAGCGCCGTCTGATAGCCCGCCTCGATCGCGCGTGCGGCCGCAAGCGCCGCCACCACCGTCTTGCCGCTGCCGACGTCGCCCTGCACCAGCCGGTGCATCGGCACGCCCCGTGCGAGGTCGGACTCGATCTCGGCCCACACGCGCTGCTGCGCCCGCGTGAGCGCGAACGGCAGCGCAGCCAGCAACCGCCGCGTCAGGGCGCCGTCGCCCGCCAGCGGCATCGAGCGTCGCTGCGCGCGCGCCAGCCGCGCGGTGCGCAGCGAAAGCTGCTGCCCGAGCAGTTCGTCGAACTTCACGCGCGTCCACATCGGATGCGAACGATCGGCGAGTCGCGCGAGGTCGGCGCCTGGCGGCGGCGCGTGCAGGTAGTGCAGCGCGTCTGCGAGCGGCGGCAGGCCGCAGCGCTCGCGCAGCGCCGCAGGCAGCGTATCGTCGATGCGGACGTCGCGCAGCGCACGCGCGATTCGCGCGCGCAGCCACGCCTGCGAAACGCCTGCGGACGTCGGATACACCGGCGTCAGCGCGGTCGGCACGGGCGCGCCCGCCTCGATCGGACGAACGCGCGGATGCACGATCTCGAAGCCGAAGTCCGACGACAGCGCACCGCCGCGTACCGCGCCAAACGCGCGCACGCGGCGGCCGATCGCGAGCTGCTTCACTTGCGACGGATAGAAGTGCAGAAAACGCAGCAGCAGCTCGCCGCTGGCATCGCGCAGCCGCGCGATCAACTGGCGACGGCCGCGGCGGACGATCTCGACGTCGACGATCTCGCCTTCGACCTGCGCTTCGACGCCGGGCGCGAGCTGCGCGATCGACGTGATGCGCGTTTCGTCTTCATAGCGCAGCGGCAGATGCAGCAGATAGTCCCAGTCGCCGTGCAGCCCGAGCTTGGCGAGCGCGCGCTGCCGCGGATCCTGATCCGCCGTGCGTTCGGCGCCGGCATGGCGCCCGGCCAGGCGATGGGCGGTGCTCGTCACGAACGAAGGATCACAGCACCAGGATCGCCTCGACCTCGAACTGCGCGCCCTTTGGCAAGCTCGCCACGCCCACCGTCGAGCGCGCCGGATAAGGCTGCGGCACGACCTCGGCCATGATCTCGTTGACCTTGCCGAACTTCGACAGATCCGTCAGGAACAGCGTGAACTTGACCGCGTGCGCGAGTGATCCGCCGGCCGCTTTCGCGACCGCCGCGAGGTTGCGAAACGCCTGCCGCACCTGCGCCTCGAAGTCATCCCCGACGAGCTCCTTGGTCGCCGGGTCGAGCCCGATCTGCCCCGACAGGAACACGACGAGCCCGGTCTTCACCGCCTGCGAATACGGACCGATCGCCGCCGGGGCGTCGGCGGTCGCGATAATTTCCTTGTTCATGATCGTGCGCTCCTCGTTGCGTTCGGTCGACGCGACGCGGGCAGTCTAAATGAGCGATACCCTGTTGCAGAACCTGCTGCGAATGATCGGCAGCGCGCGCGACGCCGGCGGCAACGCGGCGCTGCTGCGTTTTTCGATCGGCTCGGCGTACCTGAAGCGTGAGCAGTACGACGAAGCCGTGCGTTATCTGCGCGAAGCGGTCGAGCGCGACCCGGCCTACTCGGCCGCGTGGAAACAGCTCGGCAAGGCGCTCGCCGCGGCCGGCCGCACGGCCGAAGCGATCGACGCCTACGAGCGCGGCATTGCCGCCGCGCAAGCCCACGGCGACCGCCAGGCGGTCAAAGAGATGGCCGTGTTCCTGCGAAGGCTGCGGGGCAACGTCTGAAACGCGGCCGTCGCGGCTGTCCCCGGCCGCGAATACCGCGCGAAGCCGGCGCTTCTCGCAGGACCGTCTGCCGGCGCTCGACGCAGAATCGGCTCGACCGGTGAGGCGCCGGCGTCGCCGTGCTCGGCCCCGGCCGGTCCCCGTCCGGACATCGTGCCGTCGCCCGCTCGCCGCGGGACATGGATGCACGCAGCGAAAGGATGCGCCATGGCCAAGCCACCCGACCCACGCCGCCTGTCGGGCTTCACGCTGATCGAACTGGTCGTCGTGCTGCTGGTTCTGGCCATCGCGTCGGCGGTCGCGCTGCCGCGATTCCTGAATCTGGGCAACGAAGCGCGCCGGTCCAGGGCCGAAGCGCTGAACAGCTCGGTGCGTGCGGCCGCACAGATCGTGCGCGCGGCCGCGCTGGCCAGAGGCCGAACCGAAGCTGGGCCGGACGGAATGAGCCACGTGGACATCGACGGCGCGACGATTCAGACCAACCACGGTTACCCAGAAGCATCCGCCGCCGGCATTCTGCAGGCGGCCAACATCTCGGCGGAAGACAAGGTGACCATCATCGGCGGCGGTGCGCACCCGGGCAGTTCGATCGCGATCCGAATCGACGGGGCGCCCGACCCGGCGCGGTGCCAGATCGTCTACACCTCGCCCAACCATGCTGCGTCGCCCACGATCACCGCGCCGATCGTGGACCTGTCGACGGACGGCTGTTGAGTCACCGGCGACGAACGGCCGCCTGCGCCGGGAACGCGCGTCGGCCCGACTGCGGCCGCGCGCCGCGGAAAACGGGCCTTTTCGGGCGATCCGCCCCCGACCGGCTGCCTAGCATCGTTGCAGGCCCATGGCTCGGAGTGCGCGCGGCGACCGCCGCCGCCGAACGCATTGGAGTCCGCAATGAAACACGACACCCCCTCGCCGCCGGTCGGTTCGCTCGTCCGGACCCGGCGTGACGCGCCTCGCGACGATCCGCCCGAAGAGCCGCGCACGCTGTCGTGGCTCACGCCTTGGTGGCTGGCCGCCGCGGCGGTGCTGTTGACGGTCCTGCTGGCCGGCTAGGCAACGGTGTTCCGAAGGCAGTTGCCGGCCGATGTATCTTGAACACTTCGGGCTCGCGGTCCCGCCGTTTTCGATCGCGCCGGATCCGGCGTTCGCCTACCCGTCGCGCGGACTGCAGGAAGTGCATGCCGCGCTGCTGCAGGCGATCGACCGCGGCGAAGGGCTCGTCAAGATCACCGGTGAAGTCGGCACCGGCAAAACGCTCGCCTGCCGGCGCCTGCTGGCGGCGCTCGCCGAAGGCGAACGCCGCTGCGACTTCGCGTACATCCCGAACCCTTGCCTGACGCCGCGCTCGCTGCTGGTCGCCGTCGGCGACGCGCTGGAGCTGGCACCGCACGCCAACCCGTCCCAGGCCCGACTGCTCGCGCTGCTCGACCGCACGCTGCTGAGGGCCGCAGACGCCGGCCGGCGCGTCGTCGTCTGCTGCGACGAAGCGCAGGCGATGCCAGCCGACACGCTCGAGGCGCTGCGGCACCTGGCCGAGCGCGGAAACGCACGGCGGCCGACACTGCAAGTCGTTCTGTTCGGCCAGCCGGAACTCGATGCCAAGCTGCGCCGCGCCGACCTGCGAGCGTTTGCGAGTCGCATCACCGCGCAGTACCGGCTCGGCGCGCTTTCGGCGCAGGAAACCGAGGCCTATCTCGCGCATCGGCTGCGCGTGGCAGGCCGCGTGTCCGACGCGGCTGCGCTGTTCCCCTCCGCGGTCGCCGCGCTCGTGCATCGGCACACGCGCGGTGTTCCGCGGCTCGTCAACATCGTCGCGCACAAGTCGCTCGCGCTCGCGTGCCGTGACGGCGCGCCCTGCGTCGCTGCGAAGCATGTTCGCGCCGCCGCCGCGGACACGCCGTACGCGCGGCCGGCAACGGCCTTGTCGCGGCTCGTCGCGTGGTGGCAGCAAGGACGCATGCGCCACGGCACGCAGGTCTGAAGAAGCGCACGCGAATCCGACTCGCGCGTCGGCCGCTCGCGCCGCGCATCGTGCCGTCGTGGAAAAAAGCCGAGCGGGCGAGCCCCGGGGGAGCGACCTGCCCGCTCGAACGCCTCTACGTCAAGTGCTTTTGCGAGGCGCCGGAGGAGATCGTCGAGTCGCCGCTGTCGCGGCTTTCCCCGCTCTCGCGAAGGCAGGCGCTGAGTCGAAGGGTCGAACGGAAGATCGGGCTCAGAGCGCCTTCGCGGCAGCGCCCTGCAGCGCCGCCGCGGTGGCGCTGCCCGCCGCCGGCCGCTCGCCGATTACCGTGACCGGCTCCAGGCGGACGATCTGCGCGCGCCGCGTCGCGATTTCGCTCGCCTGCCGCGCATAGCCGTCGATCGCCATCAACACCGCCAGCGTCGCCGCCACGCCGAGCACTGCGCCAAGCATCCGAATCGCGTTGTTTCGTGCGTACATCGCCGTTCTCCTTCTCGCCTGCAAGCCGCCGCAGATCGCGTGAGCCGCCGCGTTGGACCGAACTGTAGGGAGCCGTAGCGGGGCGCGCGAGCGCGATGCGACGAAACGAACGAAGCGGGCGGTGAACTGCAGCGACGCGGTCCGGGCGGCGTCGATCCGGTGCGCGCGGCGACGAAACGGATCCGTGCGCGACGAACCGGCAGCGGATGTTTCACTTCCGTCACGGAGCCGCTCGCCCGTCGCGGCGCCGGCCGACGGACGGAACTCAAGGAGCACCCGCCGGCGGCCGAACCCTCAGGGTGTGGCGATCGCCGCGCCGGTTCGTCTTCTGGCCTCCGTGATCCTCTTTCTCGACTTCGACGGCGTGCTGCACCCCGACCCGTGCCGCAACGCGCGTCGGCTGTTCGAGCACGCGCCGCGGCTCGCCGCGCTGCTCGAAGCCTTTCCCGAGGTGTGCGCCGTGCTGTCGACGAGCTGGCGCAACACCCGATCGATTGACGAACTGGTGGCTCCGCTCTCGGCGCCCTTGCGCGCGCGCGTGATCGGCGTGACGCCGACGTTCGGCGAGTTCGTCGCGCCGGCGCGGCTTATCCCATACCGGCGCCACGCCGAATGCCTGCAGTGGCTCGAAGCGCAGGGACAGACGGATCGACCCTGGCTTGCGCTCGACGACCGCGCCTCGCTGTTCGAGCCGTACTGCGAGCAGTTGATCGAGTGCGACTCCCGCCGCGGCTTCGACGCCCAGGTCGCGCGACGCCTGCGCACGGCGCTCGTGTGCGCGCGCGAGCGGCTGCTGCAACGGATCGACTCGGTGATCTGAGTCACCCGGCCGAGGGCGCCGCTTGAATCCGGCTTGCCGCGCCCCATTTGCGCAGCAGTAAATCAACGACCGACGAAAAAGCCGATGCTGTTGCCCTGTCCGCACTGTCACACGACCAACCGGGTCCAAGAGGATCGCCTCAACCAGACGCCGACCTGCGGCAAGTGCGGCCGCGAGCTGCTCGCCGGCGCGCCGGTCGCGGTCGACGAAGCCGCCTTCACGACGCTGATCGAACGCAGCGAGCGCCCCGTCGTGGTCGACTTCTGGGCGGCGTGGTGCGGACCGTGCCGCGCTTTCGCACCCGTGTTCGCCGAGGCGGCCGCGCGGCACCGGGACGTCGTGTTCGTCAAGGTCGACACCGACGCCAATCCGGACTTGTCGGCACGCTATGCGATCCGCAGCATTCCGACGCTGGCGGTGTTCCATCGCGGCGCGTTGCTCGATCGCGTGAGCGGCGCACTGCCGGCGGGCCGCTTCGATGCCTGGCTTCAGGCGGCGACGGCGAAGGCTGCGGCAGCGAAGGCTTGATCCGCGCGGCTAACGCCGCAACTCGAACAGCGAGCGCGACGGCTCGGTACCCTTGAGCGCTTCGGCGATCTGCCGGCGCGCCTTGATGAACGGCGAATTCTTGGCCTCGACCGCGAGGAACGCGTCGAGGTCTCCGACTTCGCGTTGCAGCCGCGGCACGAGCTCGAGGAAGACGTCGGTCAGTTCGGGATCGAACTGCCTGCCGCGCAGCGACTTGATTTCGGCGAGCGCCTCGCTGATCGGCCATGCGTGCTTGTACGGCCGCACGTGGGTCAGCGCGTCGAAGACGTCGGCGAGCGCGGTCACGCGTGCGGCGATCGGAATGGCGGTGCCGCGCAGGCGCATCGGATAGCCGGTCCCGTCCCAGCGCTCGTGGTGGTGCAGGGCGATCTCCTCGGCCACGTGCATCTGCGGAACGTTGGTCTGCGCGAGGATTTCCGCGCCGGCGGTCGTGTGCGTCTCCATGATCTGCCGCTCGCCCGGCGTGAGCTTGCCCGGTTTCAGCAGGATCGCGTCCGGAACCACCAGCTTGCCGATGTCGTGCAGCCGCGCGGCCAGATCGATCAGGAAGCACACGTCGTCCTCCAGTCCGATCTCGCGGCCCAGGATCGACGCGAGCCGGCCGACGCGGTAGCAGTGCTCGCCGGTGGTGTCGTCGTGCAGCTCGGCCGCGACGGACTGCTGCTCCAGCAGCAGGATCCGGTTGCGAACGAGCTCGCGTTCGCCGAGCTGAACGCGCAGCTTACCCTGCTGCCACGCCAGCGTGTGGTCGATCGTCTCCGCGCCCTGCGCGGCCCGCTCCAGCCGCGCGACGTGCTGGCGATGGTGCATCAGCACCTGCGCCTGCTTCGCCTCCTTGTTCAGCGCGAGCAGCTCGTGCAGGTAAACCAGCGCGACGTCGGGCTGGCCGGCGACCTCATAGCCGGCGATGCAGACCGAAAGCGCGTCGCGGACTTCGGAGCGCACGTTCTGCCGCGCCTGCTCGAGGGCGCGCTTCAACCGCGTCAGGCCGACGTCGACCTTGTTCGAGTGCACGTCGATCAGCCCGCTGGTCAGCGACGCGGCGAACTCGGCGCGCGCAGTCGGCGCCTTCGCCGCATAGATGCGCGCTTTTTCGCAGTGTTCGGCCGCATGTCCCGTTTCGCCGACTTCGAGCAGCAGACGAGCGTAGTTCGACTCCGAGGTCACCCGCGACAGGCAATCCATCGGTGTCTGCGGATCCGGGTTCAGTTCGATCGCCTGGCGCACCGCCTTGATGCCCGTGCGGACATCGTGAAGGTGCAGGGCGCAGCTCGCGATGTTCGCAAGCGCCCGTCTGCGAACAGGCGAGAAGGCCGGCGACGAATCGGCAAGCTGCGCGGCGCGCTCGAAACACCGGATCGCGTCGGCATATTGCGCTGCGTTCTGCAGCGCAATCCCTAAGTTGTTCCAGACGGGCGCCTCGGCGCCGGCGTCGCCGAGCTGCTGCGCGATCTCCAACGCTTCGGAGAAGCAGGCCGTCGCCTCCGGCAGGTTGCCTGTCTCTGTGCGCATCAAGCCTAGAACCGATAGTGCCTTGCGCAGCAGCGACGGGTCGCCGAGCGACCGTGCCACATCGACCGCACGATCCGCCGCCGGCAGGGCCGCGGCCTGCTTGGCGGCAAGGTAGTAGTGCTGAGCGATCGCCAGCAGGCATTCGACGCGGGCGGCGCTGCCCGTGGCCGTATCGAGGCCGATCAGGAACTCGGCCGCGGCCGAGAACCGGCCGGCGACTTCCTCGCCGGACGTGGAGCCCTCGTTGCGCAGCGCCTGCAGCAGCGCCTCGCAGAGGGCGCGATCCTCGGCGGCGCTCCTCGGACGCACCAGGGGCGGGGCGGGGGTCGACGTGTCGATCGAGGTGGTCACTGTGGCGAAACTGGAACGGCGGGCTTGCGCTGGCCTTGCTTTTGCGCGCGCATCACGGTTACAGTTCCCGCAACTCGCTGATCGGCAGAAAAGCGGGGGGCTTTAGGGCTAAATCGAACGAAATCGCAACGGGGCTGGAGGAATCCGATGGAGCAGCAAGTCGTCGAAATGGAAGTCGCCGAGACCGAAGAGGTCGTCGTGGAGCTCAGCCTCGCCGAGCTCGCTCAGGTCGGTGGCGGCGTTATGGTGGGGTCTTTTGAGTAAGGCGCTTCGCATTGAACGACAGGGCGCTTCGGCGCCCTGTTCGTTTTTTGGCATGCCCCCGATCTGCGATGGCTGGGCAGCGCCCGGGAGTCCGCCGATGGGTCCATGATCGCGTCGAAGACGGTAGCCGGGATCTCGCGTTCGCGTCCCGAGCCACCGCAGAACGGCACCCCGCGCCGGCAGCCCGCGGCCCCGAGTACGCGCTGCGCGACGCGCGCCGGCGGTGCCGATGCCGGCCGCCGGCGATCCGGCGCGGTCACGCTCAACCGGTCCCAGCGTACCGCTGCCGCGCCTCGGCCAGGCGCTGCGCGATGCGTTCGCGCAAGGGCGCGGGCGCAAGCACTTCGACGTTCTCGCCATGGCGCAGGATGTCCATCTCCAGCTCGCGCGAATCCGCATATGGAACCTTCAGCTCGTAGCGGCCATCCGCAAGCGCCCGCCCCTGCTGCTGCGCGTGCCAGATCTCCGAGCGCACCCAGCGTGCAGCCTCCGGTGAGAAGACCAGCGTGGCCCACGCGAGCTGCGTGCCGCGGTAGATGCCGTAGCCGCGCGCGGTTTGCTCGTCGACCTGCT
>CAZIJU010000088.1:0-16215 GCA_964539745.1 uncultured Burkholderiaceae bacterium | reverse complement strand
CAGCGCCGATGATAGTGGGATGTATTTCCCGTGAAAGTAGGACATCGTCAGGCTCGCCGTTCCGAGAGCCCCGGCGCGCGTCGCGTGTCGGGGCTTTCGCTTTTCCGGGGACGGCGTCGCTTTCCGGGTCAACGGAAGTCGCGCGATGCCGTCGCGAGCTGCCCCAGCAGCGTCGACTGATTCGAAACGCGCCGCGCGAGCAGATGCATCACGCCGTCGGCGCTCTGGCAAATTCCGTGCACCGCAAGCAGCGTCGATTCGACGACGGTCTTCCGCTCGCGCTCGAACAGGTCGTTCCGCACGATCACGTTGACCGAGCCCGTCTCGTCCTCGATCGTCACGAACACCGTGCCATTGGCGGTGAGCGGACGCTGCCGATGCGTGACGATGCCGCAGGCGCGCGCCGCCCTGCCGTGCGGCCACGTGCGCAACTCGGCCGCCTTGCGCATTCCCATTTTCGCCAAGCGTGCGCGCAGCAGCGCCAGCGGATGCCGGCCGAGTGTCAATCCGAGGCTCGCGTAGTCGGCGACGACGTTCTGTCCTTCGCTCGGCGCCGGCAGCGCAAGCGGCGCCTCCGCGAAGCGCGCCGGCTTCAGCATTTCGGTACGCCGCGTTTCCGTGCCCAGCGCCGCCCAACGTGCCTGATGCCGGTGCCCGGCCAGCGGGGCAAGTGCGTCGGCTGCGGCGAGCGCATCGAGTTCCGCTGCGTTGAGCGCCGCACGTAGCGCCAGATCCTCGACGCTCGTAAACGCGCGGCTGCGGCGCGCCGCGACGACTCTTTCGGCCGCGGCCAGGCCGAGCCCGCCGATGCGGTTCAGCCCGAGCCGCACCGCGTGGCCGCCCGCCGACGCCGGACAAGGCTCCAGCGTCGATTCGACTTCGCTCGCCGATACGTCGACCGGACGCACTTCGACGCCGTGCCGCCGTGCGTCCTGCACGAGCTGTGCGGGCGCGTAGAAGCCGAGTGGCTGGCTGTTCAGCAGCGCAGCCAGAAACGCATCCGGATGGTGACACTTGATCCAGCACGAGGCGTACGCCAGCAGCGCGAAGCTCGCCGCGTGGCTCTCGGGGAAGCCGTATTCGCCGAATCCCTCGATCTGCCTGTAAATGCGTTCGGCGAATTCGGGCGAATAGCCGCGCGCGATCATGCGCGAGACCAGTCGCCCGCGGAACGGACCGAGCCCGCCCCGGCGCTTCCACGCCGCCATCGAACGGCGCAGCGCGTCGGCTTCGCCCGGCGTGAACTCGGCCGCGACGACCGCGAGCTGGATCACCTGCTCCTGGAAGATCGGCACGCCCAGCGTGCGCTCGAGCACCGTGCGGATCTCGTCCTTTTCGTAATCGACGCTTTCTTCGCCGCTGCGCCGGCGCAGATACGGATGGATCATGCCCCCCTGGATCGGCCCGGGCCGCACGATCGCCACCTGGATCACGAGGTCATAGTAGTTGCGGGGCTTGAGCCGCGGCAGCATCGACATCTGCGCGCGCGACTCGATCTGGAAAGCGCCGATCGTGTCGGCGGCGCAGATCATGTCGTAGGTCGGCCGATCCCCGTCCGGGATGTCGCTCAGCGCGAACGGCCGCCCCAGCTTGCAGCCGACGAACCCGAGCGCGCGGCGCAGCGCCGACAGCATGCCGAGCGCGAGCACGTCGACCTTCAGCAGTCCGAGCGCTTCGAGATCGTCCTTGTCCCACTGGATCACGCTGCGCGCCTGCATCGCCGCGTTCTCGATCGGCACCAGCCGCGCGAGCGAATCGCGGGCGATCACGAAGCCGCCGACGTGCTGCGACAGATGCCGCGGGAATCCGCGCAACTGCCCGGCCAGTTGCAGCCACCGGGCGACCTGCGGCGAGTCCGGATCGAATCCCGCCTCGCGCATCCGCTGCGCGCTGTCGCGATCGCCGTCGAACCAGTAGTGGCTCTTCGCGACCCGGTCGACCGCCTGCGGATCGAAGCCGAGCGCGCGGCCCACGTCGCGCAGCGCGCTGCGCGAGCGGTAGCAGATCACGGTCGCGGCCAGTGCGGTGCGGTGCCGCCCGTACTTGGCGTAGATGTACTGGATGACCTCTTCGCGCCGCTGATGCTCGAAGTCGACGTCGATGTCGGGCGGTTCATTGCGCTCGCGGCTGACGAAGCGTTCGAACAGCAGGTTGCACCGCTCGGGGTTGACCTCGGTGATGCCCAGGCAATAGCAGACCGCCGAGTTGGCCGCCGAGCCGCGCCCCTGGCACAGGATGTCGTGCGAGCGTGCCCAGCGCACGATGTCTTCGACCGTCAGGAAAAATGCCTCGTAGCGCAGCTCGGCGATGAGGGCGAGTTCCTTCTCGATCAGTGCGCGCACCTTGTCCGGGACACCGTTCGGGAAGCGGCGCTGCGCGCCGGCCTCGGTCAGCGCGCGCAGATGGCTCGTCGCCGTCTCGCCCGCCGGAACGATCTCCTCCGGATATTCGTAGCGCAGCTCGTCGAGCGAAAACCTGCAGCGCCCCGCGATCGCGACCGTTTCGGCGAGCCATTCGGCGGGATACAACTGAGCGAGCCGGACGCGCGGGCGCAGGTACTGCTCGGCGTTGGAGGCCAGCGCGAAGCCGCACTCGGCGACCGGACGGCCGAGCCGGATGGCGGTCAGCACGTCCTGCAGCGGCTTGCGCGAGCGCACGTGCATGTGCACGTCGCCGGTGGCCGCCACCGGCAACCCGGTCAGATGCGCGACGCGCTCGATGCATTCGATGCGCACGCCGTCGGTGGCGCGCAGCAGATTGGCGGCGGCGATCCACGCGCGGCCGGCGAACCAGGTCGCTAGCCACATCGCCTGCGCGAACAGCCGTTCGAACGAAATCTCGCGCTCTGGCACGAGCAACGCCAGACAGCCGGGCAGCCCGGCAAGCCGCGCGCGACCGGGCGCTTTGCCCTCGAGGTCCGCCGCGTACGCGCGGTACGCTCCTTTGTCGGCGCGCATGCGCGCCAGCGTGATGAACTCCGAGAGATTGCCGTACGAGTCGCGATCGGTTGCCAGCAGCACGAGCTTCGCATGCGGCGCCCCCCCCGGGGTGACGAGCTGTACCTCGGTGCCGACGACCAGATGCAGTCCGTGTTCCCTGGCCGCAACGTGCGCGCGCACCACGCCGGCGAGCGAGCACTCGTCGGTGATCGCCAGCGCGGCGTAGCCGAGCGCGGCCGCACGCTCGACCAGTTCCTCCGGATGCGAGGCGCCGCGCAGGAAGCTGAAGTTCGACACGCAGTGCAGCTCGGCGTAGTCGGGCAGCAGCGGCATCCGGCTCATGCGAACCGCCCGTGCAGATACCAACCCTGCCGCAGCACCGGATCCGGCGCGCGCGGCCGGAAGATCCACAGCAGCGCACCGTCGGCATCGCGCGCGATGAAATAGTCGCGCTCGACCCAGCGCCCGTCCCACCAACCGCTTTCGATGCGCTCGGGTCCGGCCACCAGCGCAAGCGGCGTTCCGCACGACGGCGCACCATCGCGCTCGGCCAGCGCGACCGGTGCCGGCAGCAGCCAGAGCGGGCGCGATGGCTGCTCGGGCAGCGCCGGCTGCGTGCGCGCGGCCGCCGTGTCGACCGCGCCGGCGCCGAAAGCGAACTCGGGCCGGTGGTCGGCGCGCGGCCGCAGCCGCACGACCTGTTCGCACCCGAGCCGCGCCTGCAGGCGCTCGATCAATTGCGCGAGGCTTTCCTGCTCGGCGCCGCCCGCGGGGAAGAGTTCGCCCGCCGACGGCGCAGCCGTGACGATGTCGTCGCAGCGAAGCTGCAGCTCGTAGACGGGGGCGACGAGGCGCAACCTGCCGAGCACCTCGCGCAGCACCGCGGTGAAACGCGCTTCGTCGCTGCTCGCGCTCGAAAGCCGCAGCGGCAGCACGGTCGGTGCGCAGCCCTCGTGGATCAGACTGAAGACGAGCATCCGCGCGGCCGCGCAGCGTCCCGCCAGCCAACCGCTCATCTGCACGATCAGCCGGCGCGCCGCGAACAGCAACGCCTCGGCGCCATCGACACGCGCGGCCAGTTCGATCCTGGCTTCGAAACGCTCGGGCGCGACGAACCAGGCGCGCGGATCGGACTTCTTTCCGAGTGCGCGGTCGAGTTCGTCGAGCAGCGCTTCGGAAAAACGCCGTGCCACCGCAGTTCGCGGCAGCGGCAGCAAGTCGCCGATACGGGCGATGCCCACGCCGCGCAGCGCGTCCCGATGCACCCAGCCTGCGCCCAGCAGCCACACCGGCAGCGGTGCCAGCGCCCGCGGCAGATCGGCGACGCTGCGCGCCCGCAGGCCGTCGGCCGCACGCGCCAGCAGCCAGGCCGCGTGCGGCACCGGCGCGGTCGCCACGCGCGCGGCGTGTCCCTGCTCGATCAGACCCTTGCGCAGTGCGGCCAGCAAACGCGCCTGGCCGCCGAACAATCGCAGGCTTGCCGCGACCTCGAGCAGCACGCCAGCCGGTTCTTCGCCAGCCAGCGGATCCCGCGGCGGCGCGACGAGCGCGACGCTGGGCGTGAAGCGCAGCGCCCAGCGCGCGATCCCTTCGAGCGCCGCTTGCTCCCTGGCCGGATCGCGTGCTCGCAGCGCAAGCCGCGGGCACAGCGCAGCCGCGGTCGCGCGCCGCATCCCGGCCGCCACGCCGGCGGCCGCTGCGGCGCGGTTGACGTGCAGGATGCGCTGCGCGTCGCCGATCGCGAATGGCTCGCGGATCGAGTCCGGGGTGGCGGCGCAGGCCTCCAGCGGCAATTCGGGCAGGCAAACGGCGATCCACAGCATCGCGGGCACCGGCGCATCGGCGGCTTTTATGCGCCGTCAACGTGAAAGTCGCGCAGCGACTCTTGAAGCCCCCTCCCGCCGGGGTGAGAGGGGCGACAGTGAGGGGAACGAGGCATGACTTTCATGCGTGAGTGTCTTCTCGAAGTCATGCCCGTTGGCCGCACGCGCCGTCGTGCGGGCCGGCGCACCCGCGGGCACGACTGGCGGCAGCGCAAGCACGAGCGGTGCGGCCAGTGGCGGCCCGCGCCGCTTGAGAATGTCGACCTGCAGCCGCTGCGGGTCCGCGCCGGCGGGCGCGAGTTGCAGGCGCAGCGGCGCAGGCGAAGCCGCGTTGCGCGCCGCCCGCGGGCGCACGATGAAGGCCAGGCAGCGCGTGCCCTGCGCGGCCAACTGCAGCCGCCGCAACCGATCGGACGCGACGAGCGCACCGTCGTCTTCCGGCAGCCACGCGACGAGCGCCCCGACGGCTGCACTCTTGAGCGCCTGCTCGATCGCCCAAAGACGATCGGCGCGCTGGGGCGCGTGCGCCACGAGCAAGCGGTCGAGCGCCAGCCCGTGCTGCTGCAAGGCCGGCGCGTAGGGAATGAAGGGCGGGGCGATCCAAAGCACTTCACGGCCGTCGCGCGCGAGCAGCGCCAGCGCCGGCAGCACGAGCCGCAGTTCGCCGATGCCGTGGCGCTCGATCAGCAGCTCCGTCAGACCGCCGACCGGCCAGCCGCCGCCCGGCAGCTCGGCGTCGAGCGCGGCGAACTGCGAAGGCACGCCGCGCGCCGTCTGGTGTCCGAGCTGATTCGCGCGCCAGACCGCAGCACCAAGCGCGGCGTCGAGCGGCGGTAAAACGGCGGCGGGCGCGGACATGCAGGCGCAAGCAGGTACTGTATAAATTTACAGTATCACAATTCCGGCCGGAGACCAACCCGTCCGGCCGCGCCCGCATAATCGTCGCCGGGACGCACTCGCCGCGCGGAGACGACCATGGAACGCTTCACGATTTCACTCGACGACAACCTGGCCACCGAATTCGACGAACTGATCGCCGAGCGCGGCTACGACAACCGTTCCGAGGCCGTGCGCGACATCCTGCGTGCGTACCTCGACCGCCGGCGCGAAGAGCGCGACGCCGACGCGCATTGCGTGGCCAATCTCTCGTACGTCTACAACCATCACGAACGCGAGCTGGCCGAACGCCTCACCACGCTGCAGCACGCCCACCACGACATGACGGTTTCGACGATGCACGCGCATCTGGATCACGACCACTGCATCGAGAGCGTGATCCTCAAGGGCCCGGCGCGCGCGGTACGGCGCTTCGCCGATGCGATCTCGGCCGAGCGCGGCGTGCGCCACGGCCAGTTGAACCTGATCACCGTCGAACTGCACGGCGCGCAGGGGCACACGCACGTCCATCTGAAACCGAGCCACTGAGCCCACGCCGCGACCACATGTCGCCGCGAGCGAGGACCCGCTGGCCACGCCGTCTCGCGCAGTCTGCGCTCGTGCTCGTCGCGGCTGCGGCCGGCGGCTTCGCGTGGTACCGGCAGACCAGCCTGCCGGCGCACGAGGGCGAACGCAGCGTGCCGGGGCTCGCGGCGCCCGTTTCGATCGTGCGGGACTCGAACGCGGTGCCTGTCATCCGGGCCGACAGCGAGGCCGATGCCCTTTTCGGACTGGGATACGCGCACGCGCAGGACCGCCTGTGGCAGATCGACTTCAATCGGCGGATCGCCCAGGGACGACTTGCCGAAATCTTGGGCCCCGCCGCAGTCGACACCGACCGCTTCGTGCGAACGCTCGGCGTGTATCGGGCGGCGCAGTCGATCGCAGCCAACCTCGATGCGGAAACGCGCGCGCTGCTCGACGCGTATGCGGCCGGCGTCAATGCGTATCTGGCGACGCGCACGGAAGCGCTGCCGCCGGAATTCCTGCTGCTGCGCGCGCCGGCGCCGCAGCCGTGGACCGCGGTCGATTCGATCGCCTGGTCGTTAATGATGGCGTGGGACCTTTCGCGAAGCTACCTGAACGAGCTGAAGCGGCTGCGTCTGGCGACGCGGCTGACGCGCGCGGAGATCGACGAGTTCTTGCCGCCGTATCCGGGCGATGCACCGCCTGCCGTGGCCGACTACGTCGAGCTGTACCGCGTGCTCGGGCTTGCGCGCGGCGGCACCGCCGCGGTGCCCGAGCAGGCCGCGCAGCTTGCCGCCGCGCACCCGGTTGCCGGTTTCGGGGAAGGAGAGGGTGTCGGCTCGAACAACTGGGTCGTCGCCGGCAGCCGTACCGCGACCGGCAGGCCGCTGCTCGCCAACGATCCTCACCTCGGGCTGACGGTGCCTTCGGTCTGGTATTTCGCGCGGCTGCAGGCACCCGCGCTCGACGTGTTCGGCGCGACGCTGCCCGGCGTGCCCTACGTGATCCTCGGCCGCACTGCGCGCGTGGCCTGGGGCTTCACGAACACCGGACCCGACGTGCAGGATCTGTACGTGGAGCGCGTCAACCCGGCCGATCCGGGCGAGTACCAGACGCCCGATGGTTATGCGCGCTTCGAAACGCGCATTGAGGTCATCCGTGTGCGTGGCGCCGAAGACGTCCGGCTCGTCGTCCGCACGACGCGGCACGGGCCGGTAATCTCGGGTGCGCTCGCCGCGGTCGACCGCGCGTTGCCGCGTGGCGAGGCGCGCTACGTGCTCGCACTGCGCTGGGCGGCGCTGGAGCCCGCGGACGCGACAATGCGCGCGTTGCGCGGGATGAACCGCGCACGCGACGCGCACGAGTTCGAGCAGGCGCTGCGCGACTGGCAGCTCGTCCAGCAGAGCATCGTGTTCGCCGACGCCGACGGGCGCATCGGCATGGTCGCACCCGGCCGCGTCCCCGTGCGCCGCGCCGACAACGACCTGATGGGGCTGGTGCCGTCGCCCGGTTGGGATGCGCGCTACGACTGGGACGGCTGGCTGCCGTACGAGGCGCTGCCGCGCGTGATCGATCCGCCGTCCGGCTACATCGTCACCGCGAACCACAAGATCACGCCGCCGGGCTACGCGGCATATCTCACGTCCGAGTGGTTCCTGCCGTATCGCGCGGCGCGCATCGCCGCGCTGATCGAGTCGCAGCCGCTGCACACGCCGCAGAGTTTCCGGCGCATTCAGGCCGATGTCGTCTCGCTGGCGGCGCGCGATCTGCTGGCCGCGCTCGCACACGTGCAGCCGCGGTCGGCGGCGGCGCGTATCGTGCTCGACCGGCTGCGCGCGTGGGACGGCGCGATGTTCGTCGACGCACCGGAGCCGGTGCTGCTGCATGCGTGGCTGCGCCGGCTGCGTTCGCGGATGTTCGACGACGAACTGGGCCCGCTGGCGGCCGATTTCGTCGCCTCGAGCGAGCTCGTGCAGGCCACGCTGAACGTGCTTATGGGTCGCGCACGCGCACGCGACTGGTGCGACGACGCGACGACGGCGCGACGCGAAACCTGCGACGAAGTTGCGGCCGAAGCGCTCGAAGAGGCGATCGGCGATCTCGCGCACGACGGGCGCGATCTGCTCGCGCTGCGCTGGGGCGATTTTCACCGGGCGGTGCTCGAGCATCGGCCGCTGTCGAATGCGGGCTTCATGCGCGACCTGTTTCAGCTCGCCGCGCCGGTGCCCGGCGACAGCTACACGATCAACGTCGGCCAGCTCGTGCTGCGCGGCGAGCGTCCTTTTTCCACACGCCACGCGGCGAGCCTGCGCGCGGTCTACGATCTATCGGATGCGGGCGGCGACGCCTGGATCTTCGCGCCCGGGCAGCTCGGCCATCCGCTGTCGCCGCAGTACCGGGCGCTGCTGTCCGCTTGGCAGACGGCCGAGCATGTGCCGCTCGCTTGGACGCCGCCGGCCAAAAGCGAGCACCACGCGCGCTTGATGCTCGTGCCGCGCTGATCTGGTCGAGGCGTTCGACGGTGCCGTTCATCGCACGGCGCGCACCGGGGCAAGCGGCGGGGCGCCGCTGCGCGAAGGTCCTCCGCGGCGCCCTTCGAGCGGCGGTTACATTCGCTCGATCCGCCCCTCGCCCGCTTCGGGCGCTGCCCCGCGAATGCCGACGATGCGGTCGTACCAGCCGCGCAGCGACGCGCGGGCCGCCTTGAACCCTTCCAGCAGCGGGCCGCGGTCGTAAAAGACGATCACCATCAGGCTGTTGCGCGGCTTGTCGTCGGCGCGCATCGGCTCGACGCTGTGCCAGCTGTCCGGCGTCACCGCAAACGCGTAACCGGTATTCGGCGCGAAGCGCATCGCCCGGATCTCGCGAAACGAGCCATCCGAACTGCGCGCATGAAAGCGCGTGCCGAGATGCGTCTGGCTGTCGTCGACGGGAAGGTAGAACTGGGTCGTGATCGCCTTGCGCGGCGAGTCCGGGTGGATCGAGATCCGGTAGCCGCCAAGGTCACGGAAAAGCGTCGGAAAGTGTCGCAGCTTGATTCGATCGAGCGGCCGTCGCCGCGCCGCCTCGAGTCTGGCCGCGAATTTCGCCTTGTATGCGGCGTCCACCGCCGGGGCGGTCAGCCCGATGACCACCTCGCGCCAGAACGCCGCCGTCGCACCGGGCAAACGCGCGATGTTGGCCGGCACCAGCGGGAACTGCAGTCGCGCACTTCGCCCGTCGGGAAGCACCGCGTCGCTGTGCTTCAGTTCGCGGTAGAACGCGTCGTTCGGAAGCCGGGCGAGCAGCTCCTGGTAGACGTCCGGCGGGAAAACGCCGTCGAACGCCAGATGGTCGAACGGTTCGGACGCAAGCGCCGTTGCGTCGATCGTACGGCTCAAGTGCTCGGCGATGCGTTGCGAGAGTCGCATGGACACGTGTTCGTGCGGCGGCGATGCCGGATTCTAGGGCGACGGCGATGCCGGCTCTGGGAAACCCCGGTTTGACGCTGCCCAAGGCCTTGGTGCAGCATCCGCCGCCTGTTACCCATCTTCCAGGAAGGAGTCACCGGATGCGCCAAATTTTCGCCACCGCGGCGACCGTCGCGCTGCTCGCGGCCGGTATCTCGGCGGTTGCCGCCGTCGACGCAAAGACCCTGCGCTGGGCCAGCCAGGGCGACATCCTGACCTTCGACCCGCACGCGCAGAACGAAGGGCTGAACAACACTGCCAACAGCTATATCTACGAGCCGCTGATCAATTACAACCAAAAGTTCGAGCTCGAGCCGGCACTTGCCGTTTCATGGAAGCAGGAAACGCCGCTGATCTGGCGCTTCAACCTGCGCAAGGGCGTGAAGTTCCACGACGGCACGCCGTTCACGGCGCAGGATATCGTGTTCTCGATCGAACGCGCGATGGCGCCGACGTCCAACTTCAAGGTGTATACGACGGCGATCCAGCGCGCACACGCGGTCGACGACCACACCGTGCTGATCTACACGACGGTCCCCAACCCGGTGCTGCTGCGGCAACTGCCGGAGCTGCGCATCATGAGCAAGGCGTGGTCCGAAAAGCACAGGGTGACGCAGCCCCAGAATTTCGTGCAGAAGGAGGAAACCCACGCGGCGCGCCACGCCAACGGCACCGGCCCGTACATGCTGAAGTCGCGCGAGGTCGACATTCGCACCGTGTTCGTCGAGAACCCGAACTGGTGGGGCAAGGCGAACAACAAGGGCAACGTCACCGAGATCGTCTACACGCCGGTGAAGTCCGACGCCACGCGCACCGCGGCGCTGCTGTCCGGCGAGCTGGACTTCGTGCTCGACCCGGCCCCGCAGGACCTGGCGCGGCTGCGTTCGAACCCGAACATCAAGGTCGTCGAGGGCGCTGAGAACCGGACGATCTTTCTCGGGTTCGACCAGTTCCGCGACGAGCTGCTGTACGCCGACGTCAAGGGCAAGAACCCGTTCAAGGACCTGCGGGTGCGGCAGGCGCTGTATCACGCGATCGACATCGAGGCGATCAAGCGCTCCGTGATGCGCGGCTCCTCCGACCCCACCGGAGCGATCATCCAGCGCGCGGTCAACGGCTGGACCGAGGAGGCGCACAAGCGGCTTCCGTACGACGAGAAGCGCGCGCGCGAACTGCTGGCCGCCGCCGGCTATCCGAACGGCTTTTCGTTCACGCTCGACTGCCCGAACAACCGTTACATCAACGACGAGGAGATCTGCAAGGCGCTCGCGGCGATGTGGGCGCGCGTGGGACTGAAAGTCAATGTCAACGCGATGCCGCGCGCCACGTACTTCCCGAAGATCCAGAAGTACGACACGAGCGCATACCTGCTCGGCTGGGGAGTGCCGACCTTCGATGCGCTGTATTCGCTGCAGTCGCTGGCAAAGACGGTCGGCAAGGAAGGCGACGGCAACTTCAACCTCGGCCGCGTCAGCCACGCCGAATACGACAAGCTGGTCGACGCGATCAAGAGCGAGGTCGACCAGAAGAAGCGCAACGAGCTGATCGCCAAGGCGCTGATGATCCACAACCGCGAGGTCATGCACATTCCGCTGCACAACCAGGTGATCCCGTGGGCGATGCGCAAAAACGTCAACGTCGTCCACCGTGCGGATAACAGGCTGGAGGCGAGGTGGGTTCGGATTGACTGACCCTCAACTCAGCCTGTTACGTCGGAGGCTAACTTCGGCGGAGCCGAAGTTAAGGGAGGTCGCGCCAGCGGCCTCCCGGCCGGAGACACAATCGGCTCGAACCGCGCTGGGTGCACATCGACTGAGTGCGGACTGCCCGCGCTTTCAGGCGATTGCGTCGCAGGCTAACTTCTGCGGAGCCGAAGTTAAGGGAGGCCGCGTCAGCGGCCTCCCGGCCGGAGACACAACCGGCTGGAGGCGAGGAGGGCAGGTCCGATACCACCGGCTTGAATCCCGCCGGATTCGCCCAACGTTCCGCGCAGCCTTTCGCGGATCCGTTTGCGCCGACCCTGTCGAAGCGCGCGTCACCGCGCCGTATGAACATGGATCAACCGCCGCGCCCACCCGATCCCGCGCCAATCGCGCAAGCGAACGCTGCTCCTGCGCCGCTCGTCGCCCTCTGGCGCGAACACCGCGCGCGCCTGCGCGCCTTTGTGGCGCGGCGCGTGCGCGACGCCGGCGCGGTCGACGACATCGTGCAGGACGTCTACCTCAAGGCGTACACGGGTCTGCACGCGCTGCGCTCGCAGGAGCGCATGGCGCCGTGGCTGTACCGAATTGCGGCCAACGCGATCGCCGATCACTTCCGCGCGCAGCGGCCGAGCGAGGAGCTGACCGAAGACCTGCCCGCGCCCGAGCAGGAGCGCGACTTCACGGCCGAACTGGCCCGCTGCGTCGCCCCCTTTCTCGCCGGCCTGCCCGAGACCTATCGCGCGGCGCTGCAGCTCTCGGAAATCGACGGCCTGCCGCAGCGCGAGGTGGCCGAACGGCTTGGCCTGTCGCTGTCCGGCGCGAAGTCCCGGGTGCAGCGCGGCCGCAAGCTGCTGCGCGAGCGCTTCCTCGAGTGCTGCGAAATCGAGGCGACCGCCGGCGGACTCGACTACGCGCCGCGCGCCCGGTCCTGCGGCTGCGGCTGAGTTGCGTCCTTTTGCCGTTTCGTCCGTCTACCGGAGGTCGGCGCCGTCCGGTGCCGTGAAACCCGCTCGATGGAGGAAGCCATGGAAACGATTTCCCGGGACGAGATCAAGCAGGCCGTGCGCAGCCGCTATGCGCAGGCCGCACAAACGCAGAGTTCCTGCTGCGCGCCGAGCTGCTGCGGCGGCGACCGCGCGCGGACGGACGCCGAAGTGCGTTCGCACGCGATGGGCTATGCCGACGAGGAGCTGGCCGCAGCACCCGACGGCGCCAACCTCGGCCTCGGCTGCGGCAATCCGCAGGCGATCGCCGCGTTGAAGCCCGGCGAGACGGTGCTCGACCTGGGCAGCGGCGCCGGATTCGACTGCTTTCTCGCCGCGCATCAGGTGGGCGAGTCCGGCCGGGTGATCGGTGTGGACATGACGCCGGAGATGATCTCCCGCGCGCGCGCCAACGCCGAGCGCGGCGGCTACCGCAACGTCGAGTTCCGGCTCGGCGAAATCGAAAGCCTGCCGCTCGCCGAAGCCAGCGTCGACGTCGTGATCTCGAACTGCGTGGTCAACCTGTCGCCCGACAAGCCGCGCGTTTTCGCCGAAGCGTGGCGCGTGCTCAAGCCCGGCGGCCGGCTGGCGATTTCGGACGTCGTCGCGACCGCCGCCTTGCCCGAGCACGTCCGCCGCGACCTCGATCTGCACGCCGGTTGCGTGGCGGGCGCGGCGCCGATCGGCGAGATCGAAGCGATGCTGCGCACCGCCGGTTTCGCGCAGGTGCGCGTCGCGCCGAAGGACGAAAGCCGGGCGCTGATCCGCGAATGGGCGCCGGGCACCGCGCTCGAGGATTGCGTCGTCTCGGCGACGATCGAGGCGGTCAAGCCGGCCTGATCGGCGCTTCGCACGCGGTCGCATAATCGCCCGCATGCGACAGACGCGCGCGGGCGAAGCGCGGCGCGCCGATCCCGGGACCGGCGCGTTCGCGCGCGATGTCGCGCTCGCCGCGCTCGTGCTGGGCGCGCTGTCGGGACTGGCGCTCGCCGCGTTTTTCGATCCGGACGCGCCGTACCGATCGATCTCGGCGTGGCTGCTCGCACATCCGGTCGCGGTCTTCGCGCGCAACGTCCATTACTGGGCCGCGCAGATCTACGTCGCCGCGGCGCTGTGGTACGTATGGACGCGCTTGCGCAGTGCGCCCGCCGCGTGGCGCGCGGCCTTCATGCTCGCGGCCGGCGCGCTGCTGCTGCTGTCCGGCTTCGTGCTGCGCGGCGATGCCGATGCGGCCGAGGTTATTCGCGTCCTGGCGCTCCTTGCGGCCGCGATTCCGTCCGTCGAGCCGTCGACCGCTGCGCTTTCGAACGCGATCGTCTACGCCGTGCACGTCGCCGCCGCGATGGTCGTCTTGGTGCCGGTGGCGATCGCGCTGTGGCGCCGGCGCTGGCCGCGTCGGTGGATCGGCGTTGCGGTCGCGACGGGCGTCGCCGCGGTTTCGCTGTTCGTTTCGCCCGGGCTGCACGATGGGCTCGATCCGTTGCACGAAGGGCCGTGGTACTTCGTGGGGCTGCAGCGGTTCGTCGAATGGGGCGTTTGGCCCGAAGCGATCGTTGCGATCGCGGCGACTGCGCTTTGCGCTGCATTGGCGCCGGCGTGGTTGCCGCCGAATTGGACTGCGCGCGCGCGAGCGTCGATCGGCGTCGCCACGGTCGCGTATCTCGCCGTCTGCGGTGTCGGACTTCTATCGCGCGGCCAAGACGGCGCATCGAAGCCGCGCTGGCCGGATGCGCGCGGTGGCCTGCAGGTCGGCTGGATCTTCGGCACCGCTGCGCCGGCACACGGCGAGGCGCTGCCCGTGGTTCGTGGCCGCGCCGAAGGCTGCCTCGTCTGCCACGATCGAATCGACGGGCTCGGCGAATCGCACGCGCCCGCTCGCATCGGCTGCGCTTCCTGCCACGGCGGCGATCCGTTCGCGCCCGACGCCGGCCGCGCGCACGCGCGCATCGTTCGGGTGCCGGGCAACCTCGCCGATGCGCGGCGCACTTGCGGGCAGGCGGGTTGCCACGTCGCGATCGCGCCGCGCGTCGAACGTTCGATCATGTCGACGATGGCCGGGGTCGTCGCCGTCAACCGGCGCGTGATCGGTGCTGCGCGCAGCGAATCGCCGCCGGTCAAAACCGAAGGCGAGCCGCCGCACGCGAACCGGCTCGGGCACACCGCAGCCGATCACCATCTGCGCGAGCTGTGCGTGTCTTGCCACCTCGGCCAGCCGAAGGACGCGTGGGGACCGATTGGCGAGGCGTCGCGCGGCGGCGGCTGCAATGCCTGCCATCTCGTTTACGGCGAGCGGGCGGCGGGCGAGCTCGCAGGCTACCTCGCCGCAAAGGCGGAGGAACGCCGGTCGATCCCGCGGTTGCATCCTGCGCTGACGGTGAATCCGGGCAACGGACACTGCTTCGGCTGCCACAGCCGCTCGAGCCGCATTTCGACGAGCTACGAGGGCTGGCACGAACTGCGCGGCGATCCACCCGCCGGGATGGATCCGGCGCGGCTGCGCAAGCTTGACGACGGCCGCTACTTCGAGCGCGTCACACCTGACGTTCATCACGAGCGCGGCCTGGAGTGCATCGACTGCCACACGTCGAACGAGCTGATGGGCAGCGGCGCGCTGGTCGCGCGCAAGACCGATCAGCTTCGGATCGGCTGCGCCGACTGCCATGCGGCGAAACTCGCGTCGATCGACTCGGACTCGCTCGACCCGGAGTCGCGCACGCTGCTTGCGCTGCGTGGCTGGACGCTCGCGCCTTCGCAGCGCCTCGGCGCGACGCGCGGCGGCGAGCCGCTCGTCAACGTCGTCGTCGACGAAACGGGCCGCGGCCGGCTGCGGCGCAAACGAACGGGCGAATGGCTTGCACTCAAAGCGCCGCTCGCGGTTTGCACCGAAGGGCGGGGACATGCGCGGCTTTCATGCGTGAGCTGCCACTCGGCGTGGGCACCGCGCTGCACGACCTGCCATACGAACTTCGATCCGAACGAGGAGGGCTACGACCACGTCGACCAGAAGTGGGTGCAGGGCACGTGGAACGAATCGTCGGGGCCGTTCGAGGTCGCACCGCCGACGCTTGGTATCCGCATCCATCGCGACGCCGGCGGCCGCGAGCACGGCGTGGTCGAAACCTTCGTGCCCGGGATGATCCTCACCTTCGACCGCAATCGCGATCCGCGGCTGCCGCCCGATCCGGTCTTCCGCCGGCTCTACGGGCTAACGTTCGCGCACACGATCCGGCGCGAGGCGCGCTCCTGCCCGTCGTGCCACGCCGACCCGATCGCGCTCGGCTACGGCCGCGGTCGCTTGCGCTACGAGGCCGCAGGCAACGTGGGCCGCTGGCGCTTTGCGCCCAGCGAGCCGGCTTCCCCGCACGACGGGCTGCCGGCGGATGCATGGGTCGGCTTCCTGCAGCCGCGAGACGGCATGGCGTCGACGCGCGACGACGTGCGCCCGTTCACGGTCGAAGAGCAGCGCCGCATCCTGCGCGTCGGCGCCTGCCTGAGCTGCCACGCCGGAGGGTCGAAGCTCATGCGGATGGCGCTTGCCGATTTCGAGGCGACGCTCGCGCGCCGCAGCGGCCGCTGCGCGCTGCCGCAATGGCCGTAGCGCGCGCGGCGAAGCGCTTCCGTCAGTGGCGGATGCAGATCTTGCCGAAATGCGCGCCGCTTTTCAGATACGCGAGCGCTTCTTTCAACTGCTCAAAGGCGAACACCCGGTCGATCACCGGCCGCAACCGGTGTTGCTCGATCGCGCGCATCATCGCTTCGAAGCCGTCGCGATGGCCGACCGTGATGCCTTGCAGCCGCACCTGGCGCGTCACCACGTGGCCGAGCGGCGCGGAAAGCGCCGAACCGGACAGCACGCCGATCATCGAGATCGTGCCGCCGGGGCGGATCGCGCGCAGCGACTGCGGCAGCGTCTT
>CAZIJU010000087.1:0-16502 GCA_964539745.1 uncultured Burkholderiaceae bacterium | reverse complement strand
AGCGAGTGGAAGCCCGCCAGCGTGATGAACTGGAACTTGTAGCCCATCGCGCCGAGTTCTTTCTGGAACTTCGCGATCGTCGCGTCGTCGAGGTTTTTCTTCCAGTTGAAGCTCGGCGAGCAGTTGTAGGCGAGCATCTTGCCCGGGAACTGCTTGTGGATCGCCTCGGCGAACGCCTTCGCGTAGGCGAGGTCCGGCTTGCCGGTTTCGCACCAGACAAGATCGGCGTAGGGCGCGTAGGCCAATCCGCGGGACACCGCCTGCTGCAGCCCCGGCTTCGTGCGAAAGAAGCCTTCGACGGTGCGTTCTCCGGTCAGGAAGGGCTTATCGTTTTCGTCGACGTCCGAGGTCACAAGATCGGCGGCTTCGGCGTCGGTCCGTGCCACCAGGATGGTCGGAACCCCCATCACGTCGGCGGCAAGCCTCGCGGCGACGAGCTTCGCGACGGCTTCGCGCGTCGGCACGAGCACTTTGCCGCCCATATGCCCGCACTTCTTCACCGAAGCGAGTTGGTCCTCGAAGTGCACGCCGGCGGCACCGGCCTCGATCATCGACTTCATCAGTTCGAAAGCGTTCAGCACGCCGCCGAAGCCTGCCTCGGCGTCCGCGACGATCGGCGCGAAGTAGTCGATGTAGCCGGGATCGCCCGGGTTTTTCCCCTCCATCCACTGGATCTGATCGCAGCGCATGAAGGTGTTGTTGATCCGGCGGACGACGGCAGGCACCGAATTCGCCGGATAAAGCGACTGGTCCGGATACATTTCACCCGCCAGATTGGCGTCGGCCGCGACCTGCCAGCCGGACAGATAGATCGCTTTCAAGCCGGCCTTGACCTGCTGCATCGCCTGATTGCCCGTCAACGCACCGAGCGCGTTGACGAAGGGCTCCTCGTTGATCAACTTCCAGAGCCGCTCCGCGCCGCGCTTCGCCAGCGTGTGTTCGACTTGGAGGGATCCACGCAGACGGACAACGTCGTCGGCGGTGTAGCCGCGCCTGATCCCCTTCCAGCGCGGATTCTCGTTCCAGTCTTTCTGCAGGCGCTGCGCCTCGAACTTGCGTGCCGTCATGCTCTCTCCCAACGAAAAAATCTGCTCATCGAACTGCCGATGCACGGATCCGTTCTTCGGAAGCATCGGCAGGCAACGGCATCGTAGGGCCGGTCAAGCGACGCAGCAACACAAATATCTTATAGAAGACATGCACATTTCATTTGTAAAACCAAAGACATACATCGTTGGTTCCGCCATACGGCATGGGATTGAGCCTTGTGCAACTCGACCTTGTGCTCTGCACAAGCCTGCTTTTCTCGATATGAAACGCGCTTCGAGCCGTGAAATTCGGCGCTATGCGTGTAGCGGAGAGCGGCTGACGAGCGTTCCATCCCGATCCCCGTACAGCCAATCGCCGGGACGTATCGTCACACCGAGAAAGCTGACCACGACATCGCATTCACCGACGCCACGCTTGGCCGACCGGCGCGGCGAAAGCGCCAGCGCAAGCACCGCGATCGCGCATGCGTCGATTTCATCGGCATCGCGCACGGCGCCGTTGATGATGACCGCGGCCCACCCGGAACTCGCGGCGGACTTGGCGAGATTTCCTCCCAGCACCGCGCACCGCGTACTGCCGCCGGCGTCGACCACGAGCACGCGCCCGGCGCCCGGCGACCGGACCGCCTCGGCGAGCAGCGAGTTGTCCTCGAAGAGCTTCAGCGTCACGGCCTGGCCATGAAAGGCACCGCGCGCGCCGAATCGCAGCAACCCGGGCTGGATCACGAGCACGTCGCCGCTGGCCAGTTGCGCTTCGTGCGCGTCGCACAGGTCGGTCGTCGCAAAGTCGCCGCCCGCCATCTCGCTCCTCCTATGCCGCCTGTGCGGTGCGCGCACCA
Organism: uncultured Burkholderiaceae bacterium; assembly: GCA_964539745.1. GTDB lineage: Bacteria > Pseudomonadota > Gammaproteobacteria > Burkholderiales > Burkholderiaceae_F > DSNY01. The sequence goes on along the minus strand of CAZIJU010000087.1, from coordinate 14,614 downwards.
CGCCCAACCCGAAGCGCACTTGCCAGCGCCGCGAACTGCAGTGCCGCGACCCCGACCAGCGCCGCCGAGAACCGGCCCGCGTCGAGCACCGGTCCGAAAACGACGGGTGTTGCCGCCAAGCCGATGTCCAACCCGGAATACACGAAGCCGTAGACGCGCCCGTACGAGGCCTTGCCGAACTGGGCCGTCGCGGCCTTGCGCACGAGCAGATCGCGGTTCGGCCCGGCAACACCCACACCGAACCCCATCACCGCCATCAAAGCGATCACGCTCCAGGAAGGAACCACGGCGCTCGCCAGCAGTAGCGCGACGAAGGCCGCGAGCCCGAGCGCGAACGCGATCACGACATCGCTGTTGTCGTGGCGCGTGGCGGCAAAGCCGCCGACCACCATGCCCGCCGCACTGCCGAGCAGGTACGCAGTCAGGCCCGCGGTGGCCAGGGCCAGCGGCAGCCGATATACGTGGCCGAGAATGGCGGGCGCGTAGTTCTGCAGAATGCCGAACGCGCCCGTCGCGAGGAAGAAAAACGCGAAGCACATCCAGACAGCGCCCGAACGCAAGAAACCCAATTGCTCCGCCCTCGTGCCGGCGCCGGTCCTCGTCGGCACCGCGACGATGCGTTCCGCACCTTGGTCGCCAAGCGCCGGGGCTCTGGCAATCAGTGTGAACAGAACGGCAAGTCCGAAAGCGGATGCCGCGAAGGCCGCGGCATGCCAGTCGCTTGCGCTCGCGATACCTGCCATGAACACCGGCGCCGCCGCCCAGCCGAGATTGCCGGAAAGCCCATGCACTGAAAATGCATGCCCGAGGCGCTCCGGCGAAACGCGCCGGTTCAACAGCGTGAAGTCGGCCGGATGAAAGATCGAGTTGCCGGTGCCGGCGACCGCGGCCGCGACGACGAGCGCCGGATACCCGTTCGCGAACCCGAGCACGAGACCCGACGCCGCGAGCGTGCCTACGCCGAAATACAGCACGGGGCGCGCGCCCACCCGATCGACGACGAAGCCCGCCAGCGCCTGACCGATTCCGCTGATCACGAAAAACACCGTCATCAGGAAGCCGACCTGGGTGAACGACAGCGAGAACTCCTTCATCAACCACGGGAACAGCGGCGGCAGCATCAGATGAAAGAAATGCGACGTGCCATGCGCGAGACCGACCAGGCCGATGACCTCGGCATCGCTACGGATGTCGCCCCGAATCGGGGTGCTGCTCATGCGGCGAAGATAGCAGAGCACCCCGCTGGCGTCCGTGCATCGATAATCGCCCCGGAGGGTTCTTCGATGCGATTCGTCCTTGCCGGCTGCAGGCTGCTCGCCACATTCGCGCTCGCGTTCTCTGCGGCGTGGGCGCAGCCGTCGGAGCCCGCGCGCGTGCGGCTCATCGCGTTCAACGATTTCCACGGCCATCTGCTGCCCGGCGACCTGACGATCGCTGTTCCGCATCCGGCCGACGCGGGCCGTAGCCTCGCCGTACGCAGCGGCGGCGCCGCGTTCCTGGCCGCGCGCATCGACGAGCTGCGGCGCGAACAGCCGGCCAGCGTGGTGCTGTCGGCGGGCGACTTGATCGGCGCCTCGCCGCTCGTCTCGGCACTGTTCCGCGACGAACCGACGATCGAAGCGATGAACGCGATCGGCGTGGACGCAAACGGGGTCGGCAATCACGAATTCGACCAGGGCGTGACCGAACTGCGGCGGCTCGTCGAGGGCGGCTGCGCGACGAGGCCGCGCGGCGAGTTCGCCACCTGCGCGCACCCGTCCGGTCATTACGAAGGCGCGCGTTTCCCGTTTCTGGCGGCGAACGTCGTCGACCGCACGGGCCATCCGCTGTTCGCGCCGTACCTCGTCCGCACCGTCGGCGGCGTTCGCATCGGCTTCATCGGTGTGGTCACGCGGACCACGCCGGGCATTGTGGCGCCGCGCGGAATCGCCGGCTGGCGTTTCCTCGCCGAAGCACCGACGCTGAACCGCTACGCCGCCGAGCTGCGCGAACAGGGCGTGCGGACGATCGTCGCGCTGGTCCACGAAGGCGGCGAAAGCGACGGCGGCATCGACGAATGCGTCAACCCGCGCGGCCCGATCTTCGACATCGCCGCGCGGCTCGACAGGGCGATCGGCGTCGTGCTCAGCGCCCATACGCACCGCGCTTACCGCTGCGTCGTCGACGGCCGCATCGTGATCCAGGGCGCGTCCTTCGGGCGTCTCGTCTCGGTCGTCGATCTGGAGATCGACCGCGCCAGCGGTGAAATCGTCGCTTCGCGCGCGCGCAATGTGCCGGTGCCGAACGACCGTAACACCGACCCCGACGTCCTCGCGGCCTTTCCGCCGTTGCGGCCGGCGCCGCACGTCGCGGCACTGCTGGCGCACTACGCGGAACGCGCCGCGCCGCTTGCCGAGCGGCCGGTCGGCCGAATCGCCGGCGCCTTCGACCGGCGCGCCAGCGATGGCGGAGACCACGCCGCCGGCCGCCTGATCGCCGACGCGCATCTCGCCGCGACGCGCACCAACGGCGCGCAGATCGCATTTACCAATCCCGGCGGCGTGCGCACGGATCTCGCCGCGCGTAACCCCGACGGCACCGTCACCTACGGTGATCTGTTCGCGATGCAGCCCTTCGGCAACACGCTCGTCACGATGACGCTCACGGGCGCGCAGCTAGAACGCATCCTCGAAGCGCAGTGGCGCCGCGACGCAGATCGGGTGCTGTTCCTGCAGCCGTCGGCCGGATTCACGTACGCGTGGAGCGCGCGCGGCAAGCGCGGCGCCCGCATCGTGCGCGGATCGATGCAGCTCGACGGCCGGCCGATCCGCGCGGAGGATCGATACCGGGTCACCGTCAACAGTTTCCTGGCGGCGGGGGGAGACGGTTTTCGCGTTTTCCGCGAAGGGCGCGAACGCGTCGGCGGCCCGCTCGACATCGATGCACTGGTGGAATTCATCCGCGCTCGGAGCGCAGACGCGCCGCTGGCACCCGACCCGCAGCCCCGCATCCATCGGCAGCCGTAACGCCGCGCACCACCGCGGTGGGATAATTGCGTACTTCAATTCGCAGGAACGACCATGCGCCGCAACCGCTACATCTCCCGCGCGCGCCACTCTGCCGACGCTGAGACGCTCGCCAAGCTCGCGCGTCGGCTGTCCGAGTCCGGAACCCGAATCGAGGACCGGCTGTGGGAGCGCCGGCTCGTCGAACTGATCAATGATCGACTCGTGCGTGGCTACGACGACGCGATCGAGGCCGCGCTCGACGAACTCTCGCGCACCAGCGCAACGGCATACGACGATCTGGCCGATCTGGCGGAATCGTGCGCCGAGAGCGCGACGATCGACATCGACGGCAAACCGCATGATGCGCTGCTGATCGCGGTCCCGCTGCTCGCGTGGTCGCGTTACAAGCTGCCGACGGCGACGCTGCCCGCGCAGCTCGCCGACAGCATCGCCGCTCAGATTTCCGGCCATCTGGCCGCACGCGGTACGCGCATCGCCGTCGCCGACTATCTGTTCTCGATCGACCAGCTCCCCGAGTCTTTCGGCGAGGTGCGCGACTTCGCCGACAGGCTGTTCGCCGCGGCCGTGCACGGCACGCGCGTGAAGATCGACCCGAAGGCGCTGCGCGAACCCGTCGCGATGCTCGCCGACACCCGCTACCTGCTCGCCGCCATCGTCGCACCGCAGGGCGCGGCCTTGTACCACTGGCAGGAGACGGGCGTCGATCCCGACGCCAAACTCGCTGCGATCGCGGCGTTCCGCGAACAAGCCGGAAACGCAATGCAGCCGATGCTGACGGGCTGCCGTTACCGCCTGCTTGCGCCGAACGCGTTTCACGCCGCACTGCGCCAAGCCGACCGCGATCTGCGCGAGTTCTCCCTCGAAGCGGCCGTGTCGTATCTGAAGCTCGCGTACGAGCTGGCGCCCTCGGCGCTGCAGGCGACGATTGCCGCGTTCGAGGACAAACGTGTCGAAGAGATCCGCGTCGGGATCTCGACCGCGAGCGACGAAGACGCGGTGATCGAGGGTGTGGTCTGGCCGCTGCTCGGCGACGACGAGGAAAAGGCGCAGGAGGAGATCGAGGCCGCGCTGCGCGCGCTCGGCGTGACGCGGATCACGACGCACGCGCACCGCTTCCCGCTGGAGTACTGCGACGACTGCGGCGCGCCGATGTTTCCGAACCCGGCGGGCCACGCCGTCCACGCCGAGCCGCCCGAAGACAGCCAGGAGCAGCCGGCGCGGCCGCTGCACTAGCCGGCCGTTCTCCGCGGGCCGCGACCCGGGAACGGGAAGGCGCGGACCGCGGAGCGTGGTTGCCGGTAGCGGGTCAGTGCACGGTGCGCTCGAACGTGAAGCGGCCGTCGCGGAAGTCGACGGGGATCACGTCTTTCGGCCCGACGCGGCCCTCGAGCACCAGCTTGGCGATCGGGTTTTCGATCTGCTGCTGGATCGCGCGCTTCAGCGGCCGTGCGCCGTAGACCGGGTCGAAACCGACCTTCGCGATTTCCGCCAGCGCCGCATCGCCGATCTCGAGCCTGATGTCCTGCGCGGCGAGCCGCTGCTCGAGACGTTTGAGCTGGATCCGCGCGATCGACTGGATGTGCTTCGCGTCCAGGGCGTGGAATACGACGATCTCGTCGATGCGGTTGATGAACTCCGGCCGGAAGTGCCGCCGCACTTCGGCCAGCACCGCCTCCTTGATGATCGCGTAGTCCTGTCCGGCGAGGCGCTGGATCTCGTGCGAGCCGAGGTTCGAGGTCATCACGATGACCGTGTTCTTGAAGTCCACGGTGCGCCCCTGGCCGTCGGTCATGCGGCCGTCGTCGAGCACCTGCAGCAGCACATTGAACACGTCCGGGTGCGCCTTCTCGATCTCGTCGAGCAGGATCACGCTGTAAGGTTTGCGGCGCACCTGTTCGGTGAGCTGGCCGCCTTCTTCGTAACCGACATAGCCCGGCGGCGCGCCGATCAGACGCGCGACCGAATGCTTCTCCATGTACTCGCTCATGTCGATTCGGATCAGGTGCTCCTCGCTGTCGAACAGGAACTCCGCGAGCGCCTTGCATAGCTCGGTCTTGCCCACGCCGGTGGGACCGAGGAACAGGAACGAGCCGTACGGACGGTTCGGGTCGGCCAGCCCCGCGCGCGAGCGCCGGATCGCCTCCGACACCAGGCGCACCGCCTCGTCCTGACCGACGACGCGCTGATGCAACCGCTCTTCCATCTTCAGCAGCTTTTCGCGCTCGCCCTGCATCAGCTTCGACACCGGGATGCCGGTGGCGCGCGCGACGACCTCGGCGATTTCTTCCGCGCCGACCTTCGTGCGCAGCAGCTTGAATTCCTGCTTCTTGCCGCCGCCCGACTCGGCAGCCTTCAGTTGCGCCTCGAGTTGCGGCAGTTTGCCGTACTGGATCTCGGCCACCTTGTCGAACTGCCCTTTGCGCTGCAGCTCGCTCATCTGCGCGCGCAGCCTGTCGATCTCGGCCTTGATGTGCGCCGCCCCCTGCACGGCGGCTTTTTCCGCGCGCAGGATTTCCTCGAGGTCAGCGTATTCCTTTTCGAGCTTGCGGATCTCGGCCTCGATCAGCTCGAGCCGCTTGCGCGAGGCTTCGTCGGTTTCCTTCTTCACCGCCTCGCGCTCGATCTTGAGCTGGATGATGCGCCGCTCCAGTTTGTCCATCGCCTCCGGTTTGGAGTCGATTTCCATCTTGATGCGCGCCGCCGCCTCGTCGATCAGGTCGATCGCCTTGTCCGGCAGGAAGCGGTCGGTGATATAGCGATGCGACAGCTCGGCGGCGGCGACGATGGCCGGGTCGGTGATCTCGACGCCATGGTGCAGCTCGTACTTCTCCTGCAGGCCGCGCAAGATCGCGATCGTCGACTCGACACTCGGCTCTTCGACCATCACCTTTTGGAAGCGACGCTCGAGCGCCGCATCCTTCTCGATGTACTTGCGGTATTCGTCGAGCGTGGTGGCGCCGATGCAGTGCAGCTCGCCGCGCGCCAGCGCCGGCTTCAGCATGTTGCCGGCGTCGATCGCTCCCTCGGCCTTGCCTGCGCCGACCAGCGTGTGGATCTCGTCGATGAAGACGATGATGCGACCCTCTTCGGCAGCGATCTCCTTCAGCACCGCCTTCAGGCGCTCCTCGAACTCGCCGCGGTATTTCGCGCCGGCGAGCATCGCGGCCAGATCGAGCGTCAACACGCGCTTGTTCTTCAGCGTCTCAGGCACCTCGCCGTTGACGATCCGCTGTGCCAGACCCTCGACGATCGCGGTCTTGCCCACGCCGGGCTCGCCGATCAGCACGGGATTGTTCTTCGTGCGCCGTTGCAGGATCTGTATGACGCGGCGGATCTCGTCGTCGCGGCCGATCACCGGATCAAGCTTGCCCTGCCGCGCGCGTTCGGTAAGATCAATGGTGTATTTCTTCAGCGCCTCGCGCTGGCCTTCGGCTTCCGGGCTCTCGACGCTCTGCCCGCCGCGTATGGCTTCGACCGCGGCTTCCAGCGCGCGGCGCGTCAACCCGTGCTCGCGCGCGAGGCGACCGGCCTCGCTCTTGTCGTCGGCCAGCGCCAGCAGGAACAGTTCGCTCGCGACGTAAGCATCGCCGCGTTTGCTCGCTTCCTTGTCGGCCTGGTTCAGCAGCGCCATCAGGTCGCGGCTGATCTGGACCTGGCCATCGCCGCCCTGCACCTGCGGCAGCCGCTTGACGGCCGCCTCGAGCGCGGAGGTCAGTGGCGCGACGTTGACACCCGCGCGCGCGAGCAGCGACCGGGCCGAGCCGTCGGGCTGGCGCAGCATCGCGAGCAGCACATGGACCGGCTCGATGTAGGGGTTGTCGTTGGCGTTGGCAATACTCTGGGCGTCGGCCAGCGCTTCCTGGAATTTCGTCGTCAGCTTGTCGAGGCGCATGCTGTTCGCGTTCCGTGGTTGGATACCATTGCATTCAGTGGATCGATGGGCTGCCGGCTTGGCGCTCGGGCTGCCACCGGATTTGTCTCGCCCGGATCTTGGGGTCCGCCCGCGTCATTTCAACCCGTTGGCAGCGCAGCGCGCTGCTTAGAATCAAACCTCGACGAGTTCGACTCCCTGCCGTTGCGTGCTGCGCTTGCCACTGTTTTCATGATCGTTGCGGCGACGGCTGCCGCACAGGAGCGCCTGCTCGCGCGTTTTGAATCACCGGGCGCACCGGCCGAAGTCGCCGTCGCGCTCGCCAAGGTGCTCGAAGCGCGCCAGCGAATCGTCGCGATCGACGCCGATCTGGATACGGCCGACGAGGAGCGCCTTCTGCGCCGCCTGCGCGAGGACGCGCTCGCCGCGATCGCCACCGAAGGCTACTTCACGCCGGACATCCGGATCGAGCGCGACCTCGTCGACAGCGCCCGTTACGTGCTGCGGATCGATTTGGGCCCGCGTGCGCGCGTCGGCAAGGTCGATCTGATCCTGCGCGGCCCGATCGAAGCACAGCCGCAGCGCATCGCCGAGTTGCGCGCCGCATGGGAACTGCCGGTCGGTGCGCCTTTTCGCGACAGCGTCTGGTCGACCGCGAAATCGCGCCTGCTGGCGCGGGTGCAGGAAAAGGACTACGCGGCGGCCCGACTCGTCGATTCGGCCGCCGAGGTCGATGCGGACGCGCACAGCGTTTCGCTGCGTATCGAGATCACGAGCGGTCCGCCGTTCACGGTCGGCGAGCTGCAGATCGAAGGGCTGAAGCGCTACGACCGCGAGCTGATCGAACGATTCAACCCCACCCGGCCCGGGGACCGCTACGACTTGCTGCAGTTGCTCGAATTCCAGCGCCGCATGCAGCGTTCGCCGTACTTCTCGTCGGTCGGCGTCGTCGTCGAACCCGACCCGCAGCGCGCCGATCGGGCGCCGATCCTGGTCAAGGTCACGGAGGCGCAGACCAAGCGCGTGAGCTTCGGGCTCGGCTATTCGACCAACACGGGGCCGCGCGCCGAGGCGCTGTATCGGCAGGCGCTGATCTTCGGGTATCCGTACACCTTGCAAACCGGCGTCGGCGTCGATCGCACGCGCGCGATCGTCTACGGCGACCTTCTGCTGCCGCCGAAACCGAACGGCGCGCTCGATTCGCTCGGGGTGCTGTTCGAGCGCTCCGACATCGAGGACGTCATCACGCACCGCTGGGGCGCGGGTGCGGCTCGCACCCACCTGCGCGAGGCGGACGACGCGGCGATCGAAACGCGGCTGGCGCTGAACCTGCAACGCGAACTGCGGCGCAACGCATCGACGCCCGACGTGCCGGGCGTCACCAGCGACACGGTCTTCGGCACCTACACGTGGACGCGGCGCGCGGTCGACGAGGTCACGGACCCGCGACGCGGTCACATCCTGTCCGGCACGGCCGGCGCAGGCATCAACCGCGACATCCTGCGCAGCGTGGTCAACAACATCTTCACGTACACGCATGCGCGCTACGTGCGCTATCAGCCGCTGCCGTTCGTCGATCCGAAACGCAGCGTGCTGATTGCGCGCGTCGAGTTGGGTCGCACGTTCGCCGACAACCCCGACATCGTTCCCAAGGATCTGCTGTTCACCGCCGGAGGCGTCGGTAGCGTTCGCGGCTACGCGTATCAGGCGCTTGGCCCGCGCGCAGGAACGGCGCGGCCGGGCGGAACGATGCTCGCGGTCGGATCGGTCGAAACGGTTCACTGGTTCAGCAACGAATGGGGCGGCGCGCTCTTCGTGGATGTAGGCGACGCCGCCGACACGTTGCACGACCTGTCCTTCGGCCGCGGCGCGGGATTCGGCGCGCGGTGGAAGACGCTCGCGGGGCCGTTGGCGCTCGACGTCGCCTACGGCGAGCGCCGACCGGATGGCAGCGGCGGGCGCTGGCGCCTGCATTTCGCGGTCGCCATCGCGTTCTGAGGCGGGCCCGATGGACTCGCCGCAGCCTTCCGCCGCGCGCCGCCGATGGCCCTGGGCCGCGGTCGGGCTCCTCGTGCTGGTCGCGGCGCTGCTCACTGCCGGCGCCGCCTGGTTCGTCCGCAGCGCGGGCGGGGTGGCGCTCGCCGTGCGCGTCGTCGACGCGCTGCTTGCCGAGCGGATCACCGCGACCGGAATTCGCGGGGCGTTCGCCACGACCTTCGAGATCGACGAGCTGCGCATCGAAAGCGACGGTACCGTCGCCGTCGCGGCGGGCCTGCGCGGATCGATCGAAGCTTTCGCGCCGCTGGCGCGGCAGCTTACGTTCGCCGAACTGTCCGCAACGCGGGTCGCCGTGCGCCTGCCGCCGTCGCCGAGCGCGAAGCCTGCATCGGTTCCGGCGCGCATCGCAGCGCCGTTGACCATCGACGCACACACGCTGCGCATCGGCGAATTCGCGATCGAACGCGAGCAGCCGATGTTCAGGATGCATTCGATCGATGCGGCGCTCGCCTTCGGCCCGCGCGGCACGCAGGTCCGACGCTTCGCCGCCGAGATCGCGGGCAACCGGCTCACCGTCGTCGGCACGCTCGGTCCGACACGGCCTTTTCCGATCGATGCTGGCGGCACGCTGGTCTCGCGACTGGTCGTCGGCGGCGGTGGCACGGAGCCGGCCGCGCTCGACGCGCCCGTGCAGGCGACCTGGCGCGCACTGGACTCGCTCGAGCAACTCGAACTGCACGCGGGCGTCAGCGGGGGCCCCCGTTACACCGCACGCGGCGCGCTGCACGCGCGCATCGCCCCGTTCGCTGCCAGCGCGTTGCAGTCGGTCGATGTAGACGTTGCGGGCATCAACCCCGCAGCGTGGCTCGCGGGCGCGCCGCAGGCCGAACTCGAGCTCCGCGCGCAGCTTCGGCCGATCGCGGCGGACACCTTCACGCTGACGGGCACGGTGCATCTGTCCAACCGCCGCCCCGGCGCAGTGGACGCCGGCCGCATCCCGGTGCTCGAGTTGCGCGGCCGGCTGACCGCCCACGCCGCAGCGCTCGCGCTCGACGACGCGCGCGCCGTGTTCGCGCGCGGCGCGGCGGCGGGGCGCTTCGCCCTCGACTGGCAACAGCGCACGACACCGCGCTGGGACGTCGATGCGCACTTCGACGGCGTGGATCCCGCAACGATCCACACGCGGGCGCAACCGATGCGCGTCGACGGCCACCTGGCGGCGCAGTCCGCCGCCGATGGCACGCGCGTACAGGCGCAACTGCGTGCGCGCGCGGCACCCGGCCGCCCGCCTTTCAGCCTCGACGCGGACTTGCGGATCGACGCCGACCGCATCGCTTTGCAGCAGGGACGACTGCGGCTCGACGGCGGGTATGCGCAGCTCACGGGCGAGCTGTCGCAACGCGACGCGCGCGCCTTTTCCGTGAGCGGCACACTGCACGAGCTCGATCCGGGTCTGATCGTCAAGGGCGCCGACGCGCGCTTAAACGGCGAAGTGCGCGCCGAAGGCGTGCTGCGGCCGGCGCCGCGCGCCACACTGCGCGCCTCACTCGCCGACAGCACCGTGCGTGGCTGGCCGCTGCGCGGGCACGTCGACGCCCGCTGGCTCGGCGAAGACGAGGTGCAGATCGACGCCGATCTCGCCATGCGCTCGGCTGCACTCACCGTGCACGGCGGGCTCGGCCCGACCGCCGGCGGCAACGCGCGCAACCTCGAGATCACGCTGAACGCGCCGGCGATCGAAGACCTTGGGCTGCCGCTGCGCGGCGCGATCGGCGCGCGCGCCGTTGTCTCGGGGACCTTGAGCGCACCGGCAATCGACGCCAGCGCCGAAGCGAGCGGCATCGTCTACGACGGACAGCGCATCGGCCGGCTGGATGCGCGGCTTCGCTATGGTGGCGGCGCCGACGGCGCGCTGCAGGCCACGGTCGCGCTGCGCGACCATCGGCATCCGCGCGGCACGCGGCTGTCTCTGTCGGAGGCCGAGCTGCAGGCCGCCGGCACGCTGCGCGACCATCGGGTCACGTTCGCCGCGCGCACCGCGGACGGCGATCCGCTCGCCGCCGTGCTCGTCGGTGGCTGGCAGGCCGACAAGGCGGATCCGGGCGGCGGCGCATGGCGCGGCCGGGTCGAAAGCGCCAGCGCCGGCGGCGCCTTCGATGCTGCGCTCGTGGCGCCGGCGGAACTGGCTGCCGGCGCCGAGGCAGGACATTTTGGGCCGGCGCAGCTTCGCGTCCACGGCGCGCGCGTGATCGACGCGCGGTTGCAGTGGCGCAACCGCGCCGAGGCGACGGCGCTCGAGTCCAGCGGCGCGTTCGAGGACCTCGTGCTGGCCGCGACCGCGGCCGCGGGCGAGGCGCCGCTCGCACTGCGCGGCGAGTGGAGCCTGCGCTCGGCGCAGACGCTGGACGGGCGCGTGCTGATCGAGCGCACCGGCGGCGACGTGTACACGGGCTCGGTCACGCGCCGGGTGAAGATGGGACTGACCGAATTGCGCGCCGAGGCCGTTGTGAGCGCCAATCGCATGCAGGCGCGGGCGATCGCCCGCGGCTCCGAGGTCGGTGCGGTCACCGCCGTGCTGCGCGCCGACCTCGATGGCGACGCCGGGGGGTGGCGGCTGGCGCCCCAGCGGCCATGGAGCGGCGCGTTGGAGGCGAGCGTCCCTTCGGTGGCGTGGATCAATCCATTTCTGTCGGTGAATCTGCGCGACAGCATCCGCGTCGGTGGCTCGCTGCAGGCGAACCTTCAGCTCGCCGGAACGCCCGCGGCGCCGCGCGCCAGCGGCTTCGTCAATGCCGACGGGCTGCGCATCGCGTGGATCGAACAGGGTGTGCGGCTCGACAACGGCACAGTCCGAGCGCGCGTAGTCGCAGACGAGCGCGGTGCCGCCGAGATCGTCTTGGACTCGGTCAGCTTCAGCGGCCCGCCTCGCTTCGTACCCGACGACCGGCGCGTCAGGCAGGCGCTCGGTGCGCAGGCGAGCGGTCGGCTCGACGCCAGTGGTCGCGTGAAGCTGCCGGAGCTCGAAGGTGTGGTCCAGGTGCAGTTCGTGCGCTTTCCGCTGCTGCAGCAGCGCGACCGCTGGGCCGTGGGCACCGGCGGCGCGAACATGGTGTTCTCGCCCAAGCGCGTGCGGCTCGACGGTGCGCTCGTCGCCAACGCCGGCTACATCGATATCGCGCGCCCGACGGTGCCCGCGCTTTCGGACGACGTGATCGTCGTGCGCGCCGCCGACACGCCGCGCCGCGCGGCCGAACCGCGCGTCACGTTCGACTTCGACTTTGGCATCGATCTCGGTCCGGCGTTCGTTCTGGTCGGCAGCGGCGTCGACACGCGCCTCGAGGGGGCGCTGCGCGTGCGGCACGAAGGGCGCGGCGTAATCCGCGCCACCGGCACGGTCGAGGCGCGCGACGGCACCTACGAAGGTTACGGTCAGAAGCTCACCATCGAACGCGGCCGTATCAACTTCCAGGGACCGATCGACAACCCGGGGCTCGACATCCTGGCGCTGCGCAAGGGGCTGCCGATCGAAGTCGGCGTCACGATCACTCGCACCGCGGCGAATCCGCTCGTTCGGCTCTATTCCGATCCGCCGCAGCCCGACTTCGAGACGTTGTCCTGGCTGGTGCTCGGGCGTCCTGCCGAAGTGACGCGCGGCGACAACGTCGCGCTCGCGCGCGCCGCGATCGGACTGCTGGGCGGCAGCGGAGAAGGTGTGCCGACCCAGCTCGCTCGCCGGCTTGGCATCGACGAGCTCAGCATCCGTACCGCCGATGTCGGCGGCAGCGGATCCTTGCTGCCGCGCCAGTCCGTCGCCGGGCGCGTGCGCGGCGACACCACCACTCTGGGCGGCGAGATCGTCACGATCGGCAAGCGCCTGTCGGACGCGCTGACGTTGAGCTACGAACAAGCGACGACCGGGACCACCAACGTCGTGCAATTGAGCTACCGGCTGACGCAGCGCCTTTCGGTGATCGCGCGCGCCGGCACCGAAAACGCGATCGATCTCGTCTACAGCTTCGCGTTCGATTGAAGCGCGCGACCCGCTTCAGGCCGTGTGGCGCCGAATCGCAAGTCGCAGCGGCGTCTGCGGTTCGCGCGTTCGCACGCAGTTGCGTCCGGCGGCTTTCGCCGCGTAAAGCGCCTCGTCGGCACGCCTCAGGGCGGCGCTGACCGTGTCCGCCCCCGGCTGTGCGGCGGTCACGCCGACGCTGATGGTCAGCGTCCGATGCTTGAACCAGCGGCGCGCGTCGATCGCAGAAACCGCCTCGCGGACGCGTTCTCCCGCGAAGCGCCCGGCTTCCAGACCGTTGCCGGGCAGCACGACCAGGAATTCCTCCCCGCCGGGGCGCCCCAGCAACGCGGGCTCGCGCACGGCGTCCTTCAGCGCCGCAGCGACCGCCTTCAGTACCTCGTCGCCGATCAGGTGGCCGTAGGCGTCGTTGATCGGCTTGAAGTGGTCCAGATCCGCAATCAGCAGCGCACACGAAGGGGCGCCTTGGGTGTCCAGTATTTGCGCAAGTTGCTGCAGCAAACGTCGCCGGTTGGGCAAGCCGGTCAGCTCATCGGTCATCGCCAGCGCCCGCATTTGCCGGCTCGCTCGGCGCTGGCGCAGCACGAGAACCGCAAGCAGGCCCGCCAGCAACGCGGCGAGCGCGATGACGAGCCCCTGCAGCCGTCCGGCGCGCCGCTGTTCGGCGAGCGCCGCATCGCTTGCGGCCTTTTCGCGCAGCAGCAGCGCGTTCTCCTTGTCTTTCGCGGCCATGTCGAACTCGACTTTCAGCCAGGCGACGCGCTGGTCGAGTTGCCGTGCATGCAGGCGGTCGGTGCTCGCCTTCAGCTTGCGCTGATGCTCGTACGCGGCGCGCCATTCGCCCATGTCGGCGTACGTATCGGCGAGCGCCGCGTGCGTGGCCGCCACTTCGGCGAGTGAATCGGCGCCGCTGAACACCGCAAGCGCGTCGTTCAGCGCAGCCGCACTTGCGCCGTAGCGCTTGAGCAGCCGCAATGCGATTCCGCGCTGCAGGTCGATTTGCGCGCGCAGCCGCGCGTCCGGCAGGCGTGCACTCAGTCGCTGCGCCTGCTCGAGGCGCTGCAGCGCGCGCCGGGCGTTGCCCTGCGCGTTGTCCACGCTCGCCAGGCCGCGCAACGCGTACGCCTCGCCGCGCGCGTAGCCGAGCTTGCGGCTCATATCGAGCGCGTTTGCGAAGTCGGCGCGCGCGCCGTCCCACTGCTGCAGGTTTTCGCGCGTGCGACCGATGTTGTAGAGCGTGACGATCGCCTCACGCTGCAGGCCGGAGGCGAGCTGCGCCTTGAGCGTCTGCTCGTAGTAGTACTGCGCCTGCGCGTGGTCGCCCATGCGGTTGTAGATGGTGGCGATGCCGTTGACGACGGTGCGCTCGTGCTCGGACAGATCGAGTTTTTCGTACAGCGCCAGCGCCCGCCGCAGGTCGAACAGCCCCAGCGCATAGTCGCCGAGTACGCCGCGCAGCCAGCCGCGCAGATGGACCGCGTTGGCGAGCATCTCGTCGTCGCTTTCCGCCTCGGCGACGGATACCGCACGCTCGTAGGCGGCGAGCGCCTTGGCGTTGTCGCCGGCCGCCTCGTGGATCTCGCCTTCGCAGGAAAGCATGCCGGCGCGCAGGCCCCCGCGCCTGGCGCGGGGCAGCAGGACGGCCGCGCGCGCTAGCCCGGATATTTCATGAATGATCGATTTTCGCGCGCCGGTGGCGCGGTGCGC
>CAZIJU010000086.1:0-16508 GCA_964539745.1 uncultured Burkholderiaceae bacterium | reverse complement strand
GGCCGTCGGTGAGCTGGCCTCCGCCCGCTCGGGGCGGCGCCGATGGCGATCAGAAGTTGTGCCGCAGTCCGAGCGCGACCGACGAAAACTTCGAGCCCGGCGTACCGCTGACGTAGAACGTACCGTTGCTGTCTTCGTCGACCTGCGTGTAGAAGGCGTAGACCTTGGTGCGCTTGCTCAGGTTGTAGTTGTAGGCGACCGTCAACTGGTTGGCACCGGTGTTCGACAGGCCGCTGAAGTCGCCGGCCATGCCGTAGTTCACGTGGAATTCCGACGGCCCCATCGTGTACATGCCGGCGAGGCGAACGTTGTTGCGGCTGCGGCGACTGCCCGGGCCGAAGTCGAACTTCGACCGCTCGTAGTAGCCCCCCACCGTAAACGGCCCCATCTCGTAGAGCGCGCGGATCACGGTCGTTTCGTCCTTGACCTCGGGGGTTCCCGAGCGGTCCTTCATCTGCGCATAGCCGCCGCCCAGATGCAGCGGGCCGCCCACGTAGTTGACGGCGACCTGGACGTTGCGCTGGTTGTTCGACCCGGGCAACTCGGTAAAGCCGGCTGGATTGGTCGGGAAGAAGCCGGCCGCAAAGGAATAGGCCACCTCGACGTCCGCGCCGCCGAAGCTCGGCGTCTTGTACGCAACCGAGTTGTTGTTGTTGACGCCGGTAGCGAAGAAGTTGAACAGCGCGTCGGACGACGTGCCGGTGTCGTGGTTGTGCATGCTGACGTAGTCGGCTGACGCGAAATACAACGGGCTGGTGATACGCCCGCCGCGGATCGTCCCGAAGCCGCCGGACAGGCCGGCGAACGATTCGCGGTTGAACAGGCTGCCGCTCGTCCCCTGGCCGAAGTTGTTGGTCATCACGCCGGTATCGGAGTTGAAGCCGCTTTCCAGGAAGTACAGCGCGCGCAGGCCGCCGCCGAGATCTTCGGTTCCCTTGATGCCCCAGCGTGAAGCGTTGTTCTGCAGTACCGTCGTGCGTTCGACACCAGTGACCTTCTGGCTTTCGATGCTGGTGTTGATGCGGCCATAGATCGTCGCGTTCGACGTGGTCTGCGCGTGTGCGGCGGCACCCAGGGTCCCGACTGCGACTCCCAGCCAAAGCTGAACGTGCTTTTTCACTCTTACTCTCCCGGATAAGCGGCTGCGACGCCCGTCGCAGTCACAACAGTTCGCGAATCGAACCCGACGCGCATTGTCCCAAGCCGAGCCAGCAAAGTCGCGTTTGCCGCGCACGAAGCCCCAAAAAGACGGCACGATCTGTCTCGTACGCGCAAATCGCCGCCGCGGCCGGCGCAGGCGCGCCGTCCGGCCAACGCAATTGCGCGACAATCTGCGCTTCCAACAAGGATGTTGACGCGGAGGGAGAACATGCAACACGCAACACGTCGCGCTCTGATCGGTGCCGCGGGCCTGATCACGGCAGGCCTGCTGCTCGCCGGCTGCAAGCCGCAGGCGTCGGCACCGGCGCCGAAGGCCGACGCCGCGAAGGCGGCGCCGGCCCCAGCGCCGGCCAAGGTGCTCGTCGTCGGCACCGACGCCGCGTACGCGCCCTTCGAGTCGCAGAACGAGAAGGGGGAGATCGTCGGCTTCGACATCGACGTCGTCCGCGCGATCGCGCAGAAGGCGGGCTTCGAAGTCAAGTTCGTCAACACGCCGTGGGAAGGCATCTTCAACACGCTGGCGCAGGGCGACCGCGACCTGCTGGTTTCGGCGATCACGATCACCGACGAGCGCAAGCAGACGATCGACTTTTCGGGTCCCTATTTCGATGCGCACCAGTTAATCGCGGTGCCCGAGAAGTCGAAGGTGGCGAAGTTCGACGACCTGAAGAAGCTGAAGGTCGGCGTGCAGACCGGCACGACCGGCGACGAGGTCGTCAGCAAGCTGCTCGGCAAGACGAGCACCAACGTCAAGCGCTTCGAGTCGACGCCGCTGGCTTTGAAGGAACTGGAGTCGGGCGGTGTGGACGCGGTGGTCGCCGACAACGGCGTCGTCGTCAACTACGTCACCAACAACAAGGACGCGAAGTTCCGCATGGTCAACGACCCGGCCTTTCAGCCCGAGCGCTACGGCATCGCCGTGCGCAAGGGCAACGCGGAGCTGCTCGCGAAGATCAACAAAGGGCTCGCCGACATCAAGGCCGACGGTACCTACGACGCGATCTACGCGCGCTACTTCGGCGCCAAGCCGGGCACGACCGAGGCGAAGAAATAGCCGCGCGGCCGACCTAGGTCCGACGCGGCGGGCCGGTCATGGACCTGCGCTGGGACATCCTGGTCCCCTACACCCCTCTGTTCGTCGAGGGGCTGTGGATGACGATCAAGCTGACGCTGATCGGCGTCGGCGCCGGCATGGCGCTCGGGCTCGCGGTCGGCGTCGTTTCCAGCGCGCGCGGCGCGTTGGCGCCGCCCGGTCGCCGCGCGCGCTTGCTGCTGCTGCCGGCGCAGTGGATTTCGGTCGCGTACGTCACCTTTTTCCGCGGCACGCCGCTGTTCGTGCAGATCCTGCTGGTGCACTTCGCGCTGATGCCGACACTGATTCATCCGGAGCACGGGCTGCTGCTCTCCGGCGAAGCGGCGCTCGAGTTCCGCCAGCAGCACGGCGCGTTTTTCTCCGGCGCGCTCGCTTTGACGCTGAACGCGGGCGCGTATATCGCCGAGATCTTCCGCGCCGGCATCGTCTCGATCGGCAGCGGCCAGGTTGAAGCCGCGCACGCGCTCGGGCTGCATTACGCGCACACGCTCGGGCTGATCGTGCTGCCGCAAGCGACCCGGCGCATGATGCCGGCCTTCGTCAACGAAGCGATCACGCTGACGAAGGACTCTTCACTGGTGTCGGCGATCGGACTGGCCGAACTCGCGCTCGCCGCACGGACCGTCGCCGGCGCGTATTCGCGCTACTGGGAGCCGTACCTCGCGATTTCGGCCGTTTATCTGGTGCTGACGCTGCTGCTCGCGCGACTCGCCAGGCGGCTCGAGGTGCCGGCGCACATGAAGGGACGGTAGGCGCGAAGCGCCCGGTCGCGCGCAGCGGCACGAAGCGCCGATCGCGCGAAATCGCCGCGCGTCGCGCGCAAGCCGCTGCGCCGACTACCCCGTATTCCTCAACCCGGCGGAAATCCCGTTGATCGTCAGGTGGATGCCGCGCTTGATGCGTTCGTCGGTCTGTCCCTCGCGATGGCGCTTGATCAGCTCGACCTGCAGGTGATTCAGCGGGTCGAGATAAGGGATACGGTTCTTGATCGCGCGAGCGAGCTCCGGGTTGGATTCGAGGAGCTGCTTCTGTCCGCTGATCGCGAGCCAGTGTTTCATCGTCAGCTTCCACTCGTCGCGGATCGCGGCGAAGATTTCCTGACCGCGCTTCTTGTCGGCAGCGAGCCGCGCGTAGCGGCTCGCGATCGCGAGGTCGCTCTTCGCGAGCACCATTTCCATGTTCGACGCGAGCGCGCGGAAGAACGGCCAGCGCGCGAGCATGTCCTGCAGCAGCTTCAGCCGCGAGCGCTTCGCCGCGGCGCCGGCAGCGCCGGCGAGGTACGCCGCGATGCCGCTGCCGAAACCGAACCAGCCCGGCAGCAGCAGCCGGCACTGCCCCCAGGAGAACACCCACGGGATCGCGCGCAGATCCTCGATCCGGCCGGTCGCCTTGCGCGATGCCGGGCGGCTGCCGATGTTCAGCTCCATGATCTCGGCGATCGGCGTGGCGCTGAAGAAAAACCCGGCGAAGCCCTCGGTCTCGTACACCAGCGCGCGGTACGCGCGATGCGCGTGGCGCGCGATCTCGTCGAGCGCTGCCTCGAAGTCGGCGTGCGCGTCGCGCGCGCCGGGGTCCTCGAGCAGGCTCGCCTGCAGCACCGCGGACACCAGCAGTTCGAGATGCCGCCGGCCGATGCGCGGGTCGGCGTACTTGGCCTGGATGATTTCGCCCTGTTCGGTCAGCCGGATCTGCCCGCGCACGCTGCCCGGCGGCTGCGCGAGGATCGCCTCGAAGCTGGGGCCGCCGCCGCGGCCGACCGTTCCGCCGCGGCCGTGGAACAGCCGCAGCTGCACCCCGTGCTCCTCGAACACGCGCTGCAGCCGCTTGGTCGTTCGATAGAGCTGCCAGTTCGACGCGAGGAAGCCGCCGTCCTTGTTGCTGTCCGAATAGCCGAGCATGACTTCCTGCAGCGCGCGGCCGCCCCCCGCCTGCGCGGGGGCAGGGTTCGCCGGAACGAGGAGGTGGCGCAGGCCCGGGTGCACGAGCAGGTCACGCATGATCACCGGCGCGCGTTCCAGGTCTTCGATCGTCTCGAACAGCGGAACGATCATCAGCGCGCAGCGGCGCAGCTCGTTGCCGGCGAGCAAGCCCGTTTCCTTCTGCAGCAGCGCGACCTCGAGCAGGTCCGACAGGCTCTCGGCGTGCGAGACGATGTGCTTGTCGATCGCGCGCGCGCCGAACCGCCGCCGCAGCTCGCGCGCGCAGTCGAACACCGCGAGCTCGCCGCGCGTGCGCTCGGAGTAGGCAAGGTGCGGGGACACGAGCGGCCGCGTGTGCGCGAGCTCGCGCGCGAGAAGCTGCACGCGCTCGGCCTCGGACAGTCTTCCGTAGTCGGGACAGACTTCGGCCGCCGCGAACAGCTCGGCGACGACCGCTTCGAACACGTCGGAGCTCTGGCGCAGGTCGAGCGTGGCGCCATGGAAGCCGAACACGTCGACCGCGCGCGCGAGCGGCGCCAGCCGATGGCGCGCCAGCGGCGCGTTGCGGTGGTGCTCGAGCGAACGCGCGACGACGGCCAGATCGGCGGCGAAGTCCTCGGCCCGTTCGTACGGCGGGGCTTGCCCGAGCGCGGGCCGAACGCGAAGTTCGATGCCGAAGTCGCGCGCGGTCGCGACGAGCCGCGCATACACGCCGGTCAGCGCGCGGCGGTACGGTTCGTCGGCGCGCTGCGTCGATCGATCGGGGCTCGCATCGGCGAGCGCCTGCAGCGCGGGATCGACCGGGCACAGCAGCGCCGACATCGACAGCTCCGCGCCGAGCGCGTGCACCTCGTTGGCGTAATGCTCGAGGACCGTCTCGCACTGCGCGCGCAGCGCCGCGCGCATCGTCTCGGCGCTCACGTGCGGATGGCCGTCGCGGTCGCCGCCGATCCAGGTACCGAGCGCAAGAAAGGGCGGTAGCGTGTCGGCGCCGAGCGCGGCTTCGAGGTCCGCATACAGCGCCGGCAGCTCGCCGATGAACGTCTTGCGCCAGTACGACAGCGCGTTGACGATCTCGTCGAAGACCGTGAGCTTCTGTGGGCGCAGCATGCGCGTCTGCCACAGGGTGGCCACAAGCGCGAACAGCCTTTCGTCGATCGCGACGCGATCGGCGTCGGCCGCTTCGCGGGCGTCGATCAGCCGCGCGATCTCGCGCTCGGTGTCGAGGATGCTCTTGCGGCGGACTTCGGTCGGATGCGCGGTCAGCACCGGCATCACCGTCGAGTTCGCCAGCAGCTCGCGCACCCGCGCTGCGGTGACGCCGCGCGCGCCGAGCACGGTGACCGTCTGCGCGAGGCTGCCGGGCGGCGCCTCGCCCGCGCGCTTCAGCCGGCGCAGCTCGCGCACCTGGTGCTGATCCTCGGCGATGTTTGCCAGATGCGAGAAGTAGCTGAACGCGCGCACCACGCTGATCGTCGCGTCGCGCGACAGCCGCTTCAACAGCGCGTCGAGCCTGCGGGCGTCCTCGGGGTTGCCGTCGCGGCGAAAGCGGGTCGACGTCTGGCGGATGCTTTCGACCGTCTCGAACATCGCCGGTCCCTCATAGCGGCGCAGCACGTCGCCGAGCAGCCGCCCGAGCAGGCGGATGTTCTCGCGCAGCGCAGCGTCATTGCCGGTCGTCATCGCGCGGCACGATAGCAAACGCAGTGGCCGAGCCGGAAAGGCGCAAGAACGACGTCAACCTACGTGCGGAGAGCGCCCGGTGCGGCGATTCGTTGATTGAGAGTGACGCAAGCTCGTGGCACCGCGACTCCCGCAAGCTCGCGTCGCCCGTGTGGGCACCGGTTCCGTCATCCCGAGCAGCGCAAGGGATCGCGGCGTCGCGTGCGGCGAGAATCCTCGCCTTGGCTTGGAATGACTCCCCATCGTTATCCCGAGCGAACGCGAGGGATCCCGGCGTCGCGAGCGGTGGAGATTCCTCGCCTGCGGCTCGGAATGACAATTGGTGGTTGCGGCTTGGAATGACAGTGGAGGCGTTGCCGCTCGGAATGATGAAGCCAGGCGGGGGTGCAATGACGCTGGCTTGTCATCCCGAGCGAACGCGAGGGATCTCGGCATTGCGAGCGGTGGAGATTCCTCGCCTGCGGCTCGGAATGACAATTGGGGGGTTGCGGCTCGGAATGACAATCGTGGCGTTGGGGCTCGGAATGACGAAGGGCGACGGATGCGAGCGCCAGGCGGTCGGTCGTGTCGCGAAGATTCGTAATGCTCGATAAGATCCCGGCTTGCGGACCTTCCGCAGCGAAATCCTGCATGAGCGCACCGGACACGCTGATCATCGCCACGCGCGAAAGCCCGCTCGCGCTGTGGCAGGCCGAGCACGTGCGGGCGCGGCTCGCCGAGCTGCATCCTCGCATGCGCATCGAGCTGCTCGGTATGACCACGCGCGGCGACCAGATCCTCGACCGCGCGCTCGCGAAAGTCGGCGGCAAGGGGCTGTTCATCAAGGAGTTGGAGGTCGCGCTGCTCGAAGGGCGCGCGCACATCGCGGTGCATTCGCTGAAGGACGTGCCGATGGAGCTCGCCCCCGAGTTCCGCCTCGCCGCGGTGATGGCGCGCGAGGATCCGCGCGACGCCTTCGTATCGCCGGGCCATGCGAGCCTCGACGCGCTGCCGGCCGGGGCGAAGGTCGGAACTTCGAGCCTGCGGCGAGAACTCGCGCTGCGCGCGCACTATCCGCGGCTCGACATCCGGCCGGTGCGCGGCAACGTGGGTACGCGGCTCGCCAAGCTCGACCGCGGCGAGTTCGATGCACTGATCATGGCTGCCGCCGGGCTCAAGCGGCTCGGGCTCGCGCAGCGCATCCGGCAGATCCTGCCGACCTCGAAGTTCCTGCCCGCGCCGGGGCAAGGCGCGCTCGGCATCGAGATCGCCGCGGGTGCCGACGCCGCTGCGGCCGCGGTCGCGCCGCTCGATCATCCCGCCACGCGCGCGGCGACCGCGGCCGAACGCGCGGTTTCGCGCGGGCTCGGCGGAAGCTGCGAAGTGCCGCTCGCCGCGTATGCCGAGGTCGAGGGCGCGACGCTGCATCTGCGCGCGCTGGTCGGCAACGCTGCGCGCGGCGAATTCGTCGAGGCAGAGGCCGAGGGGCCGCCCGCGGATCCCGAACGCATCGCCGCGGACGTCGTCGCGCAGTTGAAGTCGCGCGGCGCGCTGCGGCTGCTCGCGGCGTGACCCTGCCGCCGCCGATCATCGTCACGCGTCCCGACGTGGGCGGGCGCGCGCTCACCGATGCGCTGGCCGCGCGCGGGCTCGACGCGCTTTGGCTTCCGGCGTTCGAGATCGGACCGGCGCCGGACGAACGGACCGCGCGCGCGGCACTTGCTCGGGTCGCCGACTTCGACCTCGCGATCTTCGTCAGCGCCGCCGCCGTGCGCGCGACCGCGGCGCTGCTCGAAGGCGCCTGGCCTGCACGAACGGCGATCGGCGCGGTCGGCGCGGCCACTGCGGGTGCGGTGGCGCAGGCGATCCCGGGTGCTGCGTCGGCGCGATGCATCGGGCCCGCCGCAACCGATGAACACGATGCCGGGTCGGAAGCGTTCTGGGACGCACTCGTTCGTTCCGCGGTCCGGCCGCGGCGCGTGCTGCTGTTGCGCGCGGAGGGCGGGCGCGAGTGGCTTGCCGATCGGCTCGCCGAGGCCGGCGCGCGCGTGACGGCCGTCGCCGTGTATTCGCGGCGCGCACACGGCGCGAGCGACGACGAACTGGCGACGCTGCGGCGCTGGCGCGAAGCCGGCCGCGCGCCGGCCATGCTCGTCACGAGCAGCGAAGCGGTCGACGTCCTCGTCGGACAGATCGATCGGGCCGATACGCGCGAATGGCTGCGCACGGGTTGCGCGCTCGCCACACATAGACGCATCGCGGCGCGCTTGCGCGAGGCCGGTTTCGCGCGCGTCGTGCTCGCACCGCCGCGCGCCGCGGACATCGTGGCCGCGCTCGAGGCGCAAGTAGAATCGGATTGAAGCGCATCGCGTCGAACCGCACGGCAGCCGGACGCCCGGGACCGTACAACCGCGACAGGTCGATCGTGCGCGTGCGTTTGCGCGCCTCGGCCGCCTTGCCATGAACGAAACTTCCCCGCCTGTGGCTACGCCGCCCGCGCCGCGGCCCCGCCGCTGGGCCCGACGGATGGGGGCGCTCGCGCTCGTCGGCGCCGTCGTTCTGATGCTCGCCTATGAGCTGCGCGAAACGCAGCGGCTGCGCCAGCAGCTCGAACGGTTCGAGAGCGAAACAGCGGCCGCGCTCGCCGAGTCGGCGCGATCGGCCGCAGATGCGCGCAATCGCATCGCGCGGCTCGAGGAGGAGCTCGATCGCGTCAAGGAAAGCCGCGCCGCGCTCGATCAGCTTTACCTGGAACTCACCCGCGGCCGCGATGATGCCGCGCTGATCGAAGTCGAGCGGCTCGTCACGCTCGCCGAGCAGGAGCTGCGGGTCACCGGGAACGTCGCCTCCGCGCTGGCGGCGCTGCAAAGCGCCGACGCTCGGCTGGCGCGGCTCGAACGCCCGCAGTTGGTGAACCTGCGGCGCGCGATCGGGCGCGACATCGAGCGGCTGCGCGCGGTACCCGCGGTCGATCTGACCGGGCTTGCGTTGAAGCTCGACCAGATCGCGCAGGGCGTCGACGCCTGGCCGCTGCTGGCCGAGGCGACTGCGCGGCCGGCGCGCACGGCGCAGACGAGGGCGGACGCGGAAAAGAAGGGCGGCGAGACCGCCGCCGACGGCTTCTCCGCACGGCTGCGCGCGTGGCTCGCGCGCGAGTTCGGCGACCTGGTGCGTATCCGCGAGGTCGATACGCCCGAGGCGTTGCTGCTGACCGCGGCGCAGCAGCAGCTCGTGCGGCACCAGTTGCGGCTGCGCCTGCTCGATGCGCGGCTCGCACTGCTCGCGCGCAACGACCGGTTGTTTCGCGCCGATCTCGCCGAGGCGCAGACGCTGCTCGCGCGCTACTTCGATACGAAACACCCGGCCGCCGCGGGCGCTGCCCTGCAGCTTCGACAGATCGCGCAAGCGACGCTGAACGTCGAGCTGCCGGCCTTGAACGACAGCCTCGGTGCGCTGCGCGCGCTGCGGCCGGCGACGTCGCGATGAAGACGCTCGTCTGGGCGCTGGTTCTGGCGCTGGCGGCGGTGGCGGCCGCACTCGCGGCGCGCTTCAACGACGGCAACGTCGTCGTGCTGCTGCCGCCGTACCGGATCGATCTGTCGCTGAATTCGTTCCTGTTGCTGGCGCTGCTGCTGCTCGGTGCGGTGTACTGGATCGCGCGCACGGTGCAGAAGATCGCCGACTTTCCCGCGCGCGTGAGACTGTATCGGGAGCGGCGCGCCGAGGTCGGCGGCCAGCGTGCGCTGCGCGATGCGCTGCGCGCGCTGCTCGAGGGGCGCTTTGCGCGCGCCGAACGCGCCGCGCGCGCGGCGCAGGACGCGCCCGCGCTGGCGGGGCTTGCGGCGCTGATCGGCGCGCGCGCGGCGCACCGGATGCAGGAGCACGAGCGGCGCGACGAGTGGTTGGCGCGGGCCGAGGCCGATCCACAGTTGAACACCGCGCGGCTGGTCGCGAGCGCCGAGATGTGGACGGAAGCGCGCGAACACGCGCGCGCGCTCGATGCGCTCGATGCGTTGCAGGCGTCGGGCGGTCGTCACATCCACGCCGCGCGCGTCGCGCTCGCGGCCAACCTGCAGGCCGGCCGCTGGGAGGAGGTGCTCAAAGGCGTGCGCCTGCTCGCCAAGCACAACGCGCTGCACGAAGCGGTCGCCACGCGCTACAAGGTGCTGGCGTGGCGCGAACTGCTCGCGCAGCGCCGGCACGATCCGTCCGCACTCGAAGCGGCATGGGGCCGCATTCCGGCCGAGGATCGCCGCATCCCGGAGCTCGCGCTCGAAGCGGCGCGGCTGCTGAACCTCGCCGGGCGCGGGCGTGCGGCCGGCGCCGCGATCGAAACGGCGCTGGAGAAGGCGTGGGATCCGCGGCTGCTCGACGAGTACGCGAAGACCTACGACTTTCCAGCGCGCGAGCGCATCGAGCGAGCCGAGGGCTGGCTGCGGGATCACGCCGGCGATCCGGCGCTGCTGCGCTGCCTCGGGCTGCTGTGCCTGCGCGAACAGCTCTGGGGCAAGGCGCGCACCTACCTGGAGGAGAGCCTGCGCGCGCAGCCGCATCCGGCGACGTTGCTCGCGCTCGGCAAGCTCGCCGAAACCGTCGGCGACGAGCAGGAGGCGGCACGACGATATCGCGAGGCCGCGCTCGGCTACGCGAACCTGCTCGCGGAAACCGATGCGGGCGAAGCGGCGATCGCGCCGCGCGGCGCGCTGCGCGAGTTCACCATTTGAGCGGTGGCGGTCGGCTTGACAAGGCCGGTGGCGGTCACGAGACTTCGCCGGCTCCGCGCGCCGGAGTAGCAGCACACGATAGAAGCACACGACGACAGGAGATGAAATGAACAGCTTGCGCCATGCATTGCTTGCCGCCGCCACGCTCGCCTGCGCCGCTGCGGCCGCGCAGACGACGGTCAAGATCGGCTACGCGACCACGCCGCAGTCGCACTACGGCGTCGGCACGACCGTGTTCTGCGAGGAGGTCGAGAAACGCACGGCCGGCCGCTACAAGTGCCAGCAGTTTCCGAACGCCGCGCTCGGCGGCGAGCGCGAGATGATCGAAGCGGTGCAACTCGGCACGCTCGACATCGTCAACACCTCGACCGGTCCGGTCGGCAACTTCGTCCCCGAAGTCAACATCGTCGACATCCCGTTCCTGTTCCGCGACTACGACCACGCGCGCAAGGTGCTCGACGGCCCGATCGGCGACGAGCTGCGCGCCAAGTTCCCGGCCAAGGGCTTGATCGCGCTGGCGTGGACCGAAAACGGCTTTCGCCACATGACCAACAGCAAGCGGCCGATCGTCAAACCCGAGGATGCCAGGGGACTAAAAGTGCGCACGATGCAGAACAAGGTGCACATCCAGGCGTTCCAGTCGATCGGCATCCAGCCCACGCCGATGGCGTTTCCGGAGCTGTTCACAGCGCTGCAGCAGGGGACGGTCGACGGCCAGGAGAACCCGATCCCGGTGATCCTGTCGGCGAAGTTCGCGCAGGTGCAAAAACACCTTTCGTTGACCGGCCACGTCTATTCGCCGGCGCTGCTGATCATGTCGCCGGCGCTTTGGAACAGACTGTCGGATGCGGACAAGAAGGCGTTCACCGAGGCCGGCAAGGCGGGCGGCGCCGCGCAGCGCAGGAAGGTCAACGAGGACGAGAAAAACGGCATCGACGAGCTGCGCAAGGCCGGCATGAACGTCGTGACCAACGTCGACGGGGCGGCCTTCCGCGCGGCGATGACGCCGGTATGGGCCGAGTTCGCCAAGCAGTTCGGCGCCGATGCGATCAAGCGCATCCAGGACGTGAAGTGACGCATCCGTCCGTGAGCGAGCGGCGCAGCCGCGCGGCGAACGGAAACGGATGCGTCATCCCCGCGCAGGCGGGGATCCATTTCAACGCTGCAAAGACGCTCGGTTCCCGCCTGCGCGGGAACGACGCCGGCCGCCTTATTCCGGCGCGCCGCCGGGCGTGGCCGAGCGAGAGGCGCGATCCCGGAAAACGCGCATGAGCAGGTGGATCCTCGCGATCGATCGCATCGTCACGAATGCGGTCTGGACGTTGGCGGCGCTGCTGCTGGGCGTGGTCGCCAGCCTGGGTCTTTACCAGGTGCTGATGCGCTTCGTGTTCAATCAGCCGAGCCCGTGGACCGAGGAGCTGATCGGGCGGCTGCTGATCTGGATGGTGATGCTCGGCGTCGCGGCGGCGTTCAGGCAGGGTGCGCTGGTGTCGGTCGACGTGCTGCTGCGGCTTGCGCGCGGCGGTCTGCGGCGCGCGGTTCGGCTCGCGATCCTCGGCGCGTCGCTGTTTTTCCTCGGCCTGATCGCCTGGGTCGGCTTCGACCTGGCGTGGCGCATCCGTTTCCAGACCTTCGCCGCGCTGCCGATCTCGATCAGTTGGGCCTACCTCGCGCTGCCGGTCGGCGCGAGCTTCTCGATGCTCGCCGTGATCGCGCACTACTTCGATCCGATCCAGCGCGAGCTGGAAGCGCAGCAGTAGCCGACCGCGCAGCGAAGCACAGCAGGCAGCGCCATGTCGATCGCGATGCTCGTCACGATGCTGCTGTGCTTCGCGCTGTCGATTTCGGTCGCGGTGTCGATCGGGCTGGCGGCCTTCGTCGGCGTGGCGGGCTTCACCGAGCTGCCGTGGCTGGCGATCCCGAAGGAGATGTTCACCGCGATCGACAAGTTCCCGCTCGCGGCGATCCCGTTCTTCATCCTCGCCGGCAACCTGATGGAAACCGGCGGCATCTCGCGCCGGCTGGTGGACTTCGCGAAGTCGGTCGTCGGCGGCGTGCAGGGCGGGCTGCCGATGACCTGCGTGTTGACCTGCATGATCTTCGCCGCGGTATCGGGCTCGTCGGTGGCGACGACCTTCGCGATCGGCGCGATCCTGATCCCGGCGCTGATCCGGCACGGCTATCCGAAGAACTACGCGGCCGCGCTGCAGGCCACCAGCGCCGAGCTGGGTGTGGTGATCCCGCCGTCGATCCCGATGATCCTGTACGGCGTCTCGGCCGAGGTGTCGATCGGCGAACTGTTCATCGCCGGCTTCGGCCCGGGGCTGCTGATCGGCGGCGCGCTGATGCTGTTCGTCTACCTGTACTGCAAGCGGCAGGGCTGGGGCAAGCAGGACGGTGACGGGCGGCTGCCGTTTTTCGTCGCGGCTCGCCACGCGGCGTGGGCGCTTCTGATGCCAGTGATCATCCTGGGCGGCATCTACGGGGGCGTGTTCACGCCGACCGAGGCGTCGGTCGTCGCGGTGTTCTACGCGCTATTCGTCGGCGTGTTCGTCTACCGCGAGGTCAAGCCAGTCCAGGTGTTCGAAGTCCTGAAGCGCTCGGTGATCTCTTCCGCGGTGATCATGTTCATCATCGCCAACGCGGGGCTGTTCGCGTATTTGATCACGCGCGCCGGCGTACCCGAGCAGATCGGGCAGTTCCTGAAGGAGGTGCTGCGGTCGCCGGAGCTGTTCCTGCTCGGCGTCAACGCCGCGCTGTTTCTGATCGGCATGTTCATCGAGACCTCGGCGTCGATCATCGTGCTGGCGCCGATTCTGGCGCCGGTCGCCGCGCATTTCGGCATCGACCCGGTGCACTTCGGCATCGTGATGGTCGTCAATCTGGCGCTGGGCATGATCACGCCGCCGTTCGGCGTGAACCTGTTCGCCGCGTGTACGGTGGCGAAGATCTCGCTCGACCAGATCGTCACGAGGCTCGTTCCCTTCGTCGCCGTCGTGCTCGGCTGCCTGCTGGTCGTGACCTACTTCCCGCCGCTGACGCTCTTTCTGCGCGATCTCGTTTATCGATAGCGTCAGCGTTCCGAAGTCGGGGGATTTACAAGGGGGCAGAGCCCCCTTGTTCGTCGACCTTCCGCCGCTGACGCTCTTTCTGCGCGATCTCGTTTATCGATAGCGTCAGCGTTCCGAAGTCGAGGGATTTACAAGGGGGCGGAGCCCCCTCGTTCGTCGACCTTCCGCCGCTGACGTTCTTTCTGCGCGATCTCGTTGATCGCCGAAAGCCTGGCCGCACCGGCGGGCATCGGTAGGACGCCGCACTTGAGCGGGCGCCCCGGCGCATGGTCTGATGCGCCCATGGGTGTGATCAACGAAGTCCTGCTGGCGGCCGGCGCATTGCTGTTCGTCGCCATCCTGCTGTCGGCGCTGTCGCAGCGGTTCGGCGTGCCGGCACTGCTGGTCTTCCTCGCGGTCGGCCTGTTCGCCACCGAGCTGCCCGGCGCACCGGAGGGAGTCATCGGCACGCACACCGCGGCGCTGATCGGCAACGTCGCGCTGGCCGTGATCCTGCTCGACGGCGGCCTGCACACGCGGGCGTCGACCTTCCGCATGGTCGCCGCGCCCGCGCTCGCGCTGGCCACCGGTGGCGTCGTGCTGACCGCCGTGCTGGTGGGGCTGTTTGCGGCGGTGCTGCTCGGCTTCGACTGGCGCTACGCGATGCTGATGGGCGCGATCGTCGGCTCGACCGACGCCGCCGCCGTCTTTGCGCTGCTGCGGGCCGGCGGATTGCGGCTGAACGAGCGCGTCAGTGCCACGCTCGAGGTCGAATCCGGCATCAACGACCCGATGGCGGTGTTCCTGACGCTCGCGATGATCGAGCTGATCCGGCTCCCCGAGGCCAGCGCCGCCAGCCTGTTGCCGATGTTCGCGCTGCAGCTCGGCGTCGGGCTCGGCTGCGGCTGGCTGCTCGGGCGCGTGCTCGCCGAGATTATCGCGCGCGTGCGCGTGACCGAGGGCCTGTACGCGCTGCTGATCCAGTCGGGCGGACTGTTGATCTTCGCGACGACGAACCTGCTGGGCGGCAGCGGCTTCCTGGCGATCTTTCTCGCCGGCATGATCGTCGCGCGCCGGCGCGTGCACGTGACCGAGGACGTGCTGCGCGTCAGCGACGGGCTGGCATGGCTCGCCCAGGCGGGCATGTTCCTGATCCTCGGGCTGTTCGCCGACGTCAAGGATCTGGCCCGCGTGGCGCCGGGCGCGCTCGCGATCGGGGTGGGGCTGATCGTGTTCGCGCGCCCGGTCGCGGTCGCGGTGTTCCTCGCGCCGTTCCGCTACTCGCTGCGCGAGATCGCGTTCATCGGCTGGGTCGGGCTGCGCGGCGCGGTGCCGATCGTGCTCGCGCTGTTTCCGCTGATGGCCGGCATCGCCGAAGCCGCGCTGCTGTTCCATCTCACGTTCTTCACCGTACTGCTGTCGTTGCTCGCGCAGGGCGCGTCACTGCCGTTCGCCGCGCGGCTGGCGCAGGTGGTCGTTCCCGCGGGCTCGCCGATCCTGTCGGCCGAGGCGATCGAAGGAAGCCGCGACGGTCGCGAGCTCGTCCAGCTTCGCGTGCTGCCTGAGGCGCGTGTGGCGGGGCGTCCGCTCGACGAGCTGGACCTTCCCGGCGGCGCGCGCGTAGTCGAGATCGTGCGCGGCGGCCACTCGATTGCCGGAACGACGCTCGCCGCCGGCGACGTGGTGGCCGTGCTCGCGCGCGACGAAACCGTCGGCGAGCTGGAGGAGCTGTTCGCACCGGCGCCGGCGATTCCCGAGTGGTCGCTCGACGCGGCGACCACGCTCGGCGATCTGCGCGACTACTACGGGCTCGAGATTCCGGCCGATGCAGCGGCGGAGCAATCGGTCGGCGAGTTCCTGCGCGCAAGACTGCGCGGCCGGCCCGCCGTCGGCGACCGCATCGCCGTCGGCCGCGTGGTGCTGACGGTGCGGCAGGCCGCGGGCGGAACGATCCGCCGCGTCGGGTTGCGCGTGACGCCGCGCGCCGAAGCGGCGCCGCGGTGAGCGCGTCAGACGCAGCGGCCGCCGTCGACTTCGAGGCAGACGCCGGTGACGAACTCGGCCTCGTCCGAGGCGAGGTACAGGCACGCGTTGGCGACGTCGAGCGGCCGCGAAAAGCGCCCGAGCGGGATCGTCGCGAGGAACTTCCTGCGGTTCTCCGGCGTGTCGGGTGCGCCCATGAAGTCCTCCAGCAAGCCCGTTTCGCCGATCACCGGGTTGACGCAGTTGACGCGGACGCGGTCGGGCGCGAGTTCGACCGCCATCGCCTTGCTCGTGACGATCACCGCGCCCTTGCTGCCGTTGTACCAGACGAGCCCCGGGCGCGGCCGCACGCCGGCGGTCGACGCGATGTTGACGAAACAGCCGCCGCCCTGTGTGCGGAAGTACGGAACGATGTGCTGCGCGGTCCAGTAGATGCTCTTGACGTTGACCGCGTAGACGCGGTCGAACGTCGCTTCGTCGACTTCGAGCAGCGGCCGGTTGCGGTGCGTCGTTCCGGCGTTGTTGACGACGATGTGCAGGCGGCCGAAGTGCGCGAGCGCGGCGTCGAGCAGCCCCTTGACGTCGGCGCTCTTCGACACGTCGCCGAAAGCGAACTGCGCGCGCCCACCGGCGGCGCGGATCGCCGCCGCGACGCGCTCGCCCGCCTCGCGCGCCAGATCGTTGACGACGACCGCGCAGCCTTCTTCGGCGAATCGTTTGGCAATGCCCTCACCAAAACCCGAGCCCGCGCCGGTGACGATGGCGACCTTGTTCGCAAGACGCGGCGTGCTCATCGAAGCTCCGTCCGGGCTCGGGTTTCGTCGGAGGCTGACTTCGCGCGGTGCGCGAAGTCAAGCCGCGCAGCGGCGGCCGCAGACAAAACGGAAGCGGCCCCGGTGACAATCGCAACCTTGTT
>CAZIJU010000085.1:0-16572 GCA_964539745.1 uncultured Burkholderiaceae bacterium | reverse complement strand
TTCGCCGCGGTCAACCCTCATGCCCGGTAACCCACTCAAAATTCAAGAGAGCCTGTTCCTGAGACTCGACACCGAATGCCCGCGCGATCTCGGGCAATGCCGCCTCGAATGTGCGTACCGCCTCGTCGTGCCGACCCAGTTCGGACAGTGCGCTGGCGCGGATCACTCGAAACAGCGGCATGTCCGGGTGCTGCGCCGTACCGACCGCGCGTGGCAGCTTCTCGAGCCCTTCTTCGGCCGTGGCCACCGCATCCTCGAAGCGCCCCGCCGCGAACTGGATACGGCCGAGCTGCAGCAGGGTGTTCACGTGGTCGCGCGAGCCGTCATGCGTCGCCGCACGGGTGACGGCAGCGGCTTCGGCGGCCGCGGCAAGCGCGGCATCGAAGTCACGATGGATCCGCAGCAGCGCCGAGCGGCTGCTCAGCAGCTTGCCGAGTTCGACGCTCGGGGCGGCGGCGCGTAGCTCCGGCTCCGCCAACGCCAGCAGGCGCGCCGCCGCGTCCAGCGCGTCCGAAGCCATCAGCACGATGGCATGGTCGACCAGGCAGCCGGCGGGCATCGGTCCAATGCGCGCCGCCGATTCGTAGGCGGCGCGCGCTTCGGCGATCGCGCTCAGATTCGACAGGCTGACGCCGACCGTGCACAGCAGTTCGACCTGCTCGCGCGGGCGCCCTTGCAGTTCGCGTTCGATGCGCTCGCGTGCACGCGACAGCAGATCGACCGCGCGCAGTTCAGCGCTGCCGCCGTGAACGGGATTTGCATCCACGAACAGCGTCAGTACGAAGCGCCTGATTTCTTCGGCGCGCGCGGCCTGCTGACGCGCCTGCTGCGCCTGCCAGAGCGCCGCGGCCAAGCCGAGAGCAAGAGCGGCGATGCCCGCGGCGGCGGTGGCCACCGTGAAACGGTTGCGCGCGACGAACTTGCGCGCGCGATACCACACGGTGTCTGGCCGTGCGCGGATCGGCTCGTGGCGCAGCCAGTGCTCGAGATCCTGCGCAAAGGCCTCCGCGGTCGCGTAGCGTTCGGCCGGCGCGGGCTTCAGCGCCTTGCTCAGTACCGTGCCGAGGTCGCCGGCGAGCATCGCCTTGAGCTGCCGCGGCGTCGTTGCGCGCGCCGCCGCCGCCGCGTCGGTTATCCGCGCCTGAGCGGGCGCGACGATGCGGCCTTCTGCAATCGCCGCTTGCAGTCCCGCGCGGCCGTCGGGCCCCAGCCGGTACGGTCGCTGCGCGGTCAGCAGTTCGTACAGCACGACACCCGCCGAGTAGATGTCGCTCGCCACGCCGATCGGACCACCCGAGATCTGCTCGGGCGATGCATACGCGGGCGTGGCCACGCGACCGTGCAGCAGGGTCAAGTCGCCCTGGTCGTCGTCGCCGATCAGCTTGGCAATACCGAAATCCAGCAGCTTGATCTGACCTTCGGTGTCGACCAAGACGTTCGTTGGTTTCAGGTCGCGGTGAACGATCAGCCGACCATGGGCGAACTGGACGGCCCGCAGCACGTCGACAAAGAGGCGGACACGCCCCGCGATGCCGAGGCCGGCGCGGTCGCAATAAACGGTCAGTGGCTCGCCGTCGACGTACTCCAGCGCGACAAACGGCTGCCCGTGCTCGCTCACGCCGGCGTCGTACAGACGGGCAATGTGCGGGTGCGCCAGCGCAGCCAGGATCGCGCGCTCGCGCGCGAAGCGTTGTGCGAACGGGTTGCCGGGAAGTCCCGCGTGAGGCAGCTTCAGCGCCACCGGGCGGTCGAACATTCCGTCGGCCCGCCGGGCCAGCCAGACCGTGCCCATGCCGCCCGCGGCCAGTTCGCGCACCAGCCGATAAGCGCCGACGACAGCGCCCGGATGCAAGACGGCCACCGCCTCCGGCACAAGCGTCAATCGTGCCGGTGCATTCATGAACCTGGCGGTCTCGATCCTGGCGCGGCTGTCCAGCACCGCGCGCAGTCGCGGCGCGAGGCGCTCCCCGCTCGCCTCTAACCTCGCCATCCAAGCGGCGCGCTCAGGCTCTGCCATGTCGAGCGCGGCCTCGATCAGCTCGAAGATTCGGCGCCAGTCTTCGCGCTCACCCGATTCCGTCTTGCCCATACCGCGCTTCGTCGCTTGCCACGCACATGCGCCGGCGCACTGTCAGCGGCCCAGCGGCCGCGCTACTTCAAAAACGTGAACAGGTACATGCGCGCCTTTTCCCAATCACGCTCGACCGTGCGCGAACTGACGTTGAGGCTGTCGGCGATCTCCTTCGCATCCAGGCCGGCGAAGTAGCGCATCTCGACCACCTTGACGAGCCGCTCGTCGATCGCGGCCAGCTCGTCCAGCGCCTCGTGCACGCGAAGTACCTCGACCTCGGTGTCGTCCGAGCCTGCTGCATTCGCGGCTGCCGTGTCCAGCGTCATCTGCACATGATCGCCGCCGCGTCGCAGCGCCTGCTGGCGCCGCGCGAAGTCGACCACGATGGAACGCATGGCTCGCGCCGCATAGGCAAGGAAGTGCGGGCGATCCGTGATCTGCAGTTGCCCCGCGTGCACCAGCCTGAGGTACGACTCGTGCACCAACCCCGTCGTGTCGAGCAGGGTCAGCCCTTCGCTGCGGCGCAGCTTGGCGTGGGCAATGCCGCGCAGCTCGCCATAAAGCAGCTCGTAGAGTCGGTCGACAGCGGGTCGATCCCCCCGGCGCGCCAACTCGATCAACGTGGTCAGTTCGCTCACGCCCGCGCTCACCTGGTCCGAGGAGGCTGCCAGCGCTTCCGCTGTTCGCGTTCGCCGTACCGCATCCCCGTCGACAATGCTATCCGAGCGAGCGCCGCGCCGGTATGGACGGCCGCGCCCGGCCAGATGGAACCAGCGCCGGTCTGCGACACCCCGCTGGCTGCGTGCATGGCAGTGGCGATCACGACGGATGCGTCGAAGCACTGCCGCTGCGTCGCGACCCCGCGCTGTTCGTCCGCGAAGATCTACGCGGTCGAAGCCGCCACGCTCGAATGAGGGTGCTGATCCCGAGCCCCTTGCGCGACTACACGCGCGCGGCCTGGGTCGACGCGCACGGCGCCACGCTCGGCGAGGTTCTGGCCGATCTGGACCGGCACTATCCCGGCATCCGCTTCCGCATGGTCGACGAACAGGACCGCACGCGCCGGCACGTGCGGTTTTTCGTGCGCGGCGCGCCGGTCTTCGATCTCGGCACGCCGCTTGCGCCCGACGACGAACTGCTGATCGTGCAGGCGCTCAGCGGCGGCTGAGCCACGGCGCGAATCGGCCGATCGCGCCGTGGCCGGGGCGGTCAATTCGCCGTCATATCGAAGCGGTCGAGGTTCATCACCTTGTTCCACGCCGCGACGAAGTCGCGCACGAACTTCTCTTGCGCGTCGGCGCCGGCGTACACCTCGGCCAGCGCGCGCAGCTCGGAGTGCGAGCCGAAGATCAGGTCCACGCGCGTGGCGGTCCATTTGACGGCGCCGGTCTTGCGGTCGCGCCCTTCGAACAGACCCGCGTCGCTCGCGACGGGCTTCCACTCGGTGCCCATGTCGAGCAGGTTGACGAAGAAGTCGTTGCTGAGCGAACCCGGCCGGCGCGTGAACACGCCGTGCGGCGCGCGGCCGAAGTTGGCATCCAGCACGCGCATGCCGCCGACCAGCACGGTCATCTCCGGCGGGGTCAGCGTCAGCAGTTGCGCCTTGTCCACCAGCAACGCCTCGGCGGGCACGCCGGCGTTGCCCTTCACGTAGTTGCGGAAACCGTCGGCGACGGGCTCCAGCACCGCGAAAGATTCGACGTCGGTCTGATCCTGACGCGCATCCATGCGGCCCGGACTGAAGGGCACGGTCACGGAGAAGCCGGCGTTCTTCGCCGCCTGCTCGACCGCCGCGCAGCCCGCGAGCACGATCAGGTCCGCCAGCGATACTTTTTTGCCGCCTTTGGTCTGCGCGTTGAACTCGCGCTGCACGCCTTGCAGCGCGCTCAGCACCTTGCCCAGTTGCGCGGGCTGGTTGACTTCCCAGTCCTTCTGCGGCGCCAGCCGAATGCGCGCACCGTTGGCGCCTCCCCGTTTATCGGAGCCGCGGAAGGTGGCGGCCGACGACCACGCCGTGTAGGCCAGTTCGGGAATCGTCAGCCCGGCGGCGAGGATCTTCGCCTTCAGCGCGGCGACGTCCTGCGCGTCGATCAGCGGATGGTCGACCGCGGGGATCGGGTCTTGCCAGATCAGTTGCTCGGCCGGCACTTCCGGTCCCAGGTAGCGGGCGCGCGGCCCCATGTCGCGGTGGGTGAGCTTGAACCAGGCGCGCGCAAACGCATCGGCAAACTGATCCGGATGCTGCAGGAAGCGCCGCGCGATCTTCTCGTACGCCGGGTCAAGGCGCAGCGACAAGTCCGTAGTCAGCATCGTCGGCCGGTGCTTCTTCTTCGGATCGAAGGCGTCCGGAATGGTCTCCGGCGCATTCTTGGCGACCCACTGGTAGGCGCCGGCCGGGCTCTTGGTCAGCTCCCATTCGTACTTGAACAGGTTCTCCAAGAAGTGGTTGCTCCACTTCGTCGGCGTCGGCGTCCACGTCACTTCGGGTCCGCCGGTGATCGCGTCCGCGCCCTTACCGCTCCTGTAGGAGCTCAACCAGCCCAGGCCCTGCGCCTCGATGGGCGCCGCCGCCGGCTCGGGACCGACGTGGCTCGCCGGCCCGGCACCGTGGGTCTTGCCGAAGGTGTGCCCGCCGGCGATCAGCGCCACGGTTTCTTCGTCGTTCATCGCCATGCGGCCGAACGTTTCGCGAATGTCGCGCGCCGCGGCCACCGGATCGGGATTGCCGTTCGGCCCTTCGGGATTCACATAGATCAGTCCCATCTGCACCGCGGCGAGCGGGTTCTCAAGCTGACGGTCGCCCGAGTAGCGCTTGTCCTCCAGCCACTTGTCTTCCGGGCCCCAGTAGACGGATTCGTCCGGTTCCCACACGTCTTCGCGCCCGCCGGCGAAGCCGAACGTCTTGAAACCCATCGATTCGAGCGCGACGTTGCCGGCGAGGATCATCAGGTCGGCCCACGAGATCTTGCGGCCGTACTTCTGCTTGATCGGCCACAGCAGCCGACGCGCCTTGTCGAGGTTGGCGTTGTCGGGCCAACTGTCGAGCGGCGCGAAGCGCTGCTGGCCGGCACCGGCGCCGCCGCGGCCGTCGCCGATGCGGTACGTGCCGGCGCTGTGCCACGCCATGCGGATGAACAGCGGGCCGTAGTGGCCGTAGTCGGCCGGCCACCAGTCCTGCGAGTCCGTCATCAGCGCGCGAAGGTCGCGCTTGACCGCACCGAGATCCAGGCTCAGGAACTCCTTGCGGTAGTCGAATCCCTCGCCCATCGGGTCGGACCTGGGCGAGTTCTGGCGCAGGATGCGGAGATCGAGCCGCCCGGGCCACCATTCGCGAATCGACTTGACCTCGCCGGCGGTGGCGGTGTGGCGGAATGGGCATTTCGTTTCATCGGGCATGGTGTTCTCCTCGTACGACGTTGGAGGGCGCCGCGCTGCGGGCGGGCGCTGTATGCCGCCGGCGGTCCGGACGTTCTCGGCCGGGCGCCTGTGCGGGCGAGTCGCCAGCGCGCCGCGCTGCGATCGATGCGGCTTTGTAGCCGTCGATCGCGCGCAGATCCAATACTCATTTCCAACCGCACCGATGCGGGGCGACTATCGCGCGGTGTCGAATTCGCGCCTGCCCGTTCGACGACCCTGCACGAATGCGGGCCGCGCCGCCGTACGTGACGGTGCGATCTAAATCGGAACCGAAACGGAGACAACGATGCGTGTGATGGCGATCGTCAAAGCCACGAAGGACTCGGAAGCCGGCGTGATGCCGAGCGAAGCGCTGCTGGCGGCGATGGGCAAGTTCAACGAGGAACTGGTGCGGGCGGGAATCATGCTGGCCGGCGAGGGCCTGCACCCGAGCTCGAAAGGCAAACGCGTGCGCTTCTCGGGGTCGCAGCGCACTGTCTACGACGGGCCGTTCGCCGAGACGAAGGAACTGATCGCCGGCTTCTGGCTGTGGCAGGTGAAGTCGATGGACGAGGCGGTCGAATGGGTCAAGCGCTGCCCGAATCCCATGCCCGGCGAATCCGAATTCGAGATCCGGCCGGTGTTCGAAGCGGAGGACTTCGGCGCCGAATTCACGCCCGAGCTGCGCGCGCAGGAGGAACGGCTGCGCCAGCAGATCGAAGGCCGCGGCAAGACGGGCAAGTAGACGCGCGCGCGGCACCCCCAACCCAAGGAGGCATACGCAATGAAGGTCGAACCCTATCTGTTCTTCGAAGGCACCTGCGAGAAAGCGATCGAGTTCTACCGCAAAGCGCTCGGCGCAGAGCTCGAGATGCTGATGCGCTACAAGGAAGCGCCCGAACCGCCGCCGCCGGGCATGGTGCCGCCCGGCTGGGACGACAAGGTGATGCACGCGAGCTTCCGCATCGGCGAAACGCGCGTGATGGCGTCGGACGACTGCACGCTGCAATCGAAGCCCGGGGGCTTTTCACTGTCGATCGCCGCGTCCGACGTCGCGCAGGGCGAGCGGCTGTTCAAGGCGCTCGCCGACGGCGGCAAGGTCACGATGCCCTTCGGCAAGACCTTCTGGTCGCCCGGCTTCGGCATGCTGACCGATCGCTTCGGCGTCGGCTGGATGGTCAATACGGAAGCTTGAGGCGACGCGGCTTCTTTCCTCCCGAAAAGGGAACCGAGGGGGACCGACCTCGGCACGCACCGGAGGTGCGTCCGTCCCGATCCCGCTTTCGTAAAGGGGGACCGGAAGGGGATTTCGCAGCGTCGCCATGCGGGCGATCGAGAAATCCCCCCTGGCCCCCCTTTTTTAAAGGGGGGGTTCGTGCATTCGCGCCGTCGAGCGCGCGCGTCTGTCGACTGCGCGCAGCTCGCGCGGCACGGGCCGCGGCATCAACGGCCGCACTGCGCTTCGTTCGTCTGCGCGGCGAACTGCATCGGCTGCGCTGCGGTGAAGCTGAGCGTGCCGGGCGAAGCGGCGATCGCGGCGACTGCGGTCGCGCCGACGAGCAGGGCGATGAGCTGGTGTTTCATGGCGAAGCTCCTTTCGAGGTTGCGCGCTCAATGGCGCGGGATGCGATGCCGGTGGGCGGCGAGCCACGCGGCGAAGGTCTGCAAGCGGGGATTCAACTCGCGCGCGCAGTCCACGCGCCGCGCGTCGCAATGCACGCGCTCGAAGTCATGGACGAAGCGGAACATCGCCGCGAACTGCCCGGCGCGGACGGCGTCGGGCGCACACGCACCTGCTCCGGCGCGACGGCTTCGTAGCGCACCGGTTCGCCGAGCGCCAGCCCGAGCTGCTCGGCCATCTGTTCGCCGGTCAGATGCTCGCCTGCGATGCCGATCGCCTTGCCGACGAGCGCTTCGCCGCGCGCGAAGATCGCAAACGCGCAGCGGCCGATGTCCTCGGCGGCGATGCCCGGCAGCACGCGTTCGCCGATCGGCAGCGCGAACACGAGCCGGCCGTCACCGTCGCGCCGCGGCGCCATGCCGGAGCGAGTCAGGTTGTCCCACTGGAACGGCGTGTACAGCAGCGTGGTCGGCACGCGCCGGTCGATGAAGAAGCGGTTGGCTTCGCCCTTCGCGTCGAAGTGCGGCACGTTGTAGCGGCCGTCGAGCACCGGCAGCGCGCCGCTGCCCAGCGCGACGAAATCGCGCGTGTCCTCCAGCGTCGACCACACGACGTGCGCCACCGACGCGCGCGCAGTGGCTTCGGCCATCGCCTCGGCCTGTGCCAGCTCGCGCTCCGGCGATCCGTGCTCGAACGCATTGGTCACGCAGAACGCGCCCTGCGCGCCTTGCAGCGCGCGCCGCACGCTCGGCGGATCGTCCAGATCCGCCGCGACGATCTGCGCGCCCGCCTGCGCCAGCGCGCGCGCCGCGGGCGATTCGGGCTTGCGCGTGATCGCGCGCACGCGGAACGTGCGCTTCGGATCGGCGAGGATCGCGCGCGCGAGCCCGCCGCCCTGCGCGCCGGTCGCGCCGAAGACGGCGATCACCGGCGCACTTTTCATTCGGCGGCCCCGCCGGCGGGCGGCGCGAAGCTCGCGCGCGCGCCGGCGAATTCGGTGGCCGCCGCCGCGTGCAACCGCGCCTCGCGTGCTTCGGCGATCAGCCGGCGGATCGCGCCCTGGATCAGCCACTGCGTGCGCTCCTGCACGCTGGCGGGGTTCGTAGGGTTCGTGTGCAAGGACATCGCGGACTCCGTCGATCGCGGGCGGAACAGCCGCACCGCAGGTTCGCCAGTGTCGCGAGCGGTAGCCCGCCGCGCATCGACCGGAAGAGCCATCGCGCGCGGGGCGGAGAGCCATCGCGGGTACCGGCGGGCCAGTCTCCCCTCTTTGAAGGGGGATCGAGGAGGCAGCCTGTCGCGCACGCACCGAAGGTGCGTCCGTCTTCATCCCCCTTTCAAAAGGGGGGTGAACGAGTCAGCGGACGCGCGCGCGGTACCAGGCCGCCGCCTGGCCGCGCGAATCGACGCCGAGCTTGCCGAGGATGTTGGCGACGTGGCGCTTGACCGTGTGCAGGCTCAGATCGAGCGCGAGCGCGATCAGCTTGTTGTTGTCGCCGGCGGCGATGCGCGCGAGCACTTCGAGCTCGCGTGCGCTCAGCGGTTGGGCAGCCGCAGGCGCCGCCGCACGATCGGCCGGCGCGCCCGCCGGAGCGACGCGCTCGGCCGCCACCAGCGCCGACCACGCGCGAAGCTGCGCCTGCTGCGGTTCGGGCAGCGCACCGCCCCAGCGCGCCGCCGCCAGCAAGCGCAGCGGTTCGCCGGCGAGCAGCGCACCGCCCGGCCCGCCGTTTGCGCCCGCGCGCGCGAACACCGGGACGAGGCAATGCGCCGCCTCGCGCGCGTCGCCGCGCGCGAGCGCCGCGGCGGCGAGCCGCAGCCGCGTCTCGACCGCCTGTCCCATCATGTCGATCGCCTCTTCGTTGGCGAGCGCTTCGCGCCAGCGTTCGATCGCTTCGTCAGCGCGGCCTTCGAGCCAGGCGAACCGCGCGCGCAGCGGCAGCTCGCGCGGCGGAGCGGCGCGTGCGGCCGCACCCGCGCCGAGCAGCGCGCGTTCGGCATCGACCCGCGCGAGCGCTTCGCGCAGGTCGTCCGCGCCGCCGCAGGCGGCGACCACGCGCCCGCTGAAGATCGCCAGCAGGTAGCGATGCCAGCCGCTCGGCGCGCTGCTCGAGTACGTGTGATAGCGCGCGCGCCGCTTCGACCGCCGCGCGCGCATCGCCGCGCACGGCGGCCATCACCGCGGACAGCGCCAGCAGGTGCGCGCGCACCGCGCCGCTCTGTCCGCTCCACGCGGCATCCTCGCGCGCGCGCTCCATCAACGTCTGCGCTTCGCCGATGCGCCCGCGCCACAGCGTGCACCAGGCTTGCGACAGCAGTCCGAGCGCACGCAGCGGCGTCGGCGCATCGCCGGCCACGCGCAGCATCAATTCGGCGTGCCGCTCCAGCACGGGCGTGATGCCCGGCAGCCCCGGCATGCGCAGCGGCGGCGTGGTCTGGTACCACAGATCAATGCGATCGACCCGCTGCAGCAGGTCGAGCATTTCGCCGACCAGCGGCGCCACCGCCGCATGGCGGCACTCGTCGATCGCCAGCCAGAACTCGGCGTTCAGCACCAGGATGCGCGTGTCGATCGGCAGCGGCTCGTTGCGCAGCCGGGCGAGTTCTTCGGCCGCTTCTTCGATGCGGCCGTAGGCGATCAATCCCATCACGCGCTGCGCGCGCGCGAGCCGGCCGCGCTGCGCGTCGCCGCGCGCGGCGAAGCCGGCGACCGCGCGCTCGAACTGCGCGAGCATCGCGTGGAAGTCCCAGCGCGCCCAGTTCGCCAGCGCGCGCACGTACGCCAGCTCGGGCGACTCCTTCGCCGCCGGCGGAAACTGCGCGATCACGTGCAGCGCGGCGGTCGGGCCGGCGGTGACGATCAGCGAGGGCAACTGGTCGAACGCGAGCTGCTCCGCGGCGGACACGTCGCCCGCCTGCAGCAGCCGGCCGATGCGGCGCACGGGGTCCGGCTCGGTGTCGGCAGCGCGCCGCTGCAACGCCGCCAGGCGTCGCGGATCGGACTGCTGCAACCGCGCGAGTAGCGCATCGCGGAACAGGTCGTGCAGACGCAGCGAGCGCGCGGGCGCGTCGGGACCTTCGAGCACGTCGACGAACAGCCCCAGCCGCTCGATCTCGTCGAGCCGCAGCGCGGCCTGCGCGTCGCCGGTGACCGCCGCGCAGCGTGCGGGTTCGAGCTCGGGCAGCACGCTGGCGGCGAGCAGGAAATCCGCGAGCGCGGGCGGCAACTGCTGCAGCACCTCGGTGACCAGCAGGTCGAACAGCGGCCGCCGGCTCGCGCGCAATGCGCGTTCGGTGTCGCCGGCGCGCGCGCCCAGCACCGCGCCGATCGCGATGCGCATGCCCGCGGGCCAGCCGAGCGTGCGATCGAACAGCGCGTCGGCGATTCTCTCGTCCAGACCCGCGGCAGCGGCGAGCCGTCGCGCTTCGTCGCGCGCGAACTGCAGCTCGAGCTGCCTGAACTCCGCCAGCGCATCGGTCGCGCGCAGCCGCGCAAGCGCGAGCGGCGGCTCGGTGCGCGCGGTGAGCGCCACCGTCCAGCGCGGGCTGATGCGCTCGATCAGCGGATCGAGAAAGCGGAAGAACGCGGGATCGTCGACGCGATGCACGTCGTCGAAGGCGATCACGCCGCGCGGCACGTCGCACGCGTCGAGCGCGTTGATCAGCTCGGCCGTGGCGGCACGTTGTTCCTCCGGCGCGGCACGGCCGGCGGCAGCGACGAGCGCCTCGGGTGCGGTACGCCAAGGCGGGTCGTACGGCTCGAGGGCCGCCAGCATGCATTCGAGCAGGCGCGATAGATCGTCGCCCGCATCGGCGGACACCCATGCCACCGCATGATCCGCCGGCAGCCGCGCCAGCTCGTGCGCGAGCAGCGTGGTCTTGCCGAAGCCGGCCGGCGCACACAACAGCACGAGGCGCTTCGTGGCGAGCGCGTCGGCGAGCCGCGCCTGCACGACGCCGCGATCGACGAACGCCGCCGTCGGTCGCGGCGCCTGGATCTTGGTGCGAGGGAAGCTCATGCGGAAGCGGGCTCGGCTGTTCTGTCGGTGCCACGCGGCGCGCCGCGGGCGATCGTGCGCAACCTCAGCGGCGGCGCTTGCCGCCGTTGGCCTGCGCGGCGACCTGGTCGCGCAACCAGTCGGTGAAGACTTTCACCTCGGCGCGCCGCGCCGCCGCCGGCGGAACGATCAGCCAGTAGGCGCGCGTGGCTTGCGTCGCGTACTGCCTGCCTTTCAACGGCAGCGCGAGCCGGCCGTCGGCGAGAAAGGGATCGACCAGCGGAAAACGCCCGAGCGCGACGCCCTGGCCCGCGATCGCGGCCTGGACCACCTGGTCGTAGTGGCTGAACGCGAGCCCGCGGTTTTCGCGCGGGCGCGCGAGCTTCATCGCCTCGCACCACACCTTCCACGACAGCCACGGCACGCTGAGCGCCGGATCGTCGAGCTCCAGCAGCGGCAACTGCAGCAGGTCCTCGGGCGTGCGCACGCCGCGGCCCTTCAGCAGCGCGGGGCTCGCCACCGGCGCGACGTGTTCGCCGAACAGACGCTCGGCGCCTGCGCCGGCCGCCGCCTCGGGCGAGTAGCGGATCGCGAGGTCGAGCGCGTTGCGTTCGAGGTCGCGCATCGTGTTGTCGGCCACCACGTGCACCGAGATGTCGGCGTGCCTGGCCTGGAACTCCGCGAGCCGCGGCACCAGCCACAGCGAAGCGAAGGTCACCGTCGTCGTCACGCGCACGACCGGCGTGGTGCTCGCGCGCACCGCGGCGGTCGCTTCGCGCAGCGCGTTCAGCGCCTTCGTGACCTCGCGCGCGTACAGCTCGCCCGCGTCGGTCAGCACCAGCGCGCGCGTGCGCCGCTCGAAGAGCTTGACGCCGAGCTGCTCTTCGAGCTGTTGCACCTGGCGGCTGACCGCCGACTGCGTGACGAACAGTTCGGAAGCCGCCGCGGTGAACGAAAG
The DNA here is from genome assembly GCA_964539745.1 of uncultured Burkholderiaceae bacterium. Lineage (GTDB taxonomy): Bacteria > Pseudomonadota > Gammaproteobacteria > Burkholderiales > Burkholderiaceae_F > DSNY01. The sequence goes on along the minus strand of CAZIJU010000085.1, from coordinate 4,528 downwards.
CAGCCGCGCCGCCGCCTCGAAGCCGCGCAGCAGGTCGAGCGACGCGGGCAGATCGCGCTGTCTACTCATGCCCGCCGCGCATGCGCCGCATTTCGAAATGTCGTTTGTTTCGCCGCAGCGGCTGCGCGACAGTGCGCATGTCCATCTCCCTCCCAGAGGACGACACCATGAGCCCGAACATCGAAGCCGAAGATCTCGCCAGCACGTTCGTCAGGATCGATGCTAACCCGCTGCCGCTGCAACTGCCGATCGGCTCGGCCGTGTTCGTGATCCGCGGCGAAGTGTGGCTGACGCAGGACGGCTGCACCGAGGACTTCATCCTCGGCGCCGGCAAGCGCTTCGACGTGAAGAGCGACGAGCTGATCCTGGTCAGCGCCACCAAGGGCGACGCGCAGCTCTACGTCGCGCGGCCGGCGATCGCGGCCGCCGCACAGCCCGCGATTCCCGACTACCTGCGCGGTGCACGCGGCGCGATTCGGTCTCGCGCGGCATCGCCCGCAAGCGATGTCGCACGGCACCGCGCGCCGTCGCTGATCGAGCGCGTGCGCGCGCTCTTTGCTCTGCACACGCGCGCGGCGACGACCTGATCGTGCGGGTACCGCGCGGGCGGAAGATTCATCTTATCCCCCTCTCGTAAAGGGGACCGAGGGGGATTTTGAGTTCTCCCCGACCGCGCGCCGCAACTCGGCGCGTTCGAGAAGTCCCCTCGCCTCCCTTTTCCAAAAGGGGTTCGTGCGCGGCGGCGCGACGATAATGGCGCGCTCCGTCGTCACCGACCGCAAGTTTTCATGTCCGCTTTCGCTGCCGCGCGCCTTGCGCGCTTCGCCCTCGCGTTCGTCGCCACCGCCGCGCTCGCGGCCGGCAGCGCATTCGCGCAGGCAGGCAAGCCGATCCGCATCCTCGTCGGCTTTCCCGCGGGCGGCGGCACCGATGCGATCGCGCGCACGCTCGCGGACAAGCTCAGGGACGAGCTGGACACTTCGGTCGTCGTCGAGAACCGCGCCGGCGCGGGCGGCCAGATCGCCGCGCAGGCGTTGAAGGCCGCGGCGCCCGACGGCACGACGCTCTTCATCTCGCACGACCACACGATCTCGATCCTGCCGCTCGTGCTGAAGGACCCCGGCTTCGACCCGGCGCAGGACTTCGTGCCGGTGGCGGGCTTCGCGACCTTCGTCAACGCGTTCGCGCTGTCGCCCGGCACGCCGGCGAAAGGCTTCGACGACTACGTCGCATGGGTCAAGCGCCAGGGCGGCAAGTCCGCGGTCGGCATTCCCGCGCCGGCGTCGGTGCCCGAGTTCCTCGTCAAGGCGATCGGCGAGAAGTACGCGCTGGACCTCGTCGCTGCGCCGTACCGCGGCAGCGCGCCGATGATCGGCGACATGCTCGGCAACCAGATCCCCGCGGGCGTGGGTTCGGTGCCGGACTTCATCGAGAACCACCGCGCCGGCAAGCTGCGCATCGCCGCCGTAATGGGCGACCGGCGCCAGGCCGCGCTGCCCGAGGTGCCGACCTTCGCCGAACTCGGGCTGAAGGGTTTCGAGGACGTGCCGTACTACGGCTTCTTCGCGCCCGCCGGCACGCCCAAGCCCGCGATCGACCGGTTTTCCGCCGCGCTCGCCAAGGTGCTCGCGCAGCCCGACGTGCGCGACAAGCTCGCCGGTTGGGGGCTCACTGTGCAGTTCATGACGCGCGAACAGCTCGCCGCCCGCGAGCGCGCGTACTCGAAGGCGTGGGCCGAGATCATCCGCAGGAGCGGGGTTCGGCGGCAGTGACGTCGGCGCCGGCAAGCGGCGCGCTATCCCCAGTCGGTGCTCCCGCCCGCACGCCGGCGCGCCGCCCGGTTGCCAACCGGGGTCGCGTTGTTCATCGCGCGCTGCGGTTACTTGCTCCCGACGGATATCGCCTGGACTCCTCAACTCATTCGCTCGCCCCGACCAGCGAGTCGATATCGACGTCGAGCGCGGTCGCCAGCTTCTTGAGCAGGCCGATCGACGGCTCCCCTTTGCCCGTTTCAAGTTTCGAGATGTGCGCCGGCGTGACGCCGATCATCTCGGCAAGCAGGGCGGCGGTCAGTCCGCGGTGCTCGCGCCATACGCGGACGGGAGACTCGCCCGCAAGCAGGCGGTCGACGACCTCCGCGGGAATCGCTTCCTCCTTGCCGGACGCGTAGCGCCTGGCCGCGCGCCGCAGGGCCTCGGCATCTTTGGCGTCTTCAGCCAACTCCAGCAGTCTGCGGTACTCGTCGATCGGCAGCACGGCGAAGGCCGGCTTGCCGTCGGTTTCGAGAATCTGAACGCTCATGTGTAAACCTCGCCGCGCGGCGCGATTCGGACGACGTGGATCACGACGCGCTCTTCGATCAACAGATATACGACCCGCCAATCGCCGACGCGCAGCCGGAAACCGGGATGCTCCGTGAGCTTCTTGACGTTCGGCGCGTTGTACGGGTCGCGCGCGAGTTCGTCGATCTTGCGGCGGATGCGAAGCGCCTGGTCGCGCGGCATGCGCATCAAAGCCTTCACCGCATCGCGGCTGAACTCGACGGACCGCACGGATCGCAGGTTAACTATCCGCCGTCGTCGTGTCAACTTTTAGTTGACCTTTGCGTCGCCGGGGATCAACCCGACTTCCTTGCTGCCGACGCCGACCTTCCGAGCACTTTCGTGAGCAGCGCCTCGTCGATCGTGTTTCCCTGCAGCCGCCACAGCAGCGCGTCGATGCGGTCTTCGCCCCAGAAGATCTCGCCGTCGATCCGATAGGTCGGAACGCCGAAGATGCCGGCGGCGACCGCGGCGTCGGTGGCTTCGATCAGGCGCTGCTTGACGTCGGCCTCACCCGCGCGGGCGAGCAGTGCGCGGCCGTCGAGGCCGCATTCCTGCGCCAGCGCGGCGAGCTGGGCGTCGTCGGTGAGGTCGAGCCCGCGCGCCCAGGCGGCGTCGAGCAGTGTTTCGCCGAAGCGGCGGCGCGCGCCGGCGTCGTCGAGCGCGATGCACATGCGCAGCGCGCGCAGCGGGTTGAACGGGTGCGTCGGCGGCCCTTGCACGGGCAGGCCGAGGCGCGCCGCGATGCGCAGCACGTCGCGCATCGTGTAGGCGCGCTTGGCCGGCGTCTCGGCCGGTCCTTTGGTGCCGTGCGCGGCGAGCAGCCCGGCGAGCAGCACGGGGCGGAAGTCGAGCCGCACGCCGGCCGCCTCGACGCGCTCGCCTTGCCGCGCGGCCAGCCACGAATAGGGGCTGATCGGATCGAAGTAGAACTCGACGGTCGTTGTCATCGGCATGGGCTCCCTACCACGGCAGCTCGTAGGCGAACGTGCATTCGCACGCGCGTGCCAGCACCTCGGCGGACAGCGGGCAGGACTTGCGGGTCGTCGTGTCGATGCGCACGCCGGTCAGCACCGTGATCGCCGCGACCTGCTGCGTTTCGGCGTTGCGCATCTCGTGCACGAAGCGGATCACCTTGTCGCGCACTTCGAGCGCCCCGCTGCGGACGGCGACGGGGTCGCCGGCGTGCAGCTCGCGCTGGTAGGCGATGCGCTGTTCGACCGCGACCATGCCGCGCGCACTGCCGCGCAGGTACGAGGGCGTGGCGCCCAGCAGCGCGAGGAAGTTCCACGTCGCTTCGTCGAACTTGCCGACGTACCGCATGACGTTCATGTGGCCGATGTGGTCGCAGTGCCAGGAGTAGACGGCGCCGCGGCAGGTTTCGACGAGGTCGCTCATGCTTCGTTCATGTGACGATTGCCGAGCAGGATGACTGCGCAAGCCGCGTCCGTCGCGGTTCGCGGAACCGGTTGGCCCTCACCCCAACCCTGTCCCGCTGATGCGGGAGAGGGAGTCGAGCTACATGTTCCGCCGATACTGCCCGCCGACTTCGAACAGCGCGTTCGTGATCTGCCCGAGTGAGCAGCAGCGCACGGCGTCCATCAGCACGGCGAAGACGTTCTGGTTTTCGATGACCGCCCGCTTCAGCCGCTCGAGCATCAATGGCGCCTCGTGCTTGTGCCGCTCGTGGAAGTCGCGCAGGCGCGCGAGCTGGCTCTGCTTTTCCTCTTCGGTCGAGCGCGCCAGCTCCAGCTTCTCGGGGATCGGATCGCCGTGCGGATTGCGGAAGGTGTTGACGCCGACGATCGGGTACTCGCCGGTGTGCTTCAGGTGTTCGTAGTGCAGCGACTCCTCCTGGATCTTGCCGCGCTGGTAGCCGAGTTCCATCGCTCCCAGCACGCCGCCGCGCTCGCTGATCGACTCGAATTCCTTGAGCACGGCTTCCTCGACAAGATCCGTGAGCTCCTCGACGACGAAGCTGCCCTGGTTCGGGTTCTCGTTCTTCGCCAGTCCCCATTCGCGGTTGATGATGAGCTGGATCGCCATCGCGCGGCGCACGCTCTCCTCGGTCGGCGTGGTGATCGCCTCGTCGTACGCATTGGTGTGCAGGCTGTTGGCGTTGTCGTAGGTGGCGATCAGCGCCTGCAGCGTCGTGCGGATGTCGTTGAACTGGATCTCCTGCGCGTGCAGGCTGCGGCCGCTGGTCT
>CAZIJU010000084.1:0-16804 GCA_964539745.1 uncultured Burkholderiaceae bacterium | reverse complement strand
GGGATCTCGGCATTGCGAGCGGCGGAGATTCCTCGCCTGCGGCTCGGAATGACAATTGGGGGTTGCGGCTCGGAATGACAAGGGCGGCGTTGCGCTTCGGAATGACGAAGCGAGGCCGGGGTGGAATGACGCTGGCTTGTCATCCCGAGCGGACGCGAGGGATCGCGCCGTTGCGAGCGGCGGGGATTCCTCACCGGCGGCTCGGAATGACAACAAGGAGTTGCGGCTCGGAATGACAATTGGGAGCGTTGCGGCTCGGAATTACAAACGGCGACGGATGCGAGCGCCATGACGTCTGTCGCGTCGCGAAGATTCGCAATGCTCGATGAGTCCTGAATCCCGAATCCCCGATCCGCCCGCCTCGATCGTCCGATGCACGGCCCCGATACGCCATCGACATGGGTGCAACGCTTCGCGCCGCTGATTGCGCGCGGCGCGAACGTGCTCGACGTCGCGTGCGGAAACGGCAGGCATGCGAGGCTGTTCGCACGGCGCGGGTGCGTCGTCGATGCGGTCGATCGCGATCCCGAGTGCGGGGTGCTGCTGGCGGACGAAGCGAACGTGCGCTTCCTCGCTGCCGATCTCGAAGCAGGGTCGTGGCCGTACGCGGGGCGGCGGTTCGATGCGATCGTCGTGGCCAACTACCTGCATCGGCCGCTGTTTCCGCAGCTCGCCGCGTCGCTCGCCGACGGCGGCGTGCTGCTCTACGAGACCTTCGCCGCCGGCAACGAACGCTACGGCCGGCCCGCGAATCCGGACTTCCTTCTGAAGCCGCGCGAGCTGCTCGACGCCTTTGGGGCGCAGCTTCACGTGCTCGCTTTCGAAGACGGTGTGGTTGCCGCGCCGCGGACCGCACGCATCCAGCGGCTGTGCGGCGTACGCGCGCCGGCCGACGCGCACGATCGCCTGCGGCTCGACCCGGCCGACTGAACCGCCGCAAGGCCGGATGTAGAATCGCCGCCTTCGTTCGGCTCGGCCGACGTTCCTACGGGTTCACTGCGCGCACATGATCACCGGCAGCTTGGTCGCCATCGTCAGTCCGATGCACGAAGACGGTTCGCTCGACTTCGACGCGTACCGCCGCCTGATCGAGTGGCACATTGCGGAAGGAACGAACGGCATCGTCGCGGTCGGCACGACCGGCGAGTCGCCGACCGTCGACCACGACGAGCACTGCGAGCTGATCCGCGTGGCGGTCGAAACCGCGCGCAAGCGGGTTCCGGTGATCGCCGGCACCGGCGGCAATTCGACTGCGGAGGCGATCGAGCTCACCCACTATGCGAAGAAGGCCGGCGCCGACGCCACGCTGCAGGTGGTTCCGTACTACAACAAGCCGACGCAGGAGGGCTTGTACCAGCACTTCCGTAAGGTGGCCGAAACCTGCGGCCTGCCGGTGATCCTGTACAACGTCCCGGGGCGCACGGTCGCCGATCTGGCCAACGACACGACGCTGCGGCTCGCGCAGGTGCCGGGCATCGTCGGCATCAAGGACGCAACCGGTGATCTGGCGCGCGCCGCGGACCTGCTACGGCGCGCGCCCAAGGGCTTCGCCGTCTACAGCGGCAACGACGACTCGGCGCTGGCGCTGATGCTGCTCGGCGGACACGGCGTCATTTCGGTCACTGCCAACGTCGCGCCGAAGCCGATGAGCGAGCTAGCCAAGGCCGCGCTCGCCGGCGAACTGGCGCGCGCCAGAGAGATCAACAACCGGCTTCTGCCGCTGCATATGAAGCTGTTCGTCGAAGCGAACCCGATTCCGGTGAAGTGGGCGCTGGCGCGAATGGGACGCATCGGCAAGGGCATTCGACTTCCGCTGGTGCCGCTCGCCAAGGCGAACGAGGCCATCGTCGAGTCCGCGCTGCGGGAAGCCGGTCTGCTCTGACCGGCGCCAAGGAGAATGTTCGTGATGCAAGGCATGCTTCGCGTGCGTCCGTGGTTGCTGCCCGTCGTCGCAGTCGTTGCGGCGATCGCGGCGGGCTGCAGCTCGATCGGACTGACCAGCGACAAAGTCGATTACAAGTCGGTGCAACCGGTCAAGCCGCTCGACGTTCCGCCCGATTTGTCGCAGCTTCCGCGCAGCGACCGCTACACCGTACCCGAGCGGCCGGGCGTGGCGAGCGCCGCGTCGATCGCCGCGCCGGCCGCTGCCCCGATCGCAGTCGGCGGTGCGACGGTTGCGCCTGCGTTTCCGAACGCGCGTATCGAACGCGCCGGCAACCAGCGCTGGCTCGCGGTCGACGTTCCTCCGGAGACCGCGTACGCCGTGGTCAAAGAGTTCTGGCCGAGCATCGGACTGGCGATCGAGCGCGAGGATCCGGCTGCCGGAATCATCGAAACCGTGTGGGCCGAAAACCGCGCGAAACTGCCTCAAGACATCATCCGCCGCACGATCGGCCGCGTGTTCGACACGCTGTATTCGACCGGTGAGCAGGACAAGTACCGCACCCGAATCGAGCGCACCGCGAAGAACACGTCCGAGATCTACATCAGCCATCGCGGCATGATCGAAGTCTTCACCTCGCAGGCGCAGGACTCGACCAAGTGGCAGCCGCGCCCGTCGGATCCCGAGATGGAAGCCGAGATGCTGCAACGGCTCGCGCTGCGCTTCGCGCCGCGCGCCGCGCAGACGGCGGCGACGCCGGCGGCCGCTGGGGCGACGAGCGCGAGCGCGGCGCCTGCCGTGCCGCAAGTCGCGCGGCTCGTCAAAGGCGCCGACGGACGCAACGAACGCGTCGACATCGACGAGCCTTTCGACCGCGCGTGGCGCCGGGTCGGACTGGCGCTGGATCGCGGCGGCTTCACCGTCGAGGACCGCGACCGCGCCAAAGGCATGTACTTCGTGCGCTACCTCGACCCCGAGTACGAGGCCAAGCAGCGCGACAAGCAGGGCTTTTTCTCGAAGCTGCTGGGGCGCGAGCCGAAGATCGAAGCGCAGCAGTTCCGCGTCCAGGTCGCCGCTGCCGGCAACGCCACGCAGGTCACGGTGCTCGACAAGGACGGCAAACCGGCCGCGGGCGCGACCGGCGACAAGATCCTAGCCCAGATCAACGAGCAACTGCGCTAGTGCTGCGCTTCCGTTGCCTTGGCTCGGGCAGCGAGGGCAACGCGCTGGTGGTCGAGTCGCGCGACGGCCTGTTCGCCACGCGCGTGCTGGTCGACAACGGCTTCAATCCGAAGCAGCTCGCGGCGCGGCTGGCGCGCGCTGGCCTCGGGATCGACGACCTCGACGCCGTCTTCGTCACGCACGAGCATTCCGACCACGTCGACGGCGTGGCGGCGCTGCTCGAGCGCCGGCACGTTCCGCTGTTCGCCACCGCAGGCACGGCGGCCGCGGCGCGGCTCGGTGCGATCGGCGCCGACCTGCGCACGCTTCGCGCCGGTGTCTCGGTCGAGATCGGCGCCTTGCGCATCGAACCGCTGGCCGTGCCGCACGATTCGAGCGAGCCGGTCCAGTTCGTCTTCGACGATGGCGTGCGCAGGTTTGGCCTGCTCACGGACATCGGAATGCCGACCTCAGCGGTCGCCGGCGCGCTCGGCCGACTCGACGCGCTGATGCTCGAATGCAATCACGACGCTGCGCTGCTGCACGCCAGTGACTATCCGCCGTTTCTCAAGGCGCGCATCGCCGGTGATCGCGGCCATCTGTCCAATGCGCAGGCCGCCGAGCTGCTCGCCCGCATCGACCGCAGCCGGCTGCGCTGCGTCGTCGCGGCGCATCTGAGCCGCAAGAACAATGCGCCCGCGCTGGCGCAGGCCGCACTCGCCGCGGTGCTCAACTGCGCGCTTGCCGAAGTCCTGGTCGCGCGGCAGGCCGATGGGCTCGACTGGCTGACGGTTTGAGGCAGCGGCGTGCGCCGCGCCGGGCCGATGCTGCTCCGTCGCGGCGATCCGTCGCGGGGCGCGTGCGCCGAACTCGACGGTCGCGGCACGTGCGCGCGATGCAAGCGCAAAAAAAAAAGGCCGGCGTACGCCGGCCCTCATTCGTGTCGCACGATGCGACGCGATTACTTCTTGGCTTCTTCTTTCTTGGCTTCGGCCGGCGCGGGTGCTGCAGCCGGTGCCGGCGCCTCACTCGGTTTGGCCGCGTCCGTCGGCGCGGGCGCCGGAGCCGGCGCGGGCGCGGGGGCGGGCGCTTGAGCGGGCGCCGGCGCAGGGGCCGGCGCAGGCGCGGGCGCCTGTTTGCCGCAAGCGGCCAGCGTGGCCGCGATCATCGAAGCAAGGAACAGCGACTTCTTCATTTTCGGTTTCCCTTTTTTGGCAGCAAGTGGACCAGTCCAGAACGATCGGCGCGCCGCGCTGATCGCAGTTCATCGCGGCGCGGCGCGGGCGATCGGTGCGAAGTATAGCTGCGGCGCAGCAACTTGCCTGCCACTGGGACTCGGTTAGAAGGGCGACTCAAGCTGAAAAGTGCAGTCGATCACAGCGAAACGGAGAACACGTTGAAGAGGCAAAGCGCTGCGCCGTGTCGATGGATCGCCCGCTGCTTGCGCGGCGACCGAGCGGGGCAGCGTCGACTCATCGTCTCTGTCCGCGCCTCTGGTGGCGAACTTCTGGCGGGATCAAAGTCCGAGCGGCGAGACCGGCAGATTGTGCGCGGCTGCGTCCCAGCGTCGATCGAAAAGTGCCGCCCACGTCTGCGCGTGCGGCTCGTGATTGAGCCAGAGGTCGCCGAGACCGTGCGCGGCAGGCGCGAGCAGCAGCGCGTGACGCGCGTCGCCGAGCAGGCACGCATCGTCGCCGATCGGGTCGTCGTCCGAGGCGACACGCAGCTCGATCGCGTGCGGGAAGAATCGCTGCAGCCTGCGCAGCCGTGCCGCGCCCGTATGCAGCCACGTCGCATCGTCGACCAGCAGCCGCACGCGCGCGCTGCGATGCGCGAGCACGAAGCGTTCGATGCGCTCGGTCGCGGACGCGCTCGACAGATCGAACGGCGCGAGGTCGCGGTGCATCGCTCGAACGACGCGCTGCGCGCCCGCGAGGACCAGCGCGACGGCGCGCGCCACGTCGCGGCGCGACGTGACCCAGGCCCGTTGCGGGCGCGCATCGTCGATCCTCAGTTCGTCGATCGTCATTCGTTCGTCTCCGCGCGGCGACGTGGATGCAGCCAGCCGGCAACGTACCACTCGTGCAGCAGCGCCAGCAACGGCGCGTCGAGCGCGCGCAACGAATCGCCGTCGAGCGCGCGCCGGTCGGCGAGTGCGCGCAGCAAGACTGCGGCACGGCGGTCGGCGAAGGCGAACAGTTCGCCATTGATCGCGGCGTCCGCGCCGTCGTAGAGCAAGCGGGTTCGAGCGTCGAGTCGCAGGCCGCGCCGGCGCGCGGCGTGCGCGAAGCGCGCGCGGCCGAGCGGTCGAGCGGGGCGCTCGAAGACCACGTGCGGCTTCGGCTCGGACAGGTGAACGAGCAGTGCGCGGGATGCATCGCGCCGCGTGGCGCGGATTCGGCCGAGCGCGCCGAGTGCGGCGTCGCGCAGCGCCGGCGGCGGCCGGCCGGGCCGGCGCGTCGGCGGCGCGTTCGGATCTCGGTAACGGCCGCCGACCCGGGCGCGCTCGGCGAGCGTGGCGAACCACGGTTCGACGAGTTCCTGCCAGGCCGGCGAGCGAAATCCGATCGAGCAGGTGATGCAGTCGCCGAGCGCCACACCTTCGTGCGCCACACCGGGCGGCAGATACAGCAGGTCGCCAGGCTCGAGGATCCATTCGTGCGTGGGCCGGAAGTCGGCGAGGATCTTCAACGGCAGCCCGGCGACGAGACGCACGTCGCGCTGCCGGCCGATTCGCCAGCGCCGGCGTCCGTGCGCCTGTACCAGGAACACGTCGTACGAGTCGACGTGCGGTCCGACGCCGCCGCCGTCGGTCGCGTAACTGGCCATCAGATCGTCGAGCCGCGCGTCGGGCAGGAAGCGGAAGCGCGCGAGCAGTTCGTCGGCCGCGGCGTCGTGCAGATTGACGCCGTGCACGAGCAGCGTCCAACCGCGCCGACGCAGCGGCGGCAGGCTGCGCGCGGCGAACGGTCCGTGCGCGAGCCGCAAGCGGCCGCCGAACGCGGTCACGAGCCGCGACTCGACGTCGTCGCTCGCGGCGAGTGCGAACAGACGCTCGCGGGTCACCGGCGACGCGAACGCGGGGATCGCCTGCCGCACGAGCAGCGGGCGCTTCTGCCAGTAGCGCCGCATGAAGGCATCGACCGGCAGCTTGCCCAAGGCGCGCAGCGGTCGAGGTGCGGACATGTGAGCGATTATAGGAAGGCGTGCTGCGCGCAACGGGAAGGCGGCCGCGGGATAATGCGTCGCTGACGATGGAGTGCACGATGCGGATCGCGCCCGGCATGCTGGTGTCGCTGCAGGTGAAGATGTTCGACGCGCAGGGTAACCTGCTCGAGGCGAGCGAGGCGCCGCTCGTCTACCTGCACGGCGCTAACGACATCTTCGCCGCGGTCGAGCGCGCACTCGAAGGCAAGACCGCAGGCGACGAGCTGTCGCTGCGGCTCGAGCCGGAACAGGCGTTCGGCGAGTTCGACGCGCAGCTCGTTCATGTGGTCGACCGCGCACGAATCGGCCGCGACGTGACCGTCGGCATGCGGGTCGAAGGGCTGCCGGGCGCGGCCGGCGATACGCGCGTCTACCGCGTCACCGATATCGCCGAGGGCGTGGCCGTGCTCGACGGCAATCATCCGCTGGCGGGCATGGCGTTGCGCTTCGACATCAAGGTGCTCGGTGTCGAGCCGGCGAGCGCGGAGGAGCTCGCGCAGGCAGAGGCGCCGCAGGTGCCGGATTTCCTGAGGCCGGTCGCGCCGCACGATCTGCACGGCGCCGACGGCCACGAGCATTGACCCGCGGTCAATCGCGCGCCAGGTCCTTCAGTTCGTACAGCAGCGCGAGTGCATCGCGCGGGGCGAGGGCATCGAGGTCGAGCGTCGCGAGCCGCTCGCGCAGCGCATCGTGCGCGGAATCGCCAGCCTGCGCGGCCTTGGCCGCAGGTACGGAAAACAGATCGAGCTGCGGCCGCGTTCCGGCGGCGCGTTCCTCGAGCTGCACGAGCAGGCTGCGCGCGCGACGCACCACAGCCGGGGCCACGCCCGCGAGCTGCGCGACCGCGAGCCCATAGCTCTGGCTGGCGGGGCCTTCGCGCACCTCGTGCAGGAAAACGACCTTGCCGCGCGATTCGGCGGCGGCAACGTGCACGTTGGCGACTTCGGGCAAGGTCTCGGCGAGCTGCGTGAGCTCGAAGTAGTGGGTGGCGAACAGCGTGTAGCAGCGGTTGCGCTCGACCAGCTCGCGCGCGATCGCCGCGGCGAGCGCCATGCCGTCGAAGGTCGATGTTCCGCGCCCGATCTCGTCCATCAGCACGAGGCTTTGTTCGGTCGCGGCATTCAGGATCGCCGCGGCCTCGGTCATTTCGACCATGAACGTCGAGGCGCCGCGCGCCAGATCGTCGGCGGCGCCGATGCGCGTGAGGATGCGGTCGATCGGGCCGAGTCGCGCGCTCGCCGCCGGCACGAAGCTGCCGCAGTAGGCGAGCAGCGCGATCAGCGCGATCGAGCGCATGTACGTCGACTTGCCGCCCATGTTGGGTCCGGTGATCACGAGCAAGCGGCGCGACGGCGCGAGACGGCAGTCGTTCGGCACGTAGGTTTCGATTTCGCGCTCGACGACCGGATGCCGCGCACCGGCGATGTCGATGCCCGGCTCGCGGGTCAGGTCGGGACGCACCCAGCGCGCGGACGCCGCGTGCGCGGCGAGCGCGGCGAGCGCGTCCAGGCTCGCAGCCGCGTCGGCACAGCGCAGCAGCGGCGCGACGTGATCGCCGAGCCGGGCGAGCAGCGCTTCGTACAACGCCTTCTCGCGGGCGCGCGCGCGCTCCTGCGCCGACAGCGCGCGGTCCTCGAAGGCCTTCAGCTCCGGCGTGATGTAGCGCTCGGCATTCTTCAGCGTCTGCCGGCGCCGGTAGTCGTCGGGCACCTTGTCGGTCTGTCCGTGCGTGACCTCGATGTAGAAGCCGTGCACGCGGTTGTATTCGACGCGCAGGTTGGCGATTCCGGTGCGCGCGCGCTCGCGCGCCTCCAGATCGACGAGGAACTGCCCCGCGTTGTCGCGCAGCGCGCGCGCCTCGTCCAGTTCCGCGTCGAAGCCGGCGGCGATCACGTCGCCGTCGCGCGGCGAGTGTGCGGGCTCGGCCATCAGCGTGCGCGCGAGCGTTTCGTGCAGTTCGGCCGGCAGCGCCATCGCATCGAGCAGATCGCGCGCCAGCGGCGCATCGAGCGGCGCGAGCGCTGCGCGCAGCGCCTCGAGCTTCGGCAGCGCGTCGCGAAGCGAGGCGAGTTCGCGCGGCCGCGCGCTTTTCAGCGCGATGCGCGCGGCGATGCGGTCCAGGTCCGGCACGTGCCGCAGGCCATCGGCCACACGCGGCGCGAGCCGCGCGTCCAGCAGCGCCTCGATCACGGCGTGCCGGGCGGCCGCCGCTTGCGCATCGCGCAGCGGATGGTGCAGCCAGTGGCGCAACCGGCGGCTGCCCATCCCGGTCGTGCAGCGATCGAGCACCTTGAAAAGCGTCGGGCCGTCGTCGCCGCGGATCGGCTCGGTCAGTTCGAGGTTGCGACGGGTGACCGCGTCGAGCGCGACGAACTCGGATTCGGACTCGATGCGCAGCGTGGTCACATGCGCGAGCCGTTCGCTTTGCGTCTGCTGCGTGTATGCGAGCAGCGCGCCGCAGGCGGCGAGCAGCGCGGGTCGGTCGTCGGCGCCGAACGCCTGCAACGTGGCCACACCGAGCTGCTCGCGCAGAAGCTGCGCGCCGCGCTGTGCGTCGAAATGCCAGTCGGGGACGGCCTGCACGGGCGCGGCGGCGGCCAGTCGCTCGCGCGCGGATTCGGCGACGAGGACTTCCGACGGCGCAATCCGCGCCAGCTCCGAGGCGAGCCGATCCGCCGTCGTTTCGGTCGCGCGCAAGTCGCCGCTGGCGAGCACGAGCCAGGCGATACCCACGGTTTCGCGCCGTTCGCGCCGGGCTTCGCGCGCGCCGCCGTCGAATGCGATCGCGGCCAGCACGGCGTCGGTTTTGTCCGCGAGCAGCCCCGCGTCGATCAGCGTGCCGGGCGTGACGACGCGTACGACCTTGCGTTCGACCGGGCCCTTGGACGTGGCCGGATCGCCGATCTGCTCGCAGATCGCGACCGATTCGCCGAGCTTGACGAGCCGCGCGAGATACTGCTCCACGGACACCACGGGCACGCCGGCCATCGCCACGCGGCTGCCGCCCGAGGAACCGCGCGACGTCAGCGTGATGTTCAGCAGCTTCGCCGCGCGCTCGGCGTCGTCGTAGAACAGCTCGTAGAAGTCGCCCATCCGGTAGAACAGCAGCACGTTCGGGTACTGCGCCTTGATGCGCAGGTACTGCTGCATCACGGGCGTGTGTTCGACCGGGTTCGACATCGGACCGGGCACGGACGGCAGGGTGTCAGCAGCGCGGCGCCGGGCCGCGTCAGAGCATGCAAATGAATCTGCGCGTCGCGATCTTGCGCCTGCGGCTGCCGCTGTACGCTTCGGTACAGGTCCGCTGCTTGGCGAGGACTCGGGCCGCTGGCGACGATTTCTCCACGAGCCCTCAAGCCTCCGCGTGCAAGCCCTTGACGTGCACTTCCTGCACGAGCTTCAGAAGCTGCGCGAACACCTTCGGCGTACCGCAGACGATCTGTCCGCTTTCGAGCCAGTTCTGCTCGCCGTCGAAGTCGGCGACCATCCCGCCCGCCTCGACGATCAGCAGGCTGCCGGCGGCCACGTCCCACGGCGACAGCCCGAACTCCCAGAAGCCGTCGAACCGGCCCGCGGCCACGTAGGCGAGATCGAGCGAGGCCGCACCCGGTCGGCGGATGCCGGCGGTTTCCTCGGTGATGCGCTTGAACATCCGCACGTACTCGTCCAGATGCTCGAGTTGGCGGAACGGAAAGCCCGTGCCGATCAGGCTCTCGCGCAGCTGCGTGCGGCGGCTGACGCGGATGCGGCGATCGTTCAGGAACGCGCCGCGGCCGCGCGACGCGGTGAACAATTCGTTGCGCGTCGGGTCGTAGACGACCGCCTGCGTGATGTGCCCGGCGTGCTGGAGCGCAATCGACACCGCGTACTGCGGAAAGCCGTGGATGAAGTTGGTCGTGCCGTCGAGCGGATCGATGATCCACGTGTATTCCTGCCCGCCCTCCGGGTTGCTCGCGCCGGATTCTTCGGCGAGCACCGCATGGTGGGGGTAGGCGGTCTTCAGCACGCCGATGATCGCCTCCTCGGCCGCGCGATCGACTTCGGTGACGAAGTCGCTGCGCCCTTTGCTGGCGACGCGGATCAGGTCGAGGTCGAGGCTCGCGCGATTGATGATCGCACCGGCCTTGCGGGCGGCCTTGATGGCCGTGTTCAACATCGGGTGCATGGGGCTTCGGCTTGTCGGAGGAGCGGCGATGCGTACGACCGGTCTCGCATCGCGAGAACCTATCTCAGAGTCCCCGGCGGCCGCGTTGCGACGAGAAGCGGGCGGATGCTAGGCGGCGCGCGAAGGACAGTAGCGTGGCTACGGCCGAGCGCGCCAACAACGCAGACGCCCGCTTATCGTCGCAACCCTACGGGGCGGGGTCGCCTGGGGCGCATCGCGTCGTTGCGGCTCGGGTCCTTGGCACTGGCCAATGGTCCCCTCGCCGCGCCTAGCGCTGCATCCCCAGGCGGCCCCGCCGCGGGCGCCGGTGACTCTGAGATAGGTTCTAGACTGCGCGCATTCTAAGGGCTTTCGTGCGATGTCCCGGCCGGCTTCGGATGGCTCGTTCGCTTCTCGCGCAGCGCGCGTGCGCTTCGTTCTGGTCGCGCCGAGTCACCCCGGCAACATCGGCGCGGCGGCGCGTGCGATCAAGACGATGGGGTTCACGCGGCTCGCGGTGGTCGCGCCGCGCGATCCGGGGTTCGGATCGCACGCCAACGCGGTTGCGCTGGCCGTCGGCGCGGCCGACGTGCTGCGCGGCGCGACCGTGCACGCCGATCTCGTCGATGCGCTGCGCGGCGTGCATCTCGCACTGGCGATGACCGGTTACTCGCGCGAATTCGGCCCCCGGCTCGTCGACCTGCGGACCGCGGCTGCGGAGGCCGCGGCGCTGCTCGATGCCGACGGCGCGGCGACCGAAGTGGCATTCGTGTTCGGAACCGAACGCAGCGGCCTCGCCAATGACGACGTCGAGCGCTGTCACGCCTGTTGCGCGATTCCTGCCGACCCGGCCTATCCGTCGCTGAATCTCGCGCAGGCGGTGCAGGTGGCGGCCTACGAATGCAGGCTGGCGCTGCATCCGGCGGCGGTGCCGCACGATCGGTTCGACGCCGAGCCGCCGGCCAGCGTCGAGGCGACCGAAGGTGCAATCGCGCATCTGGAGCGGGCGCTGACGGCGATCGGCTACCACGATCCCGCCGAGCCGAAGCACCTGATGGCGCGTCTGCGGCGGCTGCTTGCGCGCGCGCGACCGACGCGCAGCGAGATCGACATCTTGCGCGGCGTGTGCGCGGCGATCGAGCGCAGCAAGGACGAGCGCCGCGGCGGCAAGCGCGGCCGCTGAGGCTCGTGACGATGCCGCGCGCGCATGCATCGCATGCGCAATCGTCGCTCGCCGGCGGCGCGGGCATGTGCGACGATGCACGCAAAATCCGACAGGGAATTCGCCGAATGAACGATGCGCGTCACGCCCAGGCCGTAGGCACCACTAGAATTGCGGCTCGACCGAAACGAGAACCCGGCATGCTCAGCCGTCTGCGCGAGGACATCGCGTGCATCCGCGACCGCGATCCGGCGGCGCGCTCGACCTGGGAGGTGCTGACCTGCTATCCGGGTCTGCACGCGTTGTGGTTTCACCGGCTTGCGCACTGGTGCTGGACGCACGGACTGCGCTGGACCGGGCGCTTCATCTCACACCTTTCGCGCTGGCTCACGGGCATCGAAATCCACCCGGCTGCGGTCATTGGCCGGCGCGTGTTCATCGATCACGGCATGGGTGTGGTGATCGGCGAGACGGCCGAGGTCGGCGACGACAGCACGCTGTATCAAGGCGTGACGCTGGGCGGCACGTCACTCGCACGCGGCGTCAAACGGCATCCGACGCTGGGCCGCGGCGTCATCGTCGGTGCCGGAGCCAAAGTGCTCGGCGGCTTCACCGTCGGCGACGGCGCACGCATCGGATCGAACGCAGTCGTGATCAAGGAAGTCCCGCCGGGCGCGACCGCGGTCGGCAATCCGGCGCGGATCCTGCACAGGGACATCGACGCGCAGCGCGAGCAGACCGCCAACCGAATGGGCTTCTCCGCGTACGGACTCGCCGCCGACGGCGACGACCCGCTGGTCAAGGCGCTGCACGGGCTGATCGATCACGCGGCACAGCAGCAGCGCGAAATCGAGCGGCTCGTCGCCGCGCTGCAGCGCCACGGCATCGCGTTGGACGAGGTGACCGCGGCCGCACCCACGGTCGACCCGCGGCAATTGAACAAGCTGGTCGACGAGTAGCTCAGTCGGCCAGCGCGAATGCGCGCAATCCGCCTTCGGTGCGGCCGAGGTAGCCGCCGCGGGCGGGCGCGTCGTCGAAGTCCCAGTCCGGCAAAACCCACCGCTCGACGTCTCGGCCGTCAAGCGTCCAGCGATGCGCGGCTGGACGGTGCGTGTGCCCGTGGATCAACCTCGTGACCGAGGCCGCGCGCAGCGCGGCGTCGACCGCCTCGGGCGTCACGTCCATGATGTCCGCCGGTTTGGTCTTCTTTCCCGACTCGCTCGCGGCACGGGCAGCGCCGATGAAGGCGCGGCGCTCGGCGCGCGGACGCGCAAGGAAATCGCGCTGCCACTGAGGGTCGCGCACCTGCGCGCGGAAGCGCTGATACTCGGTGTCACGCGTGCAGTACGCATCACCGTGGGCCAACAGCACGGTGCCGTTGGGCAAACTGGCTCGCGCCGGATCGGCGAGCAGCGTGGCGCGCGCGGCCCGGGCGAAGCCGTGGCCGAGCAGCAGGTCGCGGTTGCCGTGCATCACGAACACCGCCACGCCGCGCGCGGCAAGCGCGCGTAACGCATCGGCCACCGCGCGGCCGACGCCGGCGTCCAGGTCGTCGTCGCCGGCCCAGTACTCGAACAGGTCGCCGAGGATCACGAGCTCGCGGTGCGCGGGCGCGACCTCGCGCGCGAAGCGGAAGAACCGCGCCAGCGTGACCGGCTGCGTATCGGCCAGATGCAGGTCGGAGACGAAGACCGGATCGCGCAGCACGACGCGGTCGGCGCAAGCGGCGCGGGCCGGGACGGGATCGAGCAGCGTTGCGCCGGTCACCGATCGACGATCTCGGCGCGCTCGATCAGGACTTCCTGCTCGGGCACGTCCTGGTGCATGCCGTATCGGATCGTGCGCACGGCCTTGATCCGGTCGACGACGTCGGTGCCGTCGACGACCTTGCCGAACACGCAGTAGCCCCAGCCCTGCACCGTCGGCGATGTGTGATTGAGGAAGTCGTTGTCGGCTACGTTGATGAAGAACTGCGCGGTCGCCGAATGCGGATCCGAGGTACGCGCCATCGCGATCGTGTACTTCTCGTTACGCAGTCCGTTGGTGGCCTCGTTTTCGATCGGCGCCTCGGTCGGCTTCTGCCGCATGCCGCTTTCGAAACCGCCGCCCTGGATCATGAAGCCGTTGATGACCCGGTGGAACAGCGTCTTGTCGTAGTGCCCGCTGTTCACGTAGCGAAGGAAGTTTTCGACTGTCTTCGGCGCCTTGGCCGCGTTCAGTTCGATCGTGATCGCGCCGAAACCGGTGTGCAGGCGGACCATGGGGTTTGCGCAGTGAGCGATCATGGCGCGATCCTCGCGCTGCGGATCAGCACGGGCTTGGCCGGAACGTTCTGGTGGCCCGCGACCGAGGTCGTTGGGACCGCGCGAATCCTGTCGACGACATCCATGCCCGCCACCACCCTGCCGAACACCGCGTAACCGTGACCGTCGGGGTTCGGATAATCGAGACGCGGGTTGTCGACGACGTTGATGAAGAACTGCGAGGTCGCCGAATCGGGCACGCTGGTGCGCGCCATCGCGATCGTCCCGCGTTCGTTCTTCAACCCGTTCCTGCTTTCGAGCGCAATCGGCGCCTTGGTCGGCTTCTGCTTCATGTCGGGCGTGAAGCCGCCGCCCTGGATCATGAAGCCGTCGATCACGCGATGGAAGATCGTGCCGTCGTAGTGGCCGCTCTTGACGTACGCGAGGAAGTTCTCGACCGTCTTTGGCGCTTTCGCGGCATTCAGCTCGAGCGTGATGTCGCCTTCCGAGGTCGACAGCACGACGCGCGGGGCCGCGGGCTGCGCGCCGGCGCCGACGCTCGCCACGGCAAGCAGCGGCCCGAAGACGAGCGCGAGGATGCGGATCAATGGGTTCATCTGGACTCCATGGTCGGTGGGTTTCAGCGCGCGGCGCGCAGTTTGCCGCCGATCTCGCGCGCCAGCGCGAGTTTGCGCGCGAGCGACGCGTCGTTCGGAGCGAGCTTCGCGCCGCGTTGATAGGCGTCGGTGGCCAGCGCGACGTACAGATCGCCGAGGTTCTCGTAGGCGGTGACGTAGTTCGGCTGCGCGTCGATCGCCTGCTGCAGCAGCGTACGCGCCCGCTCGTAGCGGCCCTGCGCGGCGAGCAGCACCGCGACGTTGTTGTACGGCTCGGGCAGTTCCGGGAAGTCCTGCACGAGCGACTCGAACACCGCGATCGCTTCGGCCGCCTTGCTCTGGTCGGCGAGGATCACGCCGCGGAGAAAACGGATCTGCGCGTCGCGCGGCGACGTGGCAAGGAACGCATCGGCACGCGCCAGCGCCGCGTCGAGCTGCTTTTCCCGAACGAGGCGTGCGATCTCCTCGCGTTCGCTCGGCGGCGCGGAAACCGCCGGCGCCTGCGCAGCGGAGCCGCAGGCGGTGAACAGCCAGACGGCGGTCAGAAGGGCGCGCAGCGTCATGCGTGCGGGGATACGGAAAAGGCGCGAGCGCGTTTGGATATACTCGGCGCCGATTCTAACAACGCACCCCGCACTCCGATCGACGATGCCGTCCCGGCGCTGTTGACGATCCGTCGTCGTACCCTGCTGCGCCGACCCTTCGTACGCCGCCCGCGCGGTGGCGCTCCCCGCCGACGATCCGGGATGCCTCCATGACGATCCACATCTACAACACCCTGACGCGAAGCCTCGAGGCGCTCGTGCCGATCGAGCCGGGCCGCGTGAAGATGTACGTCTGCGGGATGACGGTGTACGACTACTGTCACCTCGGCCACGGCCGTACGTTCGCGGCGTTCGACGTCGTCGTGCGCTGGCTGCGCGCGCGCGGCCTGCGCGTGACGTACGTGCGCAACATTACCGACGTCGATGACAAGATCATCCGCCGCGCGGCCGAAAACGGCGAGACGACGACCGCGCTCGCCGAACGCTTCATTCGCGCGATGCACGAGGACTTTGCCGCGCTGGGCCTCGTTTCGCCCGATCTGGAACCGCGCGCCACCCAGTTCGTGCCGCAGATGCTCGGGCTGATCGATCTTTTGGAGAAGAAGGATCTGGCCTACGCGGCCGACGACGGCGACGTGAACTTCGCCGTGCGGCGCTTTCCTGGCTACGGAAAACTCTCGGGCAAGTCGCTCGACGAATTGCGCGCCGGTGAGCGGGTGGCGGTCGATCAGTCCAAGCGCGATCCGCTCGATTTCGTGCTTTGGAAACACGCCAGACCGGGCGAACCTGCCTGGCCCTCGAAGTGGGGGCCGGGGCGCCCCGGCTGGCATATCGAGTGCTCGGCGATGGCGACCGAGACGCTGGGGCGAACGATCGACATCCACGGCGGCGGGCCGGATCTGGTCTTTCCGCACCACGAAAACGAGATCG
Source organism: uncultured Burkholderiaceae bacterium (assembly GCA_964539745.1). GTDB lineage: Bacteria > Pseudomonadota > Gammaproteobacteria > Burkholderiales > Burkholderiaceae_F > DSNY01. The sequence continues at coordinate 913 of CAZIJU010000084.1, read as the reverse complement.
CGCAAAGCGAGGGCGCGTTCGGCCAGCCGTTCGCCAACATCTGGATGCATTCGGGTGCGCTGCGCGTCGGCGCCGAGAAGATGTCGAAATCGCTCGGTAACTTCTGGACGATCCGCGACGCGCTTGCGAAGTACGACGCCGAGGTGCTGCGCTTCTTCCTGATCCGCCCGCACTATCGAAGCCAGATCGCTTTCACCGAAAGCCTGATCGCCGAGGCGCGCGCCGCGTTGACGCGGCTTTACACCGCATTGCGCGACACGCCACCGTCCGCGGGCGAGGTCGACTGGGACGAGCCGTACGCGCAGCGATTTGCCGCGGCGATGGACGACGACTTCAACACGCCGGTGGCGATTTCGGTGCTGTTCGAGCTGGCGAACGAGGTCAACCGGACGAGGTCCGCCGAACTCGCGCGGCAATTGCGTGCGCTCGCTGGCGTTCTGGGACTGCTGCAGCGGGACGCGAAGGGGTATCTGCGCGGCGGCGAAACGGACGTCGACGCGGCATGGGTCGAAACGCAGATCGCTCTGCGCGCCGCAGCGAAAAAGGCGAAGAACTACGCGGAGGCCGACCGCATCCGCGCCGAGCTGCTCGCGCAAGGGATCGTGCTCGAAGACGGGCCGAGCGGAACGACGTGGCGGCGGCAGTAAGGCGCGTGAGAATCACGCATCACTCACGTATTCACCACGGAGACAGGCAGAGCAGAGACAACGTTAGTTCGTTGACCGTTACGCAAGCGCGTGACACCGCGACCCCACAATTTCGTTTCGCCCGTGTGGACACTGGTTCCATCATCCCGTGCAACGGGGGGATCCCGGCGTTGCGGGCGGCGGAGATTCCTCGCCTGCGGCTCGGAATGACACTAGTGGACTGTAACGGTTGATTGGGAAGTATCATTGCGTCTGTGGAGGGCGCG
>CAZIJU010000083.1:7447-16867 GCA_964539745.1 uncultured Burkholderiaceae bacterium | reverse complement strand
AACATCATCGCGCGCATGCCCGAGCCGCACATCTTCGACAAGGTGACGGCGCCGGCCGACTGCGGCAGCCCGGCGGCAAGCGTGGCTTGCCGCGCCGGCGCCTGGCCCTGACCGGCCATCAGGCAGTTGCCGAACAGCACTTCGTCGACGGCTTCGCCCTGGATGCCGGCGCGTTCGACCGCGGCCTTGATCGCGACCGCGCCGAGCTGCCAGGCCTGCAGCGAAGAAAAGTCGCCGAGCATGCCGCCGATCGGGGTACGGGCGGCGGAAACGATGACGATGGGGTCGTTCATGGTGGCTCTCCTACGTCGAAAAACGGATGGATCGGGATCCGGCGCGGCGCCTCATGCCTGCTCCGCGCGGATGCGCGTTGCGTAACGGTTCACGAAACGCTTGGACTCCGGATACGGGAAAACGTCCTCAAGATACCCCTGCTGGATGCGTTCCTTGCGGCTTTGCCAGAACTCGGGCGTCAGCAGGTCGGCATGATGCTTCAGAAACGCGGCGCGGATGCGCGGATCGCCGAGCAGGAAGGGGGCCCACTGCTCTGGGAAAACGTCGTGCTTGCCGACGTGGTACCACGGTTCGCCCGACAGCTCGTCTTCCTCGTTGCGCGGCGGCGGCACGCGGCGGAAGTTACAGTCGGTCATGTACTCGATTTCGTCGTAGTCGTAGAAGACCACGCGCTCGAGCCGGGTGACGCCGAAATTCTTGTACAGCATGTCGCCGGGGAAGATGTTGGCCGCGGCGAGATCCTTGATCGCCTGGCCGTATTCGCGGATCGCGTGGTCGACCTCGGCGTCGGTCGCGTGCTGCAGGTAGATGTTCAGCGGCGTCATGCGCCGCTCGATGTAGACGTGCTTGATCAGCACCGCGTCGTCGCTCAGTTCGATCTGGCTCGGGCAGAACGCGAGCAGCTCGCGCAGCAGCTCGGCCGAAAAGCGCGCGCGCGGCAGCGTGACCAGCGAGTATTCCCAGGTGTCGGCCATGCGGCCGACGCGGTCGTGCATCTTGACGAGCCTGTACTTCGCGATGATCTGTTCGCGGTCCGTCTCCTTCGGATACGGGATCACGTCCTTGATCATCTTGAACACGTAGGGGTACGACGGCAGCGTAAACACCACCATCACCAGCCCCTTGATACCGGGCGCGACGACGAACTGGTCGCTCGAATGCCGCAGGTGATGCAGGAAGTCGCGGTAAAAGAGCGTCTTGCCCTGCTTCTGCAGGCCGACCATCGTGTATAGCTCGGAGGCCGGCTTGTGCGGCAGGATCGAGCGCAGGAACTCCACGTACGCGGCGGGCGCCTCCATGTCGACCAGGAAGTAGGCGCGCGTGAAGGAGAACAGTGTGGCGATGTGGTCGACCGACAGCAGCACGGTGTCGATGTAGATGCGGCCGCGCTCGTCGCGCAGGATCGGCACCGCGAACGGTGTGACCCGCGTGCCGTTGATCACGCGACCGATGATGTACGCGCCCTTGTTGCGGAAGAACAGGTTCGACAGCACCTGGATCTGCAGATCCGGCTCCGCGTGGAACGGCCTTGTCAGCGCGTTCGGCGCGCGTCCTTCGCGATGCGCCTCGCACACCGCGCGCATCACCCAGCGCAGGTCGCGCTCGACGTCGACGAAGGGGCAGGCCAGGCCGAAGTCGATGACGATCTTGCGGAAGGTGTTGCGCCAGCCGTCGGTGGCCGGGTAATAGCTTCGATACGACGGCGGGTCGGCGTCCATGTACTCGGTCGACACGCCCGGCCGCACGAAGATGAACTGGTTGCGGAAGTAGTCGCGATGCAGCAGCTTCGTGCAGACAGAGTTGAAGAAGGTCTCCGCGCACTCGGGCTGCCGGTGCTCGGCGAGCAGCGCGACGTAGTTGGCCTTGACCGCCTGCCACAGCGCGTCGCGCTCGTCGTCGGCGAGCGATGCGAGATCGAACTCGCGCTCGATCCGCGACACCGCCTCGAGCACGCGCTGGTCGTAGAAGTCGATCCGCTCGCGCGCCGAGCGGCGCATGCCGTGCCAGTCGCCTTGTTCGTAGCGGCCCTTGGCCTGCTGCGCGACGTAGCGGAAGAGCCGATAGTGCCGGTCGAACCCGTCCAGGATCGCGCGCGCGATCTTCGCCGGCTGCGGCATCGACCGGTCGAAGCGCTTTTCGAGGACGGCGCTCACTCGTCACCTCGGCAGATGCGTCTTGAGTATTTGCCGCGCGAAACCCCCCTCTCCCTTGGAGGGGGAGGGGCGGGGCAGAGGGGGTTGGCTCATGTTCGCCGACTCAACGTTCAACTCGTCGTGGCGGTCTGCCGCGGCGTCAGCGCGAGCCATACGGCCAGCACGCCGAAAGCCGAACCGAGGAACCAGCGCTGCATCCGCAGCCACAGCGGGCGACCGGCGAACCACGCTGCCAGAAAGCCGGCCACCGTGACCAGGGATAGATCAACGATTGCCGCGGTGGCGAGCTGGATGGCGCCCAGCGCGAGGCTTTGCGCCAGCACCGAACCGTGCGCCGGGTCGATGAACTGCGGGAAAAGCGACAGATAGAACACCGCCACCTTGGGGTTCAACAGCGCGGCGACGAACGCCTGCCGCAACAGAACGCGCGGCGCCGCCGGGGGCAGCGGGCTCGTCTCGAACACGCCGCCGCTGCGCACGGTGGCGAGCGCCAGCCACAGCAGATACGCGGCACCTGCGATGCGGATCGCGTCGAACGCGAACGGGATCGCCAGCAGCACCACGGTCAGCCCGAAGGCGGCGAGCAGCACGTGCACCGCAAGCCCCGCGGCCACGCCGAACATCGAGAAGTAGCCGGCGCGCCGGCCCTGCGCCAGCGTGCGCGAGATCAGGTACAGCCACACCGGCCCGGGGGTCAGCGCGAGCAGCAGGGCGGCCAGCGTGAACAACGCGAGCCGTTCGCCGGTCAGGCCGAAGACGTTCATGCACACGCCCCCGTCGGCCGCCGGCCGAATCGAATCGTCGGTTCGAAGGTGTCCATGCAGACGGGATTGTGCCGGGTCAGGCGGCGGCGCGCCGCCGGTGCGGGCTCACGGCGTCCACTCGAACCGCTGCTCGAGCATCGTTTGTCCCCAGGTCTCGCCTTCGATCTCGTCGACCAGGCGAAAACCCGCGCGCTCGTACAGGGCCCGCGCGGCGTCGAGCCCGGCGAAGGTGTTCAGATACACGAGCCGGAATCCGGCGCGCCGGCAGAACGCCATCGCCGCGCCGAGCAGCCGCTTGCCGAGCCCGCGGCCGCGCAACCGCTCGTCGAGCACGAACCACCGCAGATGCGCGAGCTGGCGCGCGCGCGACGCCGATTCGCTGCCGTCGATGACGATCGAGCCGCAGATGCGGCCGGCATCGACGACCAGCCACAGCCCGTCGCGCGCCGGATCGAAGCGCTCGACGAAATCGGCGAAGCCGCGCGCGACCTTCGCCTCGAAATACGCGCCGAAGCCGTGCGCCGGTCCGTAGTAGCCCGCGTGCAGCGACGCGACCGCGCCGACCGCGCCGGGCAGATAGCCGGGAACGATGCGCGGGCCGTCGGGTGCGGCGAGCGCGCGGTCGAACGGGTACAGCAGTTCGAAACGCTCGAGCGCGACCGGCGCATCGTCGCTGAACGTGCGGCCGAGCTGCGCGCACTCGCGCGCGAAATAGCGGCGATGACCGTCGAGCCAGTCGGCGAGCGTGCGGTCGCCTTCGCCTTCGTCCCACGCGAACTGCGCGTCGACCGCGGCCAGCGGCCGCGTCTCGAGCGAGGTCGTGCGGATCACCGCGCGCGGCGTGCCGTCGAATTCGGTGATCACGCTGTAGCCGTCGGTGACCGGCGCCGCCTCGTTGGACCCGACGAGGCTTGCGGTCGCGCGCTTGGGGCCGTGCAGCACCCGTTCGGCGAGCTCGTGCGCCAGCGCCGCCGTATCGCCGAAATACCACGCCTGATACGGCGTCGCTTCGGGCACGCTCGCCGCGCGGCAGAACTCGGCCCAGTACGCGGCGACCGCAGCGTCCTGCGGCACGGTGTTGTCGAGGGGTTTGGCCATCGGCGAGCAGAACACCTGCGACGAGGCGGGGCGGGTGATGCCCACCTTCGGCCTTCCGATCTCACATCGTCTCCGCGAACAGCTCTCGGCCGATCAGCATGCGGCGGATCTCGCTCGTCCCCGCACCGATCTCGTACAGCTTCGCGTCGCGCCACAGCCGGCCGGTCGGGTAGTCGTTGATGTAGCCGTTGCCGCCGAGGATCTGGATCGCCTCGCCCGCCATCCAGGTCGCGCGCTCCGCGGTGTACAGGATCACGCCGGCGCAGTCCTTGCGCACCCGCCGCACGTGCTCGCTACCCAGCGCATCGAGGTTCTTGCCGACCGTGTAGCAGTAAGCGCGGCACGCCGCGAGCGTCGTGTACATGTCGGCGATCTTGCCCTGGATCAGTTGGAATTCGCCGATCGGCTGGCCGAACTGCTTGCGGTCGTGGATGTACGGCACGACGACGTCCATGCACGCCTGCATGATGCCGATCGGACCGGCGGCGAGCACCGCCCGCTCGTAGTCCAGGCCGCTCATCAGCACGCGCACGCCCTGGTTGACCTCGCCGAGCACGTTCTCGTACGGCACCTCGACGTTGTCGAACACGAGTTCGCCCGTGTGCGACCCGCGCATGCCGAGCTTGTCGAGCTTCTGCGCGACCGAAAAGCCCTTCATGCCCTTCTCGATCAGGAACGCGGTGATGCCGGAGGCGCCGAGTTCGGGTTCGGTCTTGCCGTAGACGACCAGCGTGTCCGCATCGGGCCCGTTGGTGATCCACATCTTGGTGCCGTTCAGCACGTAGTAGCCGCCGCGGTCCTCCGCGCGCAGCTTCATGCCGACGACGTCGCTGCCGGCGCCGGGCTCGCTCATCGCCAGCGCGCCGACGTGTTCGCCCGAGATCAGCTTCGGCAGGTACTTCCTTCGCTGCGCGGGCGTGCCGTTGCGGCGGATCTGGTTGACGCACAGGTTCGAGTGCGCGCCGTAAGACAGCCCGACCGAGGCGCTCGCGCGGCTGATCTCCTCCATCGCGATCATGTGCGCGAGATAGCCCATGTTCGCGCCGCCGTACTCCTCCTCGACGGTGATGCCGAGCACGCCGAGCGCGCCCATCTTGCGCCACAGGTCCATCGGAAACTGGTCGCTGCGGTCGATCTCGGCCGCGCGCGGCGCGATCTCCTTTTCCGCGAACGCGCGCACCGCGTCGCGCAGCGCGTCGATGTCTTCGCCAAGCGCGAAGTTCAGACCGGGAAGCTGCATCGATGTCCTCCTAAACTCGTTCGTCGCTCGCGCCGTGCATCACCATCAGCGTCTGCTGCATCGCTGCGATCAGCTTCTCGCCGCCGGCATCGATCGCGAACACGTCGGCGCGCACGATCGACAGCATGCGGCCGGGCTTCAGCACGGAGCCCACGGCGACGAGCCGCTCGCCCTTCGCCGGCGCCAGCATGTTGATCTTGTATTCGACCGTCAGCACCGACGCGTCCGCCGGCATCAGCGTGAAGGCCGCATAGCCGCCGGCGCTGTCGGCGATCATCCCGACGATACCGCCGTGGACGAAACCGTGCTGCTGCGTCAGGTCGTCGCGCACCGGCAGCTCGATCGCGCAACGGCCGGGCTCGACCGCGGTCATCGTTGCCCCGATCAGGCCCATCGCGGCTTGCCGCCCGAAGGAGGCGCGCACGCGGCGCTCGAAGTTCGGATCGGGCGGGGAAAATTCCATCGACGCGCCTCCTATGCCGGAAACGGACCCGGCGCCGGCGGAAAACGTCAAATCTAAGTAACGTTGACGTTAACGTCAACTTCGCGCGCGATCTCAGTCGCGCGGCCCACCGCAAGTGCGCGGCCTGACGGTTTCACGACACTGGCCGCGCCTCCTGCAGGCGCAGCCCGCCGCGAACGAGGCGATAGATCACCCAGACCCAGACGGCGAAGATGCCGAGCGCGCCGACCGTTGCGCCGCCGATCGTCGCGATGAGTGCGTCCCAGTCAAGCGACAGCACGCCAGGCGTGGCCGCGCCGCGGATCGCGGCGGCGACCACCGGCCAGGCCGACGCGACGATCACGCCGAAAGCCAGCGCGTAGCCTGCCAGCGCGAACCAGAAAGTGCGGATCAGCCAGCGGTGGTGCGAGTCCACGAAAGACGGCGAGTCGCCGCGCCTGGCGTAGTTGATCACCAGTCCGATGATCGCCGGCCAGATCAGCATCGGCACGAAGCCGATCGCGTGCAGGCCGTAGGCGACCCACGCCGCGGTGATTTCGCGGGTCGGCGGTACCGAATCGACGGTCGCGGGGTCGTTCGCGCTCATTGCGGGCTGCGGATCCGGGCGATGCGGCCATCGTAACGCCGTCCGCACGGACTTCGCTACGCTTGCGCCGATGCGCGCGCGCGACGCTTCGTCGATCCTCAAGGACGTCTTCGGCTATTCGACCTTTCGCGGCTTCCAGCGCGAGGTGATCGACCACGTCGCCGCCGGCGGCGACGCGCTCGTGCTGATGCCCACCGGCGGCGGCAAATCGCTGACCTACCAGATCCCTGCGCTGCTGCGCGACGGCATCGGCATCGTCGTCTCGCCGCTGATCGCGCTGATGCAGGACCAGGTTGCCGCGCTCGACGAGGCTGGCGTACGGGCCGCCTTCCTGAACTCGACGCTTTCGGCCGCCCAGGCCGCCACCGTCGAGCGGCGCATGCGCGCGGGCGAGCTCGACCTCGTCTACGTCGCGCCGGAGAGGCTGCTGACCGAGCGCTGCCAGCGCCTGCTCGGCGAATGCACGCTTGCGCTCTTTGCGATCGACGAAGCGCATTGCGTATCGCAGTGGGGCCACGACTTCCGCCCCGAGTACGGGCAGCTCGCGATCCTGCGCGAGCGCTGGCCGCAGGTGCCGCGCATTGCGCTGACGGCGACTGCCGACGTGCCGACGCGGCGCGAGATCGCGGCCAGGCTGCTGGTCGAACCGAGGCTGTTCGTCGCGAGCTTCGACCGGCCGAACATCCGCTACCGCATCGTCGAGAAGCGCGAGCCGCGCGAGCAGCTCCTGCGCTTCATCCGCGACGAGCACCCGGGCGATGCCGGCATCGTCTACTGCCTCGCGCGCAATACGGTCGAGGAGGTCGCACAGTTCCTCGTCGGTCACGGCATCGCGGCGCTGCCTTATCACGCCGGACTCGATGCGACGGTGCGCGCGGAGAACCAGCGCCGCTTCATCGACGAGGACGGGCGCGTGATGGTCGCGACGATCGCCTTCGGCATGGGCATCGACAAGCCCGACGTGCGCTTCGTCGCGCACCTGGACATGCCGAAGAGCATCGAGGGCTATTTCCAGGAGACCGGCCGCGCCGGCCGCGACGGATTGCCCGCCGACGCATGGATGACCTACGGGCTGGCCGACGTCGTCCAGCAGCGTCGGCTGATCGAACTGTCGGACGCCGACGCGACCTACAAGCGGTTGTCCAACGCCAAGCTCGACGCGATGCTGGGGCTGGCGGAAACCGGCGACTGCCGCCGCGTGCGGCTGCTCGCGTACTTCGGCGAGGACAGCGAGCCCTGCGGCAACTGCGACAACTGCCTCGAGCCGCCCGAACTGTGGGACGCGAGCGAGCCGGCGCGCAAGCTGCTGTCGTGCATCTACCGTTGCGAACAGGCGAGCGGCTTCGGCTTCGCCGCCACGCACGTGATCGACGTGCTGCGCGGCAAACACACCGACAAGACGCGCAAGTTCGGCCACGACAGGCTCAGCACCTTCGGCATCGGCGCCGAACTGTCCGAAGCCGAATGGCGGCTGCTGCTGCGCCAGCTCGTCGCGCAGCATATCGTCGAAGTCGACTCCGAGCGGTTCAACGTGCTGCGGCTGACCGAGGCGAGCCGACCGGTGTTGCGCGGCGAACGCACGATCGAAGTGCGCCGGCAGGTCGCCGGCGCCGGCCGCAAGGCGAAAAGGACCCGGGCGGCCGCCGCGCCGCTGACCGGCGCCGACGAGCGGCTGTTCGAACGGCTGCGCGCGTGGCGCGCGCAGGTGGCGAAGGAACACGGCGTGCCCGCCTACGTCGTGTTACACGACGCCACGCTGCGCGCGATCGCGCAGGCGCGGCCGCAGTCGATCGAGGCGCTGCGGGGCATTTCGGGCGTCGGCGAGCGCAAGCTCGCAAGCTACGGCGAAGCGCTGATCGGGATCGTCGCGGGGTAGCGGCGCGCGGCCCGCCGCGGCCGCCGCGAGCGGATCGCATGATCGCGGGGCGGTGCGGCGCAGGCGCGCGGACTACGCTGGGGCTGCCGCACGTGGGCCGTGCGTGCGCCGCCGAATCCCGATCACGGCCTTCGCAGACGAGGAGGATCCCGATGAAAAATCCGCTACGGCGGCTCGGCTGGATCGCCGGCTGCGCGATCGCCCTGCTCCTCGCAGCGGCGCCGGCGCGCGGGCAGATGCAGACCTGCTTTCCGTCGAAATTCGGGCCGAACGATCAGATCGGCAACCTGAATTACATCACCCCCGAAAAGACGCTTGCCGCCGCCAAGCTGATCACGCGCGGCAAGGCGTACCGGCTCGGCATCGAAACGAACAGCAGGACGCCGGCGTTTCCGCCGCGCACGTTCGCGCTGACCGTGTTGCAGCCAGGCCAGGTCGCAGGCGGCACGCTCGGGCCGAGCAAGACCACGTACAACGACGACATCATTTCCGGCTGGGTCGGCATCGGCTCGCAGCTCGACGGGCTCGGCCACATCGGCATCGACAACGTCTACTACAACTGCAACAAGGCGGCCGATTTCGTCAAGGCCGACGGGCTCGCCAAGCTCGGCATAGAGAACGTTCCGGCGATCGCCACGCGCGCCGTGCTGCTCGACATGGCGGGTTACTTCAACACCGACATCGTCAAGGAAGGCACGGCGTTCAACCGCGCCGAGATCGAGGGCGCGCTGAAGCGCCAGGGGGTGAAGGGCATCGAGCGCGGCGACGTGGTGCTGTTTTACACCGGCTGGACCAAGCTGATCGGCAAGGACGACAAGCGCTACGGCTCGGTCGAACCGGGGCTGGGCGTCGAGGGCGCGAAGTACCTGGCGTCGCTGGGTGTGGCGATGGTCGGCGCCGACACCTGGGGACTGGAGGTGATCCCGTTCGAGAAGAACGCCGGCGTCTTCGAGGTGCACCAGATCCTGCTGCCGATGAACGGCATCTACATCCTGGAGAACATGAACACCGAGGAGATGGTCAAGGACAAGGCGTGGGAGTCCTTCTTCACGCTCGGTCCGGCGCGCATCACCGGCGCCGTGCAGGCGATCATCAACCCCATCGCGGTCAAGTGACGAATGGCGCGCAGCGCCATTCGTCATCCCGAGGCGCCGCCGAGGGATCTCGCCGATGGCGCGCAGCGCCATTCGTCATCCCGAGGCGCCGCCGAGGGATCTCGCCGATG
>CAZIJU010000083.1:0-7347 GCA_964539745.1 uncultured Burkholderiaceae bacterium | reverse complement strand
ATGGCGCGCAGCGCCATTCGTCATCCCGAGGCGCCGCCGAGGGATCTCGCCGATGGCGCGCAGCGCCATTCGTCATCCCGAGGCGCCGCCGAGGGATCTCGCCCGTTCGCATGCGCCGAGATCCCTCACCTTCGGTTCGGGATGACAGGCTCAGGCGCTGCGCTGCTTCGCCCGCAGCTTCGCCGCGATGCAGGCGTCGTCCGGCACCTGCAGCAGGCGGCGATCTTGCGCATCAGATGCAGTTCGTGCGCCGAAAGCTCGGCGTCGGCGTAGGCGACCTGCCACATCAGCTCGATCACGCGCTCCTTCTGCGCCTGCGTGAAGCGCTGGTTGATCGGCGAGGTTCGTGTCGCGGTCGATGCGAACGACTTCGACCAGCAGCGCGGCGGTGGCCAGCTCGATGCTGTGGGCGCCGGCCTCCGACGCGGCCGGTTTGCGGTCGAAAAACTCGCGGATCGCTTTCAGCATTTGCGGCGCGCTCACTTGCGACCGGCCAGGATGCGCCGGCACTCGGCCTCGTGCTGGCTGATTTCCGCGAGCGTGACCTCGATGTCCTCGCGCTGCTGCTCGAGCGTGGCGCGGTGCTGCTCCAGGATCGCCAGAAACTTGCGCGCCTGCGCGACCGCATCCTTCGGGCTCTCGTACATGTCGATCAGTTCGCGGATCTGCGTCAGCGTCAGCCCCAGCCGTTTTCCGCGCAGCGTGAGCTTCAGCCGCGTGCGGTCGCGCGGCGAATACACGCGCTTCAGTCCGCTCGCGCCCGCTCGCGCCGGCGCCAGGATGCCCTGGTCTTCGTAAAAGCGAATCGCGCGCGGCGTGATGTCGAACTCGCGCGCGAGGTCGGAGATCGTGAACTGGGTTGCGGGCCGTGCGAGACTGTCGGCGCCGGCAGCGGTGCGTTTGGCCATCGTGGGTCGGTCGAACGGACGATGGCCCGCAGTTTACGTGCGCGTCAACGTGGGGCAACGACCGGCCGCCACGGGTGGCGCCGGCGGACGGCGAGCCGCCGAAGTGCGGCCGGGTGCGGCCGGATACGGGGCGATCGGGGCGACCGCCAAGGGGCAAACTATCGCGGGACGAGGTCCGGGATGCAGGCACCGATCAATTTCGTGATTTCGGTTCACGCCGACGCCGCGCGCGAGGACGGCATGATCGCGATCGGCGTGGCGACCGAGCGGCTGCGCGCCAGCGGCGCCGAATTGATCGAGGCCAACGACGACGAAGCCACGCTGGTGCGATTCGACGCGCCCGACCTCGACGTGCTGTGGCGCGCCGCCGAACTCGCGCGCGAGCACGACCGCGCGGGGCTGCGCTTCGGCATCGCGTCGGGCGTCAAGGAGCGTCCCGCCGCGCCCGGCGCGCGCCCGCGCGCCAGCGAGCGCAGTGTGGCGCAGGCGCGGGGCCTGGCGCGCAGCGCCGACCGCGCCGGCGTGCTCGTGTCCTCGCAACTCGGCTCGCTGCTGATCGTCTCCGACCCCGGCATGACGCCGCGGCTGCGCGCGACGCGGCTGTTCCACGCCGACGGCGGCACGCTGCAGGCGTACCGCTTCGAAGCAGGCGGGCGCGCGGGCTGAACCGCAGACGCATTGCGGCGGCCCGTCCCGGCGCCTGCCCGCGGGCAAGCTCTTACACTGCCGTCATGAACCCCCATGAACACGAACTCGTCTATCCGTGGGCCGACGTGCCTGCGCCCGGGACGATCGTCACCCTTCGCCCCGGCGTGCACTGGCTGCGCATGCGGCTGCCGTTTGCGCTCGACCACATCAACCTGTGGCTGCTCGACGACGAGCTCGACGTCGATGGCAAAGTGCAGTGCGGCTGGACGGTGATCGATTGCGGCATCACGAGCGACGACACCAAGGCGGCCTGGGAAAACCTGTTCGACTCCGCGTTCGACGGGCGGCCGCTGCTGCGCGTGATCGCCACGCACTTCCATCCAGACCATCTCGGGCTCGCGCACTGGCTCACGCGCGGCGGCGACCGCCAACGCTGGCGCGCGACGCTGTGGATGAGCGCGACCGAATACGCGTTCGGCCGTTTCCTGTCGACCGGCACCAACGAAACCGCGGGCGAAGACGCGGCCGCGCACTTCCGCCGGCACGGCCTGTTTGACCCCGATGCGCTCGCCAAGGTGCGCGCGCGCGGCAGCGGCTACTACCCGAAGCTCGTTCCGGCGGTCCCGCGGTCGTTCCATCGCATCGTCGATGGCGACGAGATCGCGGTCGGGCCCGCCGGCGCGCGCCGCATCTTCCGTGTGATCGTGGGCCACGGTCACGCGCCCGAGCACGTTTCGCTGTATTGCGCGGAGGACAGGCTGCTCGTGTCCGGCGACATGGTGCTGCCGCGCATCTCGACGAACGTCAGCGTGTTCGACCTGGAGCCCGACGCCAACCCGCTGCCGCGCTATCTGCGCTCGCTCGACCATTACCTGATGTTGCCGGCCGACACGCTGGTGCTGCCTTCGCACGGCAAGCCCTTCGTCGGGCTGCACCGCCGCGTCGCGCAGCAGCACGCGCATCACCAGGCGCGGCTCGAAGAGGTCTGGCGCGCGTGCGCCACGCCGAAGACGGCTGCCGACATCGTGCCGTTGCTGTTCAACCGCGAGCTCGACTTGCACCAGACGACCTTCGCGCTCGGCGAGTCGCTCGCGCATCTGCATGCGCTGTGGTACGAGGGCCGGCTCGTGCGGCGGCTTTCCGGCGGCGTCTACACCTTCGCGCAGGGCCCGTCCTGAGCTTGTCGAAGGGCATGATGCGCGTCGATTGACCACGGCGTTTTCGTTCATGAGCGAACGGCGCAAGCACAAGCCCTCCACCCTGCTGGCCACGCTCGGCCGCGACCGCGCGGCGAGCTTCGGTTTCGTCAACCCGCCGCTGGTGCGCGGCTCGACCGTGCTGCACGACAGCGTGGCGCAGATGAAGGAGCGCGTACGCGGCCGCTTCGCCGGCGTGGACCGTCCGACGACCTACGGCATCTACGGCACGCCGACGCATCACGCGTTCTACGATGCGCTGACCGAGCTGGAAGGCGGCCACGCGAGCTGGGCCGCGCCGTCGGGGCTGGCGGCGATCACGATCGCGATCCTGGCGTTCGTGCGGCAGGGCGACCACGTGCTGATGCCCGACTCCGTCTACTGGCCCACGCGCCGGTTTTGCCGCGAGGTGCTGCCGCGCTTCGGTGTGTCGACGACGTTCTACGACCCGCGCGTCGGCGAAGCCGGGCGCGCCGCGGTCGAGCGGCTTTTCACCCCCGCCACGCGGGTGCTGTTCCTCGAGTCGCCGGGGTCGCTGACGTTCGAAATGCAGGACGTCCCGTTGCTCGCGGAGGTGGCGCGCGCGCGCGGCGCCGTGAGCCTGATCGACAACACCTGGGCCACGCCGCTTTTTTTCCGTCCGCTCGAGCACGGTGTCGACGTGTCGATCCATGCGGCGACCAAGTACATCGGCGGCCACTCCGATCTGATCCTGGGCACGCTGACCGCCAACGAGCGCGCGTGGCCGCGACTGCGCGAGGCGATTCACCAATACGGCGTCACCGCGAGCCCCGACGACTGCTGGCTCGCGCTGCGCGGGCTGCGCTCGCTCGGCGCGCGGATGGCGCAGCATCGCGCAACCGCCGAACGCCTGATCGGCTGGTTGCGGCAGCAGCCGGAAGTCGAGCGCATCCTTTATCCGGCGGCGCAAGACGATCCGGGCCATGCGCTGTGGAAGCGCGACATGACCGGCGCAAGCGGACTGTTCGGCGTTGCGTTCGCGCCCGGCGTGAGCGAGGCGGCGATCGGCGCCCTGATCGACGGTCTCGCGCTCTTCGGCCTGGGCGCGTCCTGGGGCGGCTACGAAAGTCTGATCATTCCGGCGAACCCCGAACGCACGGTCGCGCCGCCGCCTGCCGCCGGCCCGCTCGTCCGCATCGCCGCGGGGCTTGAGGATCCGGACGACCTGATCGCCGATCTGGCCGCCGGCTTCGCACGGTTGCGCGCGTGCGGCGCGTGAGACGCCGCAGCCGGGCGCCGACCGGCGGCGCGGCGTGCGCGGCGCCTCAAGCGGACTCGGCGAGCAGCCCGCCGAGCGCCATGCCCAGCGCGAGATCGTCCAGCGTACCGAAGTGGCGCAGCCGCAGCCGGCCGGCGCGATCGACGAGCAGCGTGGTCGGCGTACCCTGCAGCGCATACGCGCGCATCGTCGCCGGGACCGGATCGCCGCCGCGGTGTGCGTCGATCGCGATCGGAAAGCGCAGCCGGAATTCGTGAACGAACGCCGCGAGCGCCGCCGGCGTCATCGCGTCGTGATGCTCGAACACGCTGTGCAGGCCGAGCACGACGAGGTCGTCGCGCGCGAGCTGCCCGACGCGCTGCGTCTGCGGAAGTCCGTGCAGGACGCAGCCCGGGCACAGCATCTGGAACGCGTGCAACAGCACGACGCGGCCGCGCAACGCGTCGAGCGCGACCGGCGCGTCGGCGTTGATCCACGCCGCCGCCTCGATCGGCGCCGCCGGACCCAGCACGGGCAGCATGTGCGCCTGCACCCGCCGCCCTACTTGCGCAAGGCGCTGAACACGTAATCGCGCGACTTCTGCGACGTATGGCAGTCGAAGCAGGCGGTCTTCGCGTTGGCGCCGACCGCGCGGTCGGTCGTCGAGTCGCCCTTGAAGCCCTCGAAGCCCCAGCCGCCGGTGTCCTTCCATTTGGCCGCGTCCTTCATCATCACGCCGACGACCTTGCGCGGGCCTTCCTCGATCGCGCCGGTGCCGCTTTTGGCGTCGAGCAGATCGAAAACGATGACCGCGCCGTCGGGGAACGTGCCCTTGCGGTAGCCTTCGAGCGCCTTCTTGTTGGCGTAGATGTGATGGATGCCGCCGAAGGATTCGTACAGCGGGTGGCCCTGCTGGATCACCATGCTCTTCACGTGCGTCCAGTCGCGGTAGCCCTTCGGATAAGGCACCTGCGCCGGATCGGCGGCGAAAGCGGGCAGCGTCACGAGCGAAAGAGCGACGAGCAGTCGGTTCATGCCAAATCTCCTTTCCTTGCAGATGCAGGGGCGGGTATTGTTGTCGGGCGCGAGGTGCGAATAAAGCGGGTACCGAACGGTGCCCGGGTTACCTTTCGGTGCTGATCGATGATTTCAGGGCGAAAGAAAGTTTCTGCCACACCCGACGTCGCCGGCATGGTCGAGGACATCGTCGGCTGCAAATGGTCGCTCGCGGTGCTCGCGCAGATCCGGCAGGGTGTCGTGCGGCCCGGCGCGATGGAGCACGCGCTGCCCGGGCTGTCGACCAAGGTGCTGAACGAGCGGCTGCGCAAGCTGGTGCGCTACGGCATCCTCGTGCGTTGCGCGTATCCCGAGGTGCCGCCGCGTGTCGAGTACCGCCTGACGCCGTTCGGCGAGAAATTCACGAAGCTGATCGACGGCGTCGAGGAATTGCAGCGCGAGCTCGAGCGCGACGCGGCGTGATCAGCGCAGGCGCGCGGCGCGGAACTCGCGCAGGTACGCGAGCCCGCGGATCGCGCGGCTGCCGTACCAGCTCGTCATTTCGCCGTCGATCAGATCGATCGGCGTGTGCGGCAGCCGCGACCGCAGTTCGGCGACGTGATTCGCCCGGAACATGAACGGTTCGGTCGAAAGCAGCACGCGGTCGACGCGCGCGACCTCGGCGTCGAGATCGCCAATCACCGGGTAGCGCGACGCACCCCGCTCGCCGCCGGGCGGCGTGGCGACGAACCAGCCGATGCGCGCCAGCGTGCGGGCGATGTAGGTGTCGGCCGCCACCGTCATCCACGGGTTCTTCCAGATCAGGTACAGCGCTGTCTCGCTCGGCCAGTCGATCGCGGCGCAGGCGTCCAGTTCGGCCTGCAGCCGCGCGCAAAGCGCTTCGGCCTGCGGCGTGCGATCGAAGATGCCGCCCACCAGCCGGTACAGCGCGAGGTTGTCTTCGGGCGCGTTCGGGTGCGTGACGATCACGTGTGGCACGAAAGCGCGGATCGCCTCGACCGTCGGCGCCTCGTTTTCGTCGACGTTGACGATCACGTGCGTCGGCGCCAGACGGCGCAACACGTCGAGCTTGACGTCCTTGGTGCCGCCGACCTTCGCAATCTTCGCGACCTGCTCGCGCGGATGGATGCAGAAGCCCGTTCGACCGACGATCTGCGGGCCCAGGTCGAGGCCGAACAGCAGCTCGGTTATCGAAGGCACGAGCGAGACGATGCGCGCGTCGGGTCCGGCGCGACGGTGCGCCTGCCCGAGCGCGTCGACCCAGCTCATGGCGACGGTTCGGTCTTGCGAGGTTTGTACGGTCGTCCGGCCATCAGCCGGTCGAAGGCCCAGTTAGGAAGCGCCCGCAGCAGTTTGGCGACGAAGGCCATCTGCCACGGGATCACGCGATAGCTCGCGCCCGCGAGCATCGCGCGGGCGGCGGCGCGGGCGAAGGCCTCGGGCGCCATCAGGAACGGCATCCGGTACGGGTTGCGCGCGGTCAGCGGCGTTCGCACGAAGCCCGGCGCGATCGTCACGACCCGTACGCCGAAGCGCCGCAACTCCACGCGCAGGCTTTCGAGGTAGCTGATCGCGGCGGCCTTCGACGCGCAGTACGCCTCCGAGCCCGGCAGCCCGCGGATGCCCGCCACGCTCGCGATGCCGGCGAGCGTGCCGCGCCGGCGGTGGCGCATCGGCGCGATGAACGGGTGAAACGTGTAGGCCATCGCCAGCACGTTCGTTTCCAGCACCTGGCGGAAGGCCTCGAGGTCCTCGTAATGCTCGGTCAGCACGCCGACCGAGATGCCCGCGTTGGCGATCACGAGATCCGCGCCGCCGCTGGCGGCGTCGAAGTCGCGGCCGGCGGCGACGATCGCGTCACGGTCGGTGACGTCGACCGCGTAGATCCGGTGCGTGCCCGGCAGTTGCGCGGCGAGCGCCTCGAGCGCGGACTGCCGCCGCGCCACGAGCCCCAGCGTCGCGCCGCGCTGCGCGAATTCGCGCGCGAGCGCCGCACCGATGCCGCTGGATGCGCCAGTGATGAAAACGTTCATGCGTGAAGCAGGATTCTGCATCCAGGATTCAGCATCCAGTCCGTCAGCGGACCTGCCGCTGCCCGACCGCCCGACGCACGGCTCGGGCCTTGCTGAAACCTGAGTCCTGGATCCGATTGAGAGTTACGCAAGCGCGTGACACCGCGACCCCGCAAGTTCGTTTTGCCCATGTGGACACCACCTCCGTCATCCCGGGCAACGCGAGGGATCCCGGCGTTGCGCGCGGCCGAGATTCCTCGCCTGCGGCTCGGAATGACGAAGCCAGGCAGGTTGGAATGACGCTGGCTTGTCATCCCGAGCGAACGCGAGGGATCTCGGCGTTGCGA
>CAZIJU010000082.1:0-16936 GCA_964539745.1 uncultured Burkholderiaceae bacterium | reverse complement strand
CGGTGCGCGAGCGCCTGGAAGCGGCCGATCGGCTGGCCGAACTGCTTGCGCGTGCGCAAATACTCGGCGGTCAGATCGAGCACGGATTTCGACAGGCCCACGCCTTCCGCGATGCGGCCGATGCGCGCGGCCGCCTGCCCGGCCTCCCACGCGTCGCGCGCCGCGCGGCCCTCGGCGAGCACGATCGCCGACGACTCGGAACACTGCACTTCGGCGGCCGGCGTGCCGTCGAACTGCCGCCAGGCGCGGCGTGAGTAGTTCGACGCGAGCGCGAGCAGCAGCCGCTCGTCGAGCAACCACAGGAACGCATGCGCGTGCGCGGCGTGCGGCGCCTGCCCGATCAGTTGCCCGTTGTCGCGGCGCGCGGCGCCGACCGGCACGGTGATCTTCTGCCCGCTGGCCAGCGCCGCGAGCGCCGCATCGCGCGTGCTCGACGCCGGCGCGAAGGCAAGCGTGCGCGCGGCGGCGAGCGCGCAGTCGATGAAGGGCTCGAGCAGCCAGCCGCGCCCAAGCGCCTGCGCGGCGAGCGCGCCGTCGAGCAGCGGCCGGCCGAGTCCGCCGGCGGACTCGGGCACGCAGATCGCGGTGAGCCCGAGTTCGGCCAGCTCAGGCCACAACGGCGGCCGCACGCGCGCGTCCTCGCGCGCCTGCGCGCGCCGCGCCTCGAACGTGCAGCGCTCACGCACCAGCCGCTCGCAGCTTGCTGCGAGCATCGATTGCTCTTCACTCAGATCGAAGTCCATCTTCGTCCGCCTTCCTGACTCATCCCGCTGCGAAATGGCCAGCGGTTGTCTCATCTGGCTGGGGCAGCCACGAGGGGCCGGCCGAGCCCCCTCGTTCCCTACCATGCGACCGCGAAGCGGCGCGAAGCACGTATCTCAGCCTACAGCTGAAGCACGTGCTTCGCGATGATGCCGCGCTGGATCTCGTTGCTGCCGCCGTAGATCGTCACCTTGCGCAGGTTCAGATAGAAGGCGGCGGCGGGCGCGAGTGCCCAGCCGCCGTGCGCGCCGGCGTCGGCGCGCGCCGGCAGCGCCGCGGTGCCGTGCGCTTCGAGGATCAGCTCGGCGATGCGCTGGTAGATCTCCGATCCCTTGATCTTCAGCATCGACGCCATCGGCCCCGGCGCGCCGCGCGCGCGCGCCTCGGCGAGCACGCGCAGGTTGGTGATCTCCAGCGCCATCAAGTCGATCTCGACCTCGGCCAGCCGCGCCGCGAACTGCGGGTCGTCCGCGAGCGGCCGGCCGTTGCGACGCAGCTCGCGCGCCAGCCGCTTGGCGCGCGCCAGCTCGCGCTTGTTGATGCCGATGTTGGCGATGTTCGTCCGCTCGTGCTCGAGCAGGTATTTCGCGATCGTCCAGCCCTGGTTCTCTTCGCCGACGCGCAGCTCGACCGGCACCTCGACGTCGTCGAGGAAGACCTCGTTGACCTCGTCCGAGCCGTCGAGCAGGTAGATCGGCCGCACCGTCACGCCGCGCGACTTCATGTCGATCAGCAGGAACGAGATGCCTTCCTGCTTCTTCGCCTCGGGGTCGGTGCGCGCGAGGCAGAACATCCAGTTCGCGTGCTGCGCGAGCGTGGTCCAGGTCTTCTGTCCTGTGACGACGTAGCGGTCGCCCTTGCGGATCGCGCGCGTGGTCAGGCTCGCGAGATCGCTGCCCGCGCCGGGCTCCGAGTAGCCCTGGCACCACCAGTCCTCGGCCGACGGAATGCGCGGCAGGAACCTCTGCTTCTGCCACTCCGACCCGAAGCGCATCAGCACGGGACCGACCATTCGCAGCCCGAAGGGAAGCTGGCGCGGCGCGCCGGCGAGCGCGCATTCCTCGTCGAAGATGTGCTGCTTGACCGGATCCCAACCGGGACCGCCCCACTCGCGCGGCCAGCTCGGCGCGCCCCAGCCCTTCTCGTAGAGGATCTTCTGCCAGCGCAGCGTGTGTTCGCGCGAGACGCGCTCGCCCGCCTCGACGGTTTCGCGGATGTCGGGCGGCATCGCTTTTGCAACGAACTCGCGCACCTCGGCGCGGAAGGCTTCTTCTTCGGGGGTGAAGTTCAGGTCCATGAATGATTCCGATGAGCTGTCTTCCGTGCGCCGGCTGCGCCTCTCGCCCTGACCCTTTCCCCGTCTCCGGAGAGAGGAGACGCCGATACCCTCGCCCCGCTTGCGGGGAGAGGGATGGGGCGAGGGGTCGTGGCCACGCCTGCGCCCAACGCCGCCTACGCCACCCGCTCGATCACCACCGCGAGCCCCTGGCCGAGCCCGACGCACAGGCTCGCGACACCGTAGCGGCCGCCGCGGCGCTGCAGCTCGCGTGCGCAGGTCAGCAGCACGCGCGCGCCGGAGGCGCCGAGCGGATGGCCGACGGCGATCGCGCCGCCGTTCGGATTCACGCGCGCATCGTCCAGCGGCAGCTTCATCAACCGCAAGCACGCGCCAACCTGGCTCGCGAACGCCTCGTTGATCTCGATGACGTCGACGTCCGCGAGCCTGAGCTTCGCCCGCTCGAGCGCCTTCGGGATCGCGTACGCGGGGCCCACGCCCATGATCCGCGGCGGCACGCCGGCGGCGGCGGCGGCGACGATCCGCGCGAGCGGCTTGTGGCCCAGCGACTCGGCCGCGCGCTGCGAGCCGATCAGCAGCGCCACCGCGCCGTCGTTGATTCCCGACGCATTGCCTGCCGTGACCACGCCATCGGGCGCGAGCGGCTTGAGCTTCGCCAGCGTCTCGAGCGTCGTCTCGGGGCGCGGGTGCTCGTCGCCTTCGACCGGCACCGTCGCGCCCTTTGCGCCGGGCACGTTGACCGCAACGATCTCGCCCTTGAAGAAGCCTTCGGCGCGCGCTTTTTCGTAGCGCGACTGCGAGCGATATGCGATCGCGTCGGCATCGGCGCGCGACACACCGAATTCGCGCGCGACGTTGTCGCCCGTCTGCGGCATCGTGTCGGCACCGAACTTCGCGACGAAGCGCGGATTCGGAAAGCGCGCACCGATCGTCGTGTCGAACACCTGCACGTCGCGTCCGAACGGCTGTGCGTTCTTCGCGAGCGCAAACGGCGCGCGCGTCATGCTCTCCACACCGCCGGCCAAGTAAAGCTCACCCTCGTCGGCGCGCACCGCGCGTGCGGTATCGACCGCCGACTGCAGCCCGCTCGCGCACAGCCGGTTGACGGTCACACCGCCGACGCTTTCGGGCAGCCCCGCCAGCAGCGCGGCGAAGCGCGCGACGTTGCGCGAGTCCTCTCCGGCCTGATTGGTGCAGCCGAGCACGACTTCCTCGATGCGCTCGGCCGCCGCCGGATGACGCGCCAGCAGCGCGGCGATCGTCTGCGCAACGAGTTCATCGGGCCGGATCGAAGCGAGTACGCCGGCGTGGCGGCCGAAGGCAGAGCGCACGCCGTCGATCAGATAAGCGTCAGCCATAAAGGGGTCCGTTCGTTTGCCCGTTCGCAGGGCACGGCCCTGCACATTGCAAGCTTAGCCCGGATAATGGGGCAGACCTCGCCACAAGGACACGCAGACACAGGAACGACGATGAACCCGCACCTGACCGCGCATGCGCCCGCCGATCGGGGGTCGTGCGCCGCGGCCGGCCGTTTCGCGTTCGATCCGCGCGCTGCGCGGGCCCGTGGTTCAGCGGAATTTTCCGGCACGGACCGCACTGCGCCCACCGTCTGCCGCTGCGCCGCAATGCCGATCGCCGCCCGATGAAGCCGACCGCGGATCTGATCGGCTATCTGGCCGCGGCGCTGACCACGATCGCTTTCGTGCCCCAGGCCTGGCACACGTGGCGTACGCGCGCGACACAGGGCATCTCGCTCGGCATGTATTCGATCTTCACCGCAGGCGTGGCCTGCTGGCTCGCTTACGGCATCCTGATCGGCGCATGGCCGATCATCGTCGCCAACGTGGTGACGCTCGCGCTGGCGCTGTTCATCCTGTTCATGAAGTTGCGGCACGGCTGAGCGCACGAGCGAAATCGGCGCCCGCAGGCGCCGATTGCCAAAGCCGGGGAGCCAACCTGACTACGGCGTCGCGACCAAAATGCGATCGATCACGTACCGGGCGAACTGGCGGTGCGCGCCGGCGGTTGGATGAACCGAATCCGCAAACAGGTAGTTCGAGTCGGCGTTCGGCGCGGCAAGTGTGGCCGACGTGCAGAAGATCGACGACGGCACGGTGCAGGCGGGCGTCGACACGTTGACGAAGCCGTACTTGACCGGATTCGCCTTCGCATCGGCAATGAAACCATTGATGTCGACGGTGACGACGCCAGTTGCGCCGAGCAAACCCGCTTGTAAGGCACCGTTGAACGTCGTCGTCATGGCCGTCAACAACTGCTGCGCGCTGACGACAGCCGCGGCGCCGAAGGGCGTGTCGGCAACGTTCGGAAGCGTGACCACGACGATCTGTCGTGCGCCCGCGCCGATCAGCCTTTTCACTTCCGTCGCGAGTTCGGTGCCTGCGACCTGCATCGCCGACAGCGCCGCAGCCTGCGCGGCCGGCAGGTTGGCCGGATTTCCAGCCGGCGGCGTAATCGCGGCATTGAATACGCCAAGCTGGAAAAACACGTCGTTCGCGCCGGCAAGAATCAGAATGAGTTGCGTGGGCGGGATACGACCGCCGACTGCGGTCAGGTGCGCGGTGATCTGATCGCGCACCGGTAACGCAGCCGATTCGACCGGAATCCCCGCGCCAAGAGGACTCGGTGTTCCCCCGACGCCCGGCAGTTGCGTAATCCGTGCGCCGCCTTGCGCATAGCCATAGCCGCCGAATACCGTCGGTGTCGGCACGCCGGCACCGCCAAGGCGATTGCGCGAGATCGACGTCCCGTAGTGCGCAGCGACCTGCTCGACCCAGATCGTTCCAGGATTCGTCGTATACCGTCCTCCACCTGCCGCCTCGACGTTGCCCCACTTGTAACTGCCCAGATCGCTCAAGCTGTCGCCGAACGACGCGACGCTCTCTATGGTCCGGGTCGTGGTGTCGTTTCCGCCGCACGAGCCAAGCAGAATCGCAGATGCCGCGGTGCCGGCGGCAAAGGCCAGTCCGCGCATCAAGCGCTTGTACTGAACATTCATCGATGTGCCCTCCTCCGAAGTCCTCTGGGCGCCCACAGCCAAGGCGGCCGTTCGGGCGGACTATACGCGGCGGCCGGCGCACGAAAACATCCGCGTGGCTCGCGCGCCACGCACGGCCGACTCAACCGCCGGATTGCGCGCGCCGCAGCCGGTCGTGAACCGCTTCCCACGCGCTGCCGGTCGGCGGGCGCACGACGAGGATGCGCTCGGCGCCGGCCGCGTCGAGCTCGTGCAGCAGCGCATAGAGGCGGCGCGCGTACTCCTGCGGGTCGCGCGGGGCGATCAGCCGCGCGACGACGTCGCGCGTGCGATCGAGCAGCGCGTGCGCGGGCGCCAGCACCGCGAGCTTCGTTCCGCGCAGCGCGTTGATGCGCGCCGGCAATTGCGCAGCGTCGACCAGTTCCAGCGGCGTGCGCGGTGCGTAGTGGCTCTCGAGCCGTCCCGACGCGCGCGGTGCATCGCCGCGCGCGTCGGGCACCGGCAGGCCGAGCGCGGCCTCGAGCCGTTCGCGGGCGATCGCGCCCGGCCGCAGAAGCCGAGGCGCGTCGGCCGACAAATCGACGATCGTCGACTCGATGCCGACCGGGCACGCGCCGCCATCGAGGATCAGGTCGACCTTGCCCGCGGGCTTTTCGCCGAGGTCGGCGCGCACGTGCGCGGCGGTCGTCGGGCTGATGCGGCCAAAGCTGTTGGCGCTGGGCGCGACGATCGCCCTGCCGCGATCGGTCCGGGCGAACGCTTCGAGCAGCGCGCGCGCCCAGGGATGCGCGGGCGAACGCAGCCCGACCGTGTCCTGCCCGCCGGTGACGACATCCAAGGCTCGCGGCGAGCGTTTCAGCACCAGGGTCAGCGGCCCCGGCCAAAAGGTCGACGCGAGCCTGCGCGCCGCCGCCGGCACCTGGCTCGCCCAAGCGTCGAGCGCGCCGACGTCGAGCACGTGAACGATCAGCGGGTGATCGGCCGGCCGCCCTTTGGCAGCGAAGATCGATCGCACCGCCCGCTCGTTGTCGGCGTCGGCACCGAGACCATAGACGGTCTCGGTCGGAAACGCGACCAGCCCCCCGCGCTCGAGGATTCGCGCGGCGCGTTCGATCGCGGCGGCATCGACCGGTCGCATCGCGTCGCTCACTTCGCCGGCGCGATGCCGAGCAGAGCGGCCGCTTCGTTCGCGCGCGCGAGCGCTTCGTCGACCGTCCCGCCGAGAAGCGTCACGTGGCCCATCTTGCGGCCGGGCCGCGCTTCGCGCTTGCCGTAAAGGTGAAGCTTGGCGCCGGGAATCCGCAGCACGTCGGCCCACGGCGGCTCGCGTCGTTCGCCGTGGCGGAACCACAGATCGCCAAGCAGGTTCAGCATCACCGCGGGCGCGAGCTGTCCGGTCGACCCGAGCGGCAGCCCGGCCAGGATGCGCGCCTGTTCGTCGAACTGGCTGCTGACACAGGCGTCGATCGTGTAGTGCCCGCTGTTGTGCGGGCGCGGCGCGATCTCGTTGACGACGAGCCGACCTTCGTCGAGCACGAAGAACTCGACGCACAGCACGCCGACGTAGTCGAGCGCGGCGGCGATCGCGCGCGCGATCTGCTGCGCGTGCGCGGCCACCTGCGGCTCGATGCGCGCCGGCGCGATCGTCACCGCCAGAATGCCGCCGCGGTGTTCGTTCTCGGCGACCGGAAACGCGGTGATTTCGCCATCGACACCGCGGCAGACGACGCACGAGATCTCGTTGCGAAGCGCAAGGCGCTTTTCCAGCACGCAAGGCACGCGCTGCAGGCGCGACCACGCTTCGCGCACCTCGTCGCGCGTGGCCACGTTCGCCTGCCCCTTGCCGTCGTAACCGAGTCGTGCCGACTTCAGGATGCCGGGCAGCAGCGTCGGGTCGAGGTGGTCGATGTCGTCGATGCGCCGGATCACCGCGTGCGGCGTCACGGCAATGTCGTGCGACGCGACGAAGCGTTTCTCGAGGATGCGGTCCTGCGCGACCGCGACACTCGACGCCGCCGGCCGCACCGTGCAGTGCTCCGCCAGGAAGTCGAGCGAAAACGCCGGCACGTTCTCGAACTCGGTGGTCACCGCGCGGCAGCGCGCGGCGAGCTGTTTCAGCGCCGCTTCGTCGTGGTAGTCGGCGACGATCTGCGCGTCGGCCACCGCGCCGGCCGGGCTGTCTTCGAGCGGGTCGAGCACGCAGACGCGAAAGCCCAAACTCTGCGCGGCCATGCAGAACATCCGGCCAAGCTGCCCGCCGCCGAGCAGCCCGAGCCATTCGCCCGGCAGTACCGGACCGATCGCTTGTGTCACGGCCAGATCGGGCGGCGGGAGTTCGACACGGACACGCGCAGCATGGCGAAGGTTCTCGAGCTTTTTCGGCGCGCCCGGTGTCGGCGGTGGATCGCCAAGCGCGCTCCGGCCGCTACAGCGGCAGCGTCATGTTGCGCGCCTTTTCGGTCTGCGTGGCGCGGTACTGCGCAAGCTTCATCGCCAGATCCGCGTCCTGCGTTGCGAGCATCGCAACGGCGAACAGCGCTGCGTTGGCCGCGCCCGCCTCGCCGATCGCGAAGGTCGCGACCGGCACGCCCTTCGGCATCTGCACGATGGACAGCAGCGAGTCCTCGCCGCGCAGATACTTCGACGGCACCGGAACGCCGAGCACCGGGATCACGGTTTTCGACGCGAGCATGCCGGGCAGGTGCGCCGCGCCGCCGGCGCCGGCGATGATCGCGCGCAGCCCGCGGGCGCGCGCCTCTTGCGCGTACGCGAACATCTCGTCGGGCATGCGGTGCGCCGACAGCACTTTCGCTTCGAACGCGACGCCGAACTCGCGCAGCACGTCGCACGCGTGCTGCATCGTGTCCCAGTCGGTGTTCGATCCCATCACGACCCCGACCAGCGGCGGTGTGCGGCTCTTGGTGTTCATGGCGCCTTCGAAAGCCGCGATTGTAGCGACGCGCCGTGCACGCCCGACCGCGATCCGTCACGAATCGAGGTCGTGGCCGGTCAGCCTGCGCAGCGCCTCGCGGTACTTGTCCGCGGTCTTAGCGACGATCTCCGCCGGCAGGTCGGGCGGCGGCGGCGCCTTGTTCCAGTGCTGCTGCTCGAGCCAGTCGCGCACGAACTGCTTGTCGAACGACGGCGGCGAGTGGCCGACGACGTACTCGTCGGCGGGCCAGAAACGCGACGAATCGGCGGTCAGCGCCTCGTCCATCAGCCGCAGCGTGCCGTCGCGATCGAGGCCGAACTCGAACTTGGTGTCGGCGATGATGATGCCGCGCGTCGCGGCGTACTCCGCGGCCGCCTGGTACAGCGCGAGGCTCACCGTGCGCACGCGAAACGCCAGCTCCGCGCCGACGATCTCGCACATGCGTTCGAACGGAATGTTCTCGTCGTGCGTGCCCGCGGCCGCCTTGGTCGCCGGCGTGAAGATCGGCTCGGGCAGCTTTTCGGCCATCTGCAGTCCCGGCGGCAGCTCGATACCGCACACCGCGCCGGTCTTCTGATAGTCCTTCCATCCCGAGCCGGCGAGGTAGCCGCGAACGACCGCCTCGCACGGAACGGGTTTCAGTTTCATCGCGACGACCGCGCGGCCGCGCACCTGCTCGACCTCGTCCGGCGCAACGACGCTTTCCGGGGCGATGCCGCTCAGATGATTCGGCACGATATGCTGCAGTCTCTCGAACCAGAAGTTAGACATCGCGTTCAGAACGCGCCCCTTGTCCGGGATCGGCTGGTTCATCACGACGTCGAACGCGCTCAGCCGGTCGGTCGTGACGATCAGCAGCTTGTCGTCGCCGACCGCGTAGCTGTCGCGCACCTTGCCGCGGTAGACGAGGGCAAGCGACTTGATCGAGGTCTGGAACAGGGCCGCAGCCATGGCTTGTGCTTTCTTCAGTAAACGAACCGGTTGACGAGGATCGCCGCCCAGGTCACGCCCGCGAGAACCAGCGACAACATGACGGCTGCGCTGCCGTAGTCCTTCGCGCGCTTGGCGAGTGGATCGATCCGCAGGCTGTCGCGATCGACTGCCGCCTCGACCGCGGTATTCAGCAGTTCGACGATCAGCACCACCAGCACGACGCCGGCGAGCAGGATCTTTTCGATCAGCGTCACCGGCAGCGCGACCGCCGCCGCCACGCAGATCGCGCCGGCCACGACCTCCTGCCGGAACGCATCCTCGTGCCGCCATGCCGCCCGCAGCCCGTCGATCGAATAGCGTGTCGCGTCCAGCAGCCGCCGCAGGCCGCGCTTGCCCTTCAGTTCCTCGGCCGACGTGGGTTCGCTCGACATGGCCCGCATGATAGAGCCGATGCGTCGGGCACAATCGGCGCATGTCCGCGCCCGCCCTGCCCCGCGTTTTGATCGTCGAAGACGACCGTACGATCGTCGGCAACCTGGTCGAGTATCTCGAAGCGCGCGGACTCACCGTCGACTCTGCGCACGACGGCGCGGCCGCGCTCGCCCGGCTCGCGAGCGACACCTACGACGTGATCGTGCTCGACCTCGGGCTGCCGCGCGCCGACGGCCTGCAGGTGCTGCAGCAACTTCGCCGGCGACTCGGCATCGCGACACCCGTGCTCGTGCTCACCGCGCGCGACGCGCTGGCGAGCAAGGCCGAGCCCTTCGAGCTGGGCGCCGACGACTACGTCGTCAAGCCGTTCGCGCTGGCCGAGATCGAGATGCGCATCCGCGCGCTGCACCGACGCGCGCGCGGCGCCGCGGTCGAGGACGTTCGCCGCGCGGGTGCGCTCGCACTCGACCGCCGTACGCGCGAGGTGCGTGTCGGCGGCGCGCTGCTGAAACTCGCGCCGCGCAGCATGCAGATTCTCGAACTGCTGCTTCAGGACCCGGGCCGCGTGTTCACGCGCGCCGAACTGCAAGCCGCGCTGTGGCCGGACGGCCCGCCGGCGAGCGACGCGCTGCGCAGCCAGATCCATCTGCTGCGGCAGGCACTCGCGCAGGCCGGCTACGACGGCCTCGAAACCGTGCACGGCGTCGGCTACCGGCTGCGCACCGACGTTTCGTGTTCGCGATGAACCTGAGACGCCGCGTCGCGCTGGCACTGGTCGCGGTCATCACGCTGTTCGTCGCCGCGCAGGGCGTGCTCGCCTACCTGTCGCTGATCGAACAGGAGGACGAGCTTGTCGACGAGCTCGTGCTCGCACAGGCGCGCCAACTCGCCGCGCGCGCCGAGCGCGGCGAGCTGAGCGCGCCGCACGCAGCAGCGCTGCTTCATCCGGGACCGAATCTCGCCGCGTGGTTCGTCGACGCCGGCGGCGCCGCCTCGCCTGCGCCGCTGCCGGCGCATCTTTCGGCGCTCGCCGACGGCGCGCATCGGCTCGGCCGCCCGCACGAGGAATTGCATGTCGTCGTGCTGCCCGCCGCCGGCGGACGCCTGTACGTGCAGTACGACGCCGAGCAAAACGAGGCGAAAGTGCGCGAGTTCGGCGCGTACCTGATCGGGCTCGGCGCGATCTGCCTGGCGCTCGGCGCAGCGCTGTCGTGGCAGGTCGCGGAATGGGTCGTCGCACCGATCGAGCGGCTTGCCGCGCGGCTGGCGAACTGGGCACCCGACGACGGTCGCGCGGCCGCGCCGGCGAGCGACGAGGAAAGCCGCCTGCTCGGCGCCTTCGCACGCGTGCAGGGCCGCTTCGAGCAGGCGATCGCGCGCGAACGCGAATTCGTCGCCAACGTCGGCCACGAGATCCGCACGCCGCTGGCCGCGCTGCGCACGGATCTGGAGCTGCTCGCGCCGGCGGTCGATCCGGCGCAGACCCCGCGCCTGCAGCGCACGCTCGCGGCGGTCGACGCGATCGCGGCGTCGCTCGAATCCGCGCGCAGTCTGTCGCGCGAGCGACACGTCGCCTCGCAGCCGGTCGACCTCGCGCGCTGCGTCGCCGACGCGTGGGCGAGCCTGCAGGCGCTGCCCGGGGCGGATCGGCTCGCCTTCGCCAACGAGGTCGCGCCGGGGACGATCGTCGAGGCGGACCGGCACGCGCTGCTGACGATCCTGCGCAACCTGTTTCGCAACGCCGTCGAGCACGCCGCGCCCGCGCGCTGCGTCGTGCGCTACGCCGGCGGCGCGATCGAAGTCGTCGACGACGGGCCGGGCATCGCCGCGGAGGATATGCCCTTCGTCTTCGATCGTTACTACCGCGGCCGCATGCTCGACACCGCCGCAGCAGCGCCGGACGGCGAGCGCGGGCTCGGGCTGGCGATCGCGCGGCAGGTCGCCGACCTGAACGGCTGGCAGCTCGCGGCCGAGCCGGCGTCGGCGCGCGACCCGGCCTTCGCGCAGGGGATGCGCTTCATCCTTCGGCTCGGCCGGAATTGACGAAATCTTGACGTTCGTTTGACGCGGCTTCGACGCTCCGGTCCCTAACTTCGCCGGGCGTTTCCGTGTGTCCGATGTCGAGGCCTGCTGCGTCCCGTTTCGTTCTGGTCCATGCGCTGCTCGTTCCCGGCGCGCTGGCACTCGCCGCGGCGTTCGCACGCCAGTCGGGAATCGATCGATCCGTCGCCGACTTCTTCTTCGACGCGGCGCGCGGCGGCTTCCCAGCACACGACTGGACTTGGCTCGAACTGATCGGCCATCGCATCGCCAAGTCGGCTGCGTGGGCGGTCTGGCTCGCGCTGCTCGCCGCAGCGGCGGCGTCGCTGCGCGTCGACCGGCTCGCCGCCTGGCGCAGCGTGCTGTGGACGACGGTGATCGCGATGGCGGCCGGACCGCTGATCGTCGTTGGGCTGAAGAGCATCAACGCCCATCCGTGTCCGCGGGATCTGAAGCAGTACGGCGGATTCGCCGACGACGCAGCCGCGTGGTTCGTGCCGGCGGAGCAGGCGGGTCGCTGCTTCCCGAGCGGGCACGCGGCGGGCGGCTTCTCGCTGCTGGCGCTGTACTTCGCCGGATGGGCGGCCGGCGATCGCCGGCTGCGGCATGCGGGGCTCGCGATCGCGCTCGCCGCTGGGATCCTGTTCAGCGCCGTGCGCCTCGCGCAGGGCGCGCACTTCATCAGCCACAACCTGTGGTCGGCGGCCGTGGTGTGGTGTTCGGCCGCGCTTGTCTTCGCGCCGCTCGTGTTCGCGCGGGAGCGCGCGCGATGACCCGCCTGCGCCGGCCGACGGTGGCGGTCGAGACGCTGGCGCTGGCCGGTGCGGTGCTTCTGGTCGCGGGCTTCAACGGGCCATTTTGGCAGGCGCTGCTCGCGGATCGCACTTTTGCGCACTGGCAGGACTGGCGACTGGCGCTCGGCACGTTCGTCATGCTCGTCGCGACGTTCTTCTTCCTGATCGTCCTGGTGGCCACGCGGCATACGGTGCGCGCGCTGCTCGCGGGGCTGATCGCGATCGCCAGCATCGCCGGGTACTTCGAGCGGCGCTACGGCGTCGTGCTCGATCCGTCGATCCTGCGCAGTGCGCTGGCGACCGACGCGCGCGAGGCTGGCGAACTGATCGGTCCCGGGCTACTCGGCGCGCTCGCCCTCGGAATCGCGACCGCCGCGCTGCCATGGGCCGTGCGGCTGAAGACGCGCCCGCTCGCGCGCGCGCTCGCGGTGCGGGCCGGCGCACTCGCGGCGGCGCTGGCGGTGGCGGCCGGTGCGCTCCTCGCCGTGTTCCAGGACTTCGGCTCGCTGATGCGCAATCGGCGCGAGCTGCGCTACCTGATCGCTCCGGCCAACGTCGTCTGGTCGGCCTCGCGCGTACTGGTGGCGAACGCCAAGCGCGGCGTCGCGCAGCGCGATCCGCCCGAGCCGGCGGTGCGCACGGTCGCCCCGCAACGCAAGCCGACGCTGTTCGTCCTGGTCGTCGGCGAAACCGCGCGAGCGGCGAACTTCTCGTTGAACGGCTATCCGCGCACGACCAACCCGCAGCTTGCGCAACTGGGCGTCGTCAATTTCGGTCACGCAAGCGCGTGCGGTACGTCGACCGAAGTGTCGCTGCCCTGCATGTTTTCTCCTTTCGGCCGCGCCGACTATGACGAGGACCGCATCCGCCGCCACGAGTCGCTGCTGCATCTGCTCGCGCGCGCCGGGCTGCGCGTCGTCTGGCTCGACAACCAGAGCGGGTGCAAGGGCGTGTGCGACGGGCTGGAGGTGCGCGATCTGAGCCGCGAGCAGCGGCAGGGCGTCTGCGACGGGGAGCGCTGCCTCGACGAGATCCTGCTGCACGGGCTGCGCGACGTGGTCGAGCGCGGAACGGCCGATACCGCGGTCGTACTGCATCAGCTCGGTAACCACGGCCCCGCCTACTTCCGCCGCTATCCGCCCGCGACGAAGCGCTTCGAACCTGCGTGCGAGCGCAACGAGCTGGCCGACTGCACGCGCGAGCAGATCGTCAACGCATACGACAACGCGATCCTGTACACCGATCACCTGCTCGCGCAGACGATCCGCTATCTCGACGGGCTGCGCGACCGCTACGACGTCGCGCTGCTGTACGTGTCGGACCACGGCGAATCGCTCGGCGAGGGCGGGCTGTACCTGCACGGCATGCCGTATGCGATCGCGCCGCGCGAGCAGCTCGAG
Source organism: uncultured Burkholderiaceae bacterium (assembly GCA_964539745.1). Classification (GTDB taxonomy): domain Bacteria; phylum Pseudomonadota; class Gammaproteobacteria; order Burkholderiales; family Burkholderiaceae_F; genus DSNY01. The sequence continues at coordinate 3,351 of CAZIJU010000082.1, read as the reverse complement.
GTGCCGATGCTGTGGTGGTTCGCACCCGATTCAGCGCGCAGCCTCGACGTCGATCTCGCGTGCCTGCGGCGGCGCGCGGCGCAGCCCGCGTCACACGATCAGATCTTCCATTCGGTGCTGGGACTGCTCGCCGTGACGACGCCGCGCTACCTGCCGGCACGCGACGTGTTCGCCGCGTGCCGCTCGTCGCGGGTCGCCGCAGCGGCGACAGCCGGCTGAGCCGCGCCCCGCTTATCATCGGCGCCCTCGAATCCGAGGACGCCGACACGATGCCCGCGCTCGACCATTCCCGCTTCTACAAGTACGAAGAACTGACCTCCAAGCTGCGGGCCTTCGCCGAGGAGTTTCCGCAGCTCGTCGCGGTGGAATCGATCGGCAGGAGCTTCGAGGGGCGCGACATCCCGCTCGTCACCGTGACGAACTTCGCGACGGGGGCGGCATCCGACAAGCCGGCGTACTGGGTCGACGGCAACATCCACTCGGTCGAGCTCGCGGCGTCGACCGCGTGCCTGTACTTCCTGCAGTGGCTGACGTCCGGCTACGCGACCGATGCCGGGATCAAGCGCTGCCTCGATACGCGCGCGTTCTACATCTGCCCGCGCATCAACCCCGACGGCGCCGAATGGGCGCTCGCGGACCGGCCGAAATACGTGCGCTCGGGCACGCGCCGCTATCCGTACGACGAAGATCCGGTGGCGGGCCTCGTCGTCGAGGACATCGACGGCGACGGCCGCATCCTGCAGATGCGCCTCAGTGATCCGAACGGGATGTGGAAAAAGCACCCGCAGCAACCGCGCCTGCTGATCCGCCGCGATCCGACCGATCCGCCGGGCGGCGAGTACTACCGCGTGATGCCCGAAGGCCGCATCGAGAACTTCGACGGCGTGCACGTCGAGCTCGCCGGCTTCATGGGCAACGCGCAGGGTCTGGACCTGAACCGCAATTTCCCCGCAGGCTGGCGGCAGGAGTACGAGCAGCTCGGCGCGGGCCCGTATCCGACCTCCGAGCCCGAGGTGCGCGCGGTCGTCGACTTCATCGTCAAGCATCCGAACATCTGCGGCGGGACGAGTTTCCATACCTTTTCGGGCGTGCTGCTGCGCCCGTTCGGCGACCGCCCCGACGACAAGATGCCGCCCGAGGATCTGTGGACCTACCAGAAGGTCGGCAAGAAGGGCGAGGAGCTGACCGGCTACCCGGCGATCTCGATCTTCCACGAGTTCGTCTATCACCCGGGGCAGTACATCGGCGGCGCGTTCGACTGGATCTACGAACACCTCGGCATGTTCATGTGGACCGTCGAGATCTGGAACCCGAAGAAGGAAGCCGGCATCGACAACCGCGAGTGGATCCACTGGTTCCGCGAGCATCCGGTCGAGGACGATCTGAAGATGCTCGCGTGGTCGGACGCGGAGCTGAAGGGCGCGGGCCACGTCGACTGGAGGCCGTTCGACCATCCGCAGCTCGGCCGCGTCGAGATCGGCGGCTGGAACCGCATGCTCGCGTTCACCAACCCGCCGCCGCACCGGCTCGAAGCCGAAGTCGCGCGCTTTCCGCGATGGCTGTTATGGCAGGCCCTGATCTCGCCGAAACTGGAGCTGCGCGACGTGCAGGTGGTCCACGCCGGCGACGGCACCTGGCGCGTACGGCTGATCGTGCAGAACACCGGCTGGCTGCCGAGCTACGTGACCAAGATGGCCGTCCAGCACAAGCTGCTGCGCGGCGTGCTCGCCGAGATCCGGCTGCCGCCCGGCGCGGAGCTCGTCTCGGGCAAGCCACGCGAGTCGCTCGGCGAACTCGAGGGCTGGGCATATCGGCACACCGCCGTGAGCTTCTGGCCTGACCGCAAACCGACCGACAACCTCGGCTACGTCGACTGGGTCGTGCGCGCCGGGCCCGGAACGACGGTCGAGCTGGCGGCGTGGCACGAGCGGGCCGGGCGCGTTCGAACCACGGCGACGTTGCGCTGACGCCCGCCATCGCGGATCGACCCAATCGGGAGGAACCGACATGTCCGAAGCGTTCATCGTCGCCGCGCTGCGCACCGCAGGCGGCCGCAAAGGCGGCCGGCTCGCCGGCTGGCATCCGGCGGATCTCGCCGCGCAGGTGCTCGACGCGATCGTCGAACGCAACGACATCGATCCGGCGTCGATCGACGACGTGATCCTCGGCTGTGTGGGCCAGGCCGGCGAGCAGTCGTTCAACATCGCGCGCAATGCGGTGCTTGCCTCGAAGCTGCCGGAGTCGGTGCCCGGCGTTTCGGTCGACCGCCAGTGCGGCTCTTCGCAGCAGGCGCTGCACTTCGCCGCGCAGGCAGTGATCTCCGGAAGCCAGGACCTCGTGATCGCCGGCGGCGTCGAGAGCATGACGCGCGTGCCGATGGGCCTGCCCGCCACGCTGCCGTTCAAACACGGCTTCGGCAGCTACATGAGCCCGGCGATGCAGGCGCGTTATCCGGGCGTGCAGTTCAGCCAGTTCATGGGCGCCGAACTGCTCGCACAGAAGTACGAGTTGACGAAGGACGCGCTCGACGCCTACGCGCTGCGCAGCCACCAGCGCGCCGCGGCCGCGACGCGCGAAGGGCGATTCGAGGAAGAGATCGTGCCGATCGAGGTGCGCAACGCCCAGGGCCTGCCGACCGGCGAGATGCACGCCGCCGACGAGGGCATCCGCTTCGACGCGTCGCTCGAAGCGATCGCCGCGGTCAAGCTGCTGCAGGAAGGCGGCCGCATCAGCGCGGCGACGGCGAGCCAGATCTGCGACGGCGCGGCCGCGCTGCTCGTGGCCAACGAGCGCGGGCTGAAGACGCTCGGCCACGCGGTCAAGCCGCTCGCGGTCGTGCGGCAGATGACGGTGATCGGCCACGATCCGGTCGTGATGCTCGAAGGACCGATCCCCGCCACTGCGGTGGCGCTGCGCAAAGCGGGACTGACGATCGGCGACATCGACCTCTTCGAAGTCAACGAAGCCTTCGCCTCGGTACCGCTCGCCTGGCTCAAGGCCACCGGCGCCGACCCGCAGCGGCTCAACGTCAACGGCGGCGCGATCGCGCTGGGACATCCGCTCGGCGCCTCGGGCGCGAAACTGATGACCACCCTCGTGCACGCATTGCACGCGCGCGGCGCGCGCTACGGGCTGCAGACGATGTGCGAAGGCGGGGGGCTGGCGAACGTGACGATCGTCGAGCGGGTCTGACCCGCATCACTGAAACGCCACCTCCGCAAAGCTGCGCAACTTGCGGCTGTGAAGCTGCTCCGGCCGCTGCGCGCGCAGCAGCTCGACCGCGCGCAGGCCGATGCGCAGGTGCTGGTCGACGCGCTCGCGGTAGAAGCGGTCGGCCATGCCCGGCAGCTT
>CAZIJU010000081.1:0-17090 GCA_964539745.1 uncultured Burkholderiaceae bacterium | reverse complement strand
CGACAGTCTGCCTGGCGCTCGAATCAGCCGCCCTTTGTCATTCCGAGCCGCAACGCCGCCATTGTCATTCCGAGCCGCAGGCGAGGAATCTCCACCGCTCGCAACGCGGAGATCCCTCGCGTTCGCTCGGGATGACAATGGGGAGTCATTCCAAGCCCAAGGCGAGGAATCTGCGCCGCTCGCAGCACCGGGATCCCTCGCGTTGCTCAGGATGACGGAACAAATCCCCGAACGCGCAGAATGAACTTGCGGGGTCGCGGTGTCACGAGCTTGCGTCACTCTCAATCAATCCGGCAGTGGACCGCTATTGGCTTCGCGAAAACGCTCGCAGCTTGCGAAGGCAGCGGATTCGAAACCGTTCACCCGTCGGGTGAATCCGCTACGCACGGCATCGCACGGCGGGCGCGTCCCCTTGCGTTGTTGCGCCTGCTCGCAGGGCGCTCGCCTGACTCGTCGTCGCCCCAGGATTCGATCCGGGGCAGCCGGCAGCCCGCCGAACTGTGCCGCGCGTTCAACTGCCGGATGTAGGCTGAATCGGGCCTTTAATCGCAGTGGTCGGCTTTGGCGACGCGCGGACCGGTGGTCTGCTACTTCGCCTTCGCCCGCAACGCCCTTCCTGCGCGATTCACGTCCTTCGGATCGACCCACAGGATCGCGCCCCAGCGGCCTTTGCCGGCGGAGAGTCCGTCCACGCCCGCGACGTTGATGCCTTTGTCGGCCAGCAGCTTGAGGTTGTCGGCCAGCGCGCCGGGGCGGTCGTCGCCCTGGATCAGGAAGCCGGACTTCTTCGGCGCGAACTTGAGCTTGGCCTTCTTGACCGCGGCGTTGAACTTGCGCGTGTCGTCGGGAACGACGTCGATCTGCGCGTTGCGGCCGCGCGGTGTGCCGGTGCAGGCGAGCAGGTTGATGCCCGCGCTGACCAGCGTGGCGAGCACCTTGAACGCTTGGCCGGGTTTGTTCGGTACCAGGGTCGCGTAGTGGTAGACCTTGCGCACGGTGTCGCCCATCGAATTCTCCGTATGGTCTTGCCGCGCCCGCGCCGCAATCGCGCCGGCGCCCTTTCAGCGTAATTCCGGCCACGCCGTCGGGTATCCCCGGAACGCGGGGCAATGGCGCGCCGGCAAATCGAGTTGCACTGCGCGATCGGCAGGCGTTGCGGCGCGGCCGCGGACGGTTCAGCCGCGGTTGCGCGGCACGAAAAGCCGTTTGACCAGCGCGCGCAGCCAGGCGTGCGCCGGATCGGCGTCGGCCGACGGGTGCCAGAGCATGCGAACCTCGTACCGGGGCGCAACGTCGGGCAGTTCCCAGATTCTCACTGCGTAGCGCGGCGCGAGCGACTCGGCATACATCCGCGGCACGATCGCGAGCAGGTCGGTGCGCGCGACCAGTTCCGGCAGCGCACCGAAGTGCCGCGCGTGCAGCACCGCGCGATCAGCGAGCTTCAGTTGCTTCAGGCGGACTTCGACGCCGCCGTGCACGGTCGCGGTCGGCGTGGCCACCGCGATCGCGGCGCGCGCAAGCTGCTGCGCATTGAGCGATTTGCCCGCTCGGCCCGTCGGCGGCGTCCAGTCGGGCGACGTGATGCCGACGAAACCTTCCTCGAACAGCGTCTCGCTCGCGATGCCGCGATGCGCGGGCTTCAGGATGCCGATCGCCAGATCGATGTCACGCGCTTCGAGCGCGGCGCTGACCTGGTCGGCGGAGACGGCGACGTTCGACAGCGCGCAGTTTGGCGCTTCGCGGCGCAGCGCCTGCGCGAGCGGCGGATAGAACATGATCTCGCCCAGATCCGACAGCGACAACCGCCAGTGCACGCGGCTCGTCGCGGGGTCGAAGGCTTCGGCCGACCGCACGGCCGACTCGATCGCCTGCAGATGCGCGATCACCTCCGGCGCGATCCGCTGCGCGACGTGCGTCGGATGCAGCCCGCGCGGCGAACGCACGAACAGCGCGTCGCCGAAGAACTCGCGCAGCCGCGCCAGCGCGTTGCTGGTGGCCGGCTGCGACAGCGCGAGCTGGCGAGCGGCCGCAGTGACCGAGCCGGTGCGATACACCGCCGCGAGCACGCGCAGCAGATTCAGATCGAGCTGGCGGAAGTTCATGCGCAGCGCGCGCATCCACCACCGCCCTTTCGTAAAGGGGGGCAGGGGGGGATTTCGACAGCGCCACGACGAGCGCGAGCGACTTCAAATCCCCCTCGGTCCCCCTTTACAAAAGGAGGAAGAAAAGCAAACGCCATGACGACCTATCCGAATCGTGAATACGCCGCATTCTGACAATCAATTCGACGAATGGCCAGAACCGGCCTAGATTGAGCACAGGCAAAGCGTTCGAGGAGACGCGCTTGCTGCAGATCATCATCCAGGGACGCGGCGGGCAGGGCGCGCAGACGGCGGGCAATCTGCTGGCGACGGCGTTCTTCGCCGAGGGGCGCCAGGTCCAGGCGTTCGCGAGCTACGGCGGCGCGCGCCGCGGAACGCCGGTCAGTACGTACGTCCGCGTCGACGAGCGGCCGATCCGCCTGCGCTGCGACATCGAGCGCGCCGATGCGATCCTGTGCTTCGACGCGAGCCTGCTCGCAGGGCCGCTGCTGGCGGCCGCGCGGCCGGACACGCTGATCGTCGTCAACTCGTCGCGTCCGGCCGAGCACTGCGCGGCAGCGCTGCCGGGCCATCGAGTGATTCCGGTCGACGGGCTGGCGATCTCGCGCAAGCACGGGCTTGGCCGCATCGTGAACTCTGCGCTGCTCGGCGCGTTCGCGCGCGCGGTGGGAGCACCCGCGCTCGACGTGCTGGCGCGCGTGCTGACCGACGAAGCGCCGAAGCTGCACGACGAGAACATCGCCGCGTGCGAGGACGGCTACCGAGCGGTGGACCTCGTCATCCCGAGGAGCGAAAGCGACGAGGGATCTCGCCCGATACAAGCTTCGAGATTCCTCGCCTGCGGCTCGGAATGACCATGCAGCCGATTCCCACCACCTGGACCACCGGCACGACCGAGGTCTTCAAGACCGGCACGTGGCGCGCTGCTTTGCCGCGGCACATCCGCGCGCCGTCGCCGTGCCACGCGGCCTGTCCGGTCAACGGCGACATCGCCGAATGGATCGGCCGTGCGCGCGCGCGCGACTTGCGCGGCGCGTGGCAGATCCTGACGCGGCACAACCCATTTCCGGCGATCGCCGGCCGCATCTGCCACCACCCGTGCGAAGCCGCGTGCAACCGCGGCGGCTTCGACGAGCCGCTCGCGATCTGCAAGCTCGAGCGCTTCGTCGGCGACGTGGCGATCGAGCGCGGCTGGGCGTTCGAGCCTCCGGCGGTCGAACGCGCCGAGCGCGTCGCCGTCGTCGGCGGCGGGCCGTCGGGCCTGTCGGCTGCGTTCCAGCTTCGCCGGCGCGGCTACCGGGTGACGCTGTTCGAGGCGCGGCCAGCGCTCGGCGGGCTGATGCGCTACGGGATTCCTTCGTATCGGCTCGCGCGTTCCGTGCTCGACGCGGAGATCGAAAGGATCGTTGCGCTCGGCGTGGACGTGCATTGCGGCGAGCCGCTGGCGACGCGCGAGGATCTCGAGCGGCTGCGCGGCGAATTCGACGCGGTGTATCTCGCGACCGGCGCGCAGCGGCCCAAGCGGTTGCCGCAGCTCGATTACGCGCAGCCTTGGGCGATCGACGGCGCCGAGTACCTCGCGCGCAGCAATGCCGGCGCGCCGCCTGCGCTGGGCCGGCGTGTCGTCGTGATCGGCGGCGGCAGCGCGGCGTTCGATGCGGCGCGCAGCGCGCGCCGCGCAGGGCACGAGGTCACGATCGTCGCGCTGGAGTCGCGCGCGCAACTGCCGGCGCAACGCGAGGAAGTCGTCGAGGCGCTGGAAGAGGGCATCGCAGTGGTCGACGGGGCGATGCTCAGGACGGTGCGACACGGCGACGCGGGCCTGCAGCTCGACTGCGTCCGCGTGCGCTTCGCGCCGGGCATACAGCGCGGCCAGTTCACGGTCGAACCGATCGCCGGCAGCGAATTTACGCTCGCCGCCGACGCGATCGTCACGTCGATCGGACAGGATCCGGAGCTCGCGGCGCTTCGGCCGATGCTCGAGATCGACGGTGCGCTACTGAAAGTCGATGCGAGGCAGGCGACGAGCGCAGAACGCGTCTATGCCGGCGGCGATCTCGCGAGCATGGCGCGCTTCGTCACCGAGGCGGTCGGCATGGGCAAGCGCGCCGCGCTCGAGATCGACCGCGCGCTGCGCGGGCTGCCGCGGCAGGCGCAGGACGCCGAACCGGTGGTCGCGCTCGCGGCGATCAACACCTGGTACTACCCGAAGCAGCCGCGCGCGGTCGAAGCGCGGCTGGACGCTGCGCAGCGGCTCGCGTGCGCCACCGAGGTGCAGCTCGGCCTCGAGTTCGAACAGGCGCTCGCGGAAACCGAACGCTGCTTTTCCTGCGGCACCTGCATCTTCTGCAACAACTGCGTCGACTTCTGTCCGGACCTCGCCGTGAAGCGCAACGGCGCCGGCTTCACCGTGCTCGCCGACTACTGCAAGGGCTGCGGCCTGTGCGTGCGCGAGTGCCCGACCGGCTCGATGAAGATGGTCGAGGAGGCGCGATGAACGCACGCGACGAACTGGCCGCACTCGAACGCGCCGTTGCGCAGGACGGGCCCGTGCTGCTGACCGGCAACCATGCGGTCGCGTGGGCGGCGCGGCTGGCGCGGCCGAAGGTCGTTCCGGTCTATCCGATCACGCCGCAGACGCCGGTGCTGGAGAAGCTCACGGAGTTTGCGGCCGCGGGCGAGTTCGACGCCGAGATCATCACGCCCGAGTCCGAGCACTCGGTGATGGCTGCGTGCATCCCCGCCTCGCTCGCCGGCGTGCGCGTGTTCACCGCGACCGCCTCGCAGGGCCTGCTGCTGATGCACGAGCTGCTGCACTACGCGGCCGGCGCGCGCGCCCCGATCGTGATGGCCAACGTCAACCGCACGGTCGCTTCGCCGTGGGCGTTCTGGCCCGACCAGACCGACAGCCTCGCGCAGCGCGACACCGGGTGGATCCAGTTCTATTCGGAGAGTGCGCAGGAATCGCTCGACACGACGATCCAGGCCTTCCGCATCGCCGAGGCCGTGCTGCTGCCGGCGATGGTCAACCACGACGCGTTCTACGTTTCGCACGCGCTCGAGCCGGTATCGATCCCTTCGCAGTCGCTCGTCGACGCATTCTTGCCGCCGTACGCGCCCGCCCACCGGCTCGACACCGAGCGCGTCGAGTCGTGGGGCAACGTCGTCACGCAGGACATGTTCTACCGGCACCGCCAGGCGCTCGAAGAAGCGATGGCGCAAGTACCTGCGCTCGCCGACGAGATCGGTCGCGAATGGGGCGAGCGCACCGGCCGCAGCTACGGCGCGCTCGAACGCTACCGTTGTGACGACGCCGACACGGTCGTCGTGACGATGGGCAGCCTGTGCGGCACCGTGCGCGAGGCGGTCGATGCGCTGCGCGACGCCGGCGAGGCGGTCGGACTGCTGAAGGTGCGCCTGTTCCGGCCGCTGCCCGTGCAGGCGCTGCGCCAGTGGCTCGCCGGCGTGCGCGACGTCGTCGTGCTCGATCGCAACCACTCGCCCGGCGCGGGCGGCGTGCTGCACCAGGAACTGCGCGCGGCGCTGTACGGCCTCGCGAACGCGCCGCGCGTACACGGTTGTCTGGCCGGCGTCGGCGGTGTCAACGTACCGCCGGAGCGGATCGTCGAGTTCGTTCGCGGCGCAAGGGCGAGCGAGCCGGCGTTCGGGTCGGTGTGGGTGCGGTAGTGCATGTCATCCCGAGGAACGAAGTGACGACGGATCTCCAGCGCTGCGTCGCGAATTCCTCCGCTTCGCGTCGGAATGACGAGGGTGCTTCGCGTCGGAATGACGAGGGTGCTTCGCGTCGGAGTGACGCGCGCGCTTCGCGTCGGAATGACGGAAAGGACAGCGAACCAATGACGCGTCTCTCGCTCGCCGCCGAATCGATGCTGTGCTCCGGCCACGCCGCGTGCCCGGGGTGCATCGACGCGCTGTCGGCACGGCACGTGCTCGCCACGCTGGGTCCGAACACGATCGCCGTGATCCCGCCTTCGTGCATGGCGATCATCGCGGGGCCGCAGCCGTACAGCTCGATGAAGATCCCCGTCTACCAGCCCACGCTCGAAGCGAGCGCAGCGGCGGCATCGGGGCTGCGCCGCGCGCTCGACGCGCAGGGCAAGCGCGACACGCAGGTCGTCGTGCTCGCCGGTGACGGCGGCACCTACGACATCGGCTTCCAGTGCCTGTCTTCGGCGGCCGAGCGCAACGAGGACTTCATCTACGTGTGCTTCGACAACGAGGGCTACATGAACACCGGCGCACAGAAGTCGTCGTCGACCCCGCACTTCGCGCGCACCGGCTCCACCCCGGCCGGCAAGACCTCGCGCAAGAAGAACCTCGTCGAGATCATGGCGGCGCACGGCGTGCCGTACGTCGCCACCGCCAGCGCCGGGCACCTGCCCGATCTGATCCGCAAGGTCGAAAAGGCGAAGGCGATCCGCGGCACGCGCATCCTCGTGCTGCTCATCCCCTGCCTCGACGGCTGGGGGCTGCCCGACGACGCGGGGCTCGCGGCCGCTCGCTACGCGGTCGAGTGCGGCGCGTTTCCGCTGTACGAGGTCGAGAACGGCCGCAGGTACACGCTGAACGTCGCGCAGCGCACGCGCCCGGTCAGCGACTACCTGGCGCTGCAGAGCCGCTACAAGCACATGACGCCCGCCGAGATCGACGCGCTGCAGGCGGAGATCGACGAGCACTGGGAACGGCTGTTGCGGCAGACCGAAGCAAGCCGCGCCGCGGGGGTCGGGGGCTGAAGCCCGATGCGGCGCGCCGGGTCGATCGCGCTACGCCGCGCGGCGTGCGCTGCGGGTGGACGGGCTCGCGACGGCCGGTTCGTTCGCGTCGATTTTTCGCTCCGCGAGCCGCAGCAGCGTGGCGAGCGTGATCGACTGCAGCGTGGCCTTGGTGATCTGGTCGATCTCCGACAGTACGACCGCGAGCGCGCGGTCGGCGGGCGTGCGGTCGCGGCGCTCGTCGGCGCCGCTGCCGATGTCCTCGAAACGCGAGATCACGTCGAACAGCGTCAGCCGGCGCGCATTGCCGGCGAAGCGGTAGCCGCCGCCCACCCCGCGCACCGACTGCACGATGCCGGCGCGCGCAAGCTCGGCGAGCACCTTGGCCAGGTGGTGCGGCGAAACCCGGTACTTCTCGGCGATCTCAGCGGCCGAGATATGCCGCAGCGGGTCGGCGGCGAATTCGAACAGGCTGTACAGCGCGAGCATGCTGTTCTGTTGCAGCTTCATCGTGGCTCAGCCTTCCAGGTCCATTTCGAGCGGTATGAAGCGGCCGGCCATCATCCCTTGGCTGCGGAAAAACGACAGAATCAGCGTGTTGTCGCTGGCGAGCATCGTTCGAACCTTGCGTACGCCGGCGCGGCGAAAACCCGCACAGATCGTCGCGAGCAGCCGCGAGCCGATGCCGGCCAGCCGTGCGTCGGGCCGCACGTCGATCGCGAAGACCCAGCCACAGGGCGGTGCGCCGAACTCCCAGTCGCGCACCTCGCCGATCGCGAAGCCGACGACTTCGCCGGCCGACTCGGCGACCAGGAACTGCGCGCCGGGCACGGTCGATTCGCCGTAGCGGCGGTAGATCGACCGCCAGTAGTCCCGCTTTTCGATGCCGGTCACCTGGGCGTCGATCGCGATCACCGCGTCCAGATCGCTGCGCCGCACGGGCCGGATCGTCAAATCACGCCGCTGCCGCGCTGCAGCAGCGATGGGCTCGACCGCGTTGGCCTTCGTCCTGCGTGCTGCGCCGGCGGGCGCGGCGTTTCGTCGAGGCATCGGGTTGACCTGAATTAAAGAATATCGGTATCGAATTGCAAGAATAGCTTGACTTAGTGTCCGCGGCGAAGCGGCGCCGGCCGTGGCGCGCGGATCGTAGCAGCGGAATCGAAGGCAACGACAAGGGGGAGCACGATGAAGCCAACGCTGGCGGCCGGCCTCGAGGCAACCCGGCACGTGACCGTCGACCGCGAACGGACGATCGACTTCATGGGCGACGCGGCGCGCGTATACGCCACGCCGATGCTGGTGCGCGACATCGAGATGGCGTGCCGCGAGCTGCTGCTCGCGCACCTCGATCCCGGCGAGGACTCGGTCGGCACGCGCGTCGAGATCGATCATCTCGCGCCGACGCTGCTCGGCATGCCGGTGGAGCTGCGCGTGCGCGTCGCCGGTGTCGACGGCCGAGCCGTGAACTTCGAGGTCGAAGGGCGCGATCCGGTCGAGACGATCTGCCGCGCCAAGCACGCGCGCTTCGTCGTCGACGTCGCCAAGACCGCGCAACGGCTCGCGGCCAAGGCGCAGAAGGCCGCCGCGTGAAGCGGGCTATTGGAGGCAGGCACATGAGCGCGCACGGCCGCTGCGAAGCGCTCAGCCCGGAGCGCGCGGCGCGGAGGGCAGCCCCATGACCCGGTGGGCGATGGTCGTCGATCTGCGGCGCTGCGTCGGCTGCCAGACCTGCACCGCGGCGTGCAAGGTGACCAACGCCACGCCGCCCGGCGTGCAGTGGCGGCGCGTGCTCGACATCGAGGTCGGCGAGTACCCGAACGTCAGGCGCGCGTTCGTTCCGGTCGGCTGCCAGCACTGCGACGATCCGCCGTGCGCGCAGGTCTGCCCGAGCACGGCGACGAAGAAACGCGCCGACGGCATCGTGACGATGGACTACGACCTGTGCATCGGTTGCGCGTACTGCGCCGTGGCCTGCCCGTACCAGGCGCGCTACCGCACGCTGCGCGCGACCTTCGCGTACGGCGAGCCGATCGACAGCGAGGTGCGTACGCTCGACGAAGATCGCCTGGCGGTCGCGACCAAGTGCACGTTCTGCGTGGACACGATCGACGCGGGGCTGGCGCAGGGGCTTGCGCCCGGCGTCGATCCCGAGGCCACGCCGGCCTGCGTCAACGCCTGCATCGCGAAAGCGATGGCTTTTGGCGACCTCGACGATCCCGACAGCAACGTATCGAAGCTGCTCGCCGAAAACGAGCATTTCCGCATGCACGAGGAGCTGGGTACCGGGCCCGGCATGTACTACCTGTGGGATCGGGCGGCGCGATGAGCTACGGACCGAGGTCCTGGCAGCAGACCGCGTGGGACTGGCGTGCGGCCTGCAACTTCATCGGCGGCGGCGCCGGCGGCGGGCTCGTCGTTTTCACCGCGCTGTCCGGCGTCGACGGTGTGTCGGCGGCGGCGCTGCTGCTCGCGGGCTTGGCGCTGATCGGGCTCGGGCTCGCCTGCGTGTGGGCGGAGCTCGGCCGCCCGCTGCGCGCGCTGCACGTGTTCTTCAATCCGCGCACATCGTGGATGACGCGCGAAGCGATCGCCGCGACGGTGCTGTTTCCGGTCGGCGCGATCGCGGCGGTTTTCGCGCACGCGGGGGTCAGCGGCGCGGTGTGGCTGCCGGCGCCGTTCGCGCTCGCTTTCATCTATTGCCAGAGCCGCATGTTGCAGGCCGCCCGTGGCATTCCGGCGTGGCGCGAGCCGCGCGTCGTCGCGCTGCTGCTGGCGACGAGCTTCGCCGAAGGCGCTGCCCTGTTCTGGCTCGCGCAACCCTGGCACGGACAGGGCGCGCCGCTGCTGGCACTCGTCTTCGGCGCGCTGCTGCTCGTGCGCATTGTCGTGTGGTACGCGTACCGGCGCTCGCTCGACGACCGGATCGCGCCGCGTGCCGCTGCCGCACTCGACATCGCCGGCGGCGTGCTGCTCGCCGGCGGCACGGTCGTGCCGCTCGCACTGCTGGTGGCGGAGTTGTCGGCGGGCCGTGCGGTCGGCGCGACGTTCGCGGCGCTGGCCGGTCTGGCGGCCGCACCCGCGGGCGCCTTCGTCAAGTTCACGCTGATCACGCGCGCCGGCTTCAACCAGGGCTTCGCGCTGCAGCGGCTGCCGGTGCGCGGCCAGGCGCCGCGCGGAACACCGTGATGGCCGCGGCGGTGCGGGTCGACGCGTTGCGCGCGCCCGCTGCCGGCGCGGCGGCGTTCTTCGATCGCCCGATCGAAACGATGCCGCGCGAGCGGCTCGCGGCGCTGCAGCTCGAGCGGCTGCGTCGAACGCTGCGCCACGCGTACGCGCACGTGCCGCTGCACCGGCAGCGACTCGACGCTGCGGGTATCGCGCCCGACGACGTGCGCACGATCGACGACGTTCGCGCGCTGCCGTTCACGTTCAAGTCTGACCTGCGCGACCACTATCCGTTTGGGCTGTTCGCGCGGCCGGTCGGCGAACTCGCGCGGCTGCACGCCTCGTCGGGAACGACCGGCAGGCCGACGGTCGTCGGCTACACCGCGCGCGATCTGGATACGTGGTCGCAACTGATGGCGCGTTCGCTCGCCTGCGCCGGCGTGCGGCCCGGCGACATCGTTCACAACGCGCACGGCTATGGGCTGTTCACCGGCGGGCTCGGCGTGCACGCCGGCGCGGAGCGGCTCGGCGCGGTGGTCGTGCCGATGTCGGGCGGCGGGACCGAGCGGCAGATCGCGCTGCTGATGGACTTCGGCGCCAACGTGCTGGTCGCCACGCCGTCGTATGCGCTGGTGATCGCGGAGACCGCGGAGCGGCTCGGGGTGGACCTGCGCGCGAGCGCGCTGCGGACGGGCATCTTCGGCGGCGAGCCTTGGAGCGAATCGACGCGGCGCGCGATCGAAGTGCGCTTCGGCCTGCGAGCGCACGACCTGTACGGCCTGTCCGAGATCATGGGGCCGGGGGTGGCGTGCGAATGCGACGAGCAGGCCGGACTGCACGGCTGGGAGGACCACTTCCTGTTCGAAGTGCTCGACCCCGAAACGCAGCAGCCGGTGCCGGAGGGCCAGGCGGGCGAACTGGTCATCACGACATTGACCCGCGACGCGCTTCCGATGCTGCGGTATCGCACGCGCGACGTCACGCGGATTGCGACCGCGCCGTGCGGCTGCGGCCGCACCCACTTGCGCATTCTGCGCATCGCCGGCCGCAGCGACGACATGCTGATCGTGCGCGGCGTCAACGTCTATCCGTCGCAGATCGAGGCGGTGCTGGTCGGCAAGCCGCGGCTGGCGCCGCACTATCAGCTCGTGCTGCGGAAGAAAGGGCCGCTCGACGAGGTGACGCTCGAGGTCGAGGCGCTGCCCGGGGTGGCGAACGAGGACTATCCCGGGCTGGCGCGCGAGGTCGCGCAGCTCGTCAAGGCGATGGTCGGCATCAGTACGCAGGTCGTCGTGACAAGCCCGGGCCAAATCCCGCGCTCCGAAGGCAAGGCCGTACGCGTGCGCGACCTGCGGCCGAAGGCGTCGGCATGAGCAGGCGGCTGCTGCGCTTCACCGTCAACGGCCGCGCGCGCGAGCTGGCGGTCGCCGACCACGCGCTGTTGATCGACGTGCTGCGCGACGACCTCGGGCTGACGGGGACCAAGCGCGGCTGCGACGGCGGCGAGTGCGGTGCGTGCACGGTGCTGGTCGACGGCGCGCCGCGGCTCGCCTGCATCACGCTCGCCGCGCGCTGCGAGGGCAGCGAAGTCGAAACGATCGAGTCGCTCGCCGCGAACGGACGCATGAGCCGGCTGCAGCAGGCGTTTCACGAAAAGCTCGGTGTTCAGTGCGGCTTTTGTACGCCGGGGATGATCATGGCGGCCGAAGCGCTGCTGCGGCGCAATTCCGCGCCGACCGAGGCGCAGATCCGCGAGGCGCTGTCCGGCAATCTGTGCCGCTGTACCGGCTACGTGAAGATCATCGAGTCGGTGCAGGCGGCGGCGTCGGCCGGTGCAGTCGGAGGCGGCGCATGAAACCCGGTCTTGGCATGGCGGCGGGGGAGGTACGCAGCACGCCTGCAAACGCCCGCTGCGCGCCTTTGCGATGAGCGCGATCGCATGAACGCCCCAAAAGACGAAACGCTGCGGCATGCCGTTCCGGCGGCGGTCGGCGTGCGGCAGCCGCTGATCGACGGCGTCGAGAAGGTGACCGGCCGCGCGCAGTACACCGCCGATCTGCCGGCGCGCGATCCATTGGTCGGCGCGATCCTGCGCAGCCCGCTCGCGCACGCGCGCATCCGCGGCATCGACACGCGCGCGGCGCGCGCGCTGCCCGGCGTGCGGGCGGTCGTCACCGGCGACGACTGCGACGTGCCGTACGGCGTGATCCCGATCGCGCAGAACGAGTTTGCCCTCGCGCGCGAGCGCGTGCGTTATCGCGGCGAACCGGTCGCCGCGGTGGCCGCGGTCGACGAAGCGACCGCGCAGGCGGCGCTGAAACTGATCGCGCTCGACCTCGAACCGCTGCCCGCGGTCTTCGACGCCCAAACGGCGCTCGCGCCCGACGCGATCCAACTTCACGACAACAAGCCGTGCAACGTCGAGCGCGAGGTCGACCACACGTTCGGCGATGTCGAAGCGGGGTTCGCCGCCGCGGCGCTGGTGCGCGAGGCGAGCTTTCATTACGCGGAAGTGACGCACGCGATGATGGAACCGAACGCCGCGCTCGCCGAGTGGGACGCCGAGCGCGAGCGGCTGACGCTGCATTCGGTCACGCAGGTGCCGTACTACGTGCATCTGGCGCTCGCGCGCTGTCTGAAGCTCGACGAGTCGCAGATCCGCGTGGTCAAGCCGTTCGTCGGCGGCGGCTTCGGGCACCGCACCGAGACGCTGAACTTCGAGATCATCGCCGCGCTGCTTGCGCGCGCGGCGGCCGGCACGGTGAAGCTCGAGCTGTCGCGCGAAGAGACCTTTCTCACGCATCGCGGCCGGCCCGAAACCGACGTTCGATTGAAGATCGGTTTGACGCGCAGCGGAGAAATCACCGCGGTCGACTGCGAAGTGATCCAGCGCGGCGGCGCCTACGCCGGCTACGGGCTCGTCACGATCCTGTACGCAGGTGCGTTGCTGCACGCGATCTATCGCGTGCCGGCGAGCCGCTATCACGGGCTGCGCGTCTACACGAACACGCCGCCGAACGGCGCGATGCGCGGCCACGGCTCGGTCGACGTGCGCCACGCGTTCGAGGCGCTGCTCGACGAAATGAGCGCGGCGCTCGGGCTCGATCCGTTCGCCGTGCGCCGCGCGAATCTGCTCGCTGCCCCGTATCGGACGATCAACGAGCTGCAGGTCAACTCGTGCGGGCTGGCGGAATGCCTCGACAAGGTCGAAGCCGCGTCGGGCTGGCGCGAGCGGCGCGGCAGGCTGCCGAAAGGCCGCGGGCTCGGCATGGCCTGCTCGCATTACGTCAGCGGGTCGGCCAAGCCGGTGCACTGGACCGGCGAGCCGCACGCGGTCGTCAATCTGAAGCTCGACTTCGACGGCAGCATCACGGTACTCACCGGCGCCGCCGACATCGGGCAGGGCTCGTCGACCTTGCTCGCGCAGGCGGTCGCCGAAGTGCTCGGGCTGTCGCTCGCCCGGTTGCGCGTCGTCGCAAACGACAGCGCAGTGACGCCGAAGGACAACGGCTCGTACTCGTCGCGCGTGTCGTTCATGGTCGGCAACGCGGCGATCCGCGCCGCGCGCGCGCTGCACGAAGCGCTGGTCGAGGCGGCGGCGCGCAAGCTCGGCGTGACGGCCGGCGAAGTCGAATGCCTCGGCGAGGCGTACCGGGTCGCCGGCACCGACCGCACGCTGAGCTACAAGGAGGCCGTCGCCGCCGCGCTCGAAGACACCGGCACGCTGACGGTCAAGGGCATCTGGTCCACGCCGGTCGAAGTGCAGGGCGGCAAGTTCAAGGGGGCCGCGGTCGGCACGGGGGCGGGCTATTCGTACGCCGCGCAGGTCGTCGAAGTCGACGTCGACGAGGACACCGGCGTCGTGAAGGTCGTGCGCGTCTGGGTCGCGCACGACTGCGGCCGCGCGATCAACCCGCTCGCGGTCGAGGGCCAGGTGCAGGGTTCGGTCTGGATGGGCATGGGGCAGGCGCTCATTGAACAGACGCAGTACCACGAGGGGCTGCCGTTGCGCGCCAACTTCCTCGACTACCGCGTTCCGACGATCGTCGAGTCGCCGCCGATCGAGACGTTCATCGTCGAAGCGCCCGATCCGAATGGCCCGTTCGGCGCGAAAGAGGCGGGCGAAGGCTCGCTGTCGGGTTTCCTGCCCGCGTTGACCAACGCGATCGCCGATGCGACCGGGTTGCGCATCCACGAACTGCCGGTGACGCCCGACCGTCTGCTCGCCGCACTGCAGGCACGCGAGCGCAAACGGCGCGTCAGGCAGACGATCGCCGAGCGCCATCGGCAGGAGCAAGTCTGAGATGCCGACGCTCGCGCCGTTCAAGTTGCACCGGGCCACGTCCGCGACGCACGCCGCCGCCTTGCTCGCGCGGCTTCCCGGCGCGCGGATCGTCGCCGGCGGCACCGACCTCGTCCCGAACCTGCGCCGCGGCATCGGCGCGCCGGAAGCGCTGGTCGACGTGTCGTCGATTCCGGACTACGCGACGATCGTGCGCGACAGCGACGGCTGGCGCATCGGCGCAGGCACCACGCTCGCGGCGCTGGCCTCCGACGCATCGATCGCCCGCGACCTGCCGGCGCTCGCGCAGGCCGCGGCGAGTGTCGCCGGCCCCGGCCATCGCACGGTCGCCACGCTCGGCGGCAATCTGTGCCTCGACACGCGCTGCGTTTTCTACAACCAGAGCGAATGGTGGCGTCGCTCGAACGATTACTGCCTGAAGCTGGGTGGCACGACCTGCCACGTGGCGCCGCAGGGCAGCCGCTGCCATGCGGCATTCAGTGGAGATCTCGCGCCGGCGCTTCTGGTGTACGGGGCGCAGATCGACGTGGTCGGCGCGCGCGGCGCGCGGCGCCTGCCTTTGGCCGAGCTGTACGCCGACGACGGCGCCAGGCACCTGACGCTCGCGGCCGACGAGTTGATCGCATCGATCCTTGTTCCGCCGCAACCGGAAGGCGCACGCTCGGGCTACCGCAAGGCGCGCGCGCGCGGCGCGATGGACTTCCCGCTGGCGGGGGTGGCGATCCGCGCGACGATCGCCGGCGCCACGCTCGTCGACCTGCAGGTGGCGCTGACGGGCACCAACGCGCGGCCGCTCGCGCTCGCCGACACCGCCGCGCTGTGCGGTGCGCGCATCGACGATGCGCTGCTCGCTGAGCTCGGCAAACGCATCGGCAAGCAGGCGAGTCCGATGCGTACGACCGTGACCTCGTCGCACTACCGGCGCCAGGTCGCGATCGTGCTGGCGCAGCGGCTGTTGCGCGAGCTGGCGGCCTGATCGGAGCGAAGCGATGGGCGCAGTCGAACCGATGGGCCCCGCAGCCGCCGGCGCGCGCGGCGCGATCGAGATGCACGTGCACGAGCGCTGGCGCGCGAACGCGGCGCCGATCGCGGCGCCGGCCGAGCTCGCGCAGGAAGTGCCGGTCGCGTTCGAGTACAACGGCATCTCGCATGCGGTGATGCTGGCGACACCGACGGACCTCGAGGACTTCGCGCTGGGCTTTTCCGTCAGCGAGTCGATCGCCGCGCCGTCGCAGTGGCGCGGTGTGGACGTGCGCGAGTCCGCCGACGGCATCACGCTCGCGATCGACATCGCCCCCGAGGCGTTCGCGCATCTGAAGGCGCGCCGGCGCACGCTGGCCGGGCGCACCGGATGCGGAATCTGCGGCACCGAAAGCCTGGGCCAGGTGCTGCGGCCGCTGCCCGATCTCGCCGCGGTCGCTTTGCGCATCAGCGCTGCGGCGCTAGCGCGCGCGCACGCGCAGCTCGCGTCCGTTCAGCCGCTGCAGCGCGCGACCGGCGCGGCACACGTCGCCGTCTGGTGCGACTGCGACGGCGCGATCGTCGCCGCGCGCGAAGACGTCGGCCGGCACAACGCGCTCGACAAGCTGATCGGCGCGCTCGTGCGCGCGCGCGTCGATCCGCGCGCCGGGTTTGCGCTCGTCACGAGCCGGGCGAGCGTCGAAATGGTGCAGAAAAGCGCCACGGCCGGCATCGCGGTGCTCGCCGCCGTTTCGGCGCCGACTGCGCTTGCGGTGCGATCGGCGGCATCGTGCGGCCAGACGCTGATCGGGTTTGCGCGCGGCGCGGCGTTCAACGTCTACACGCGATCGGATCGCCTCGGCGCGGGCTGACGGCCGCGTGGTCGCCGCAAGCGTTCGTCGACGCAGGACAAACCACGCACGCGGCGGCGACGTCGCGCATCGCCCGCGCTACACCGGTGCGATCCGCACGATCTGCTTGAGCAGCTCGTCGAACGTCGCGTCGGGCGCGAGCCCGTGCAGCGGATCGCGCTCGCGTGCCAGCTCGTCTGCGATCGACTGCCAGTCGGCGTCGTCGAGCAGGCGTTCCGCCGCCGGAAAGACTTCGGTCTCTTCGGCGCCGATGTGCGCGTACCAGTCGGCGACGAAGCGGTCGACGTCGGCGCGGTAGCGTTCGCGCTCGACCGCTGCGCCGAACTCGGCGCGATTCAACTGATACGCCAGATGCAGCACCGCTGCAAGGCTCGCATCGTGCTCGGCATGCAGCCGGTCGAGCGAGGCGTCGAGCCCAGCGTCGCGGCCGCGCAGCCGCGCGAACAGTTCCGTCTCCTCGCGCCGGTGGTGCACGCGCTGAGGGTAGTCGCCCAGATACACGAGCATCGCGCGCGTGGCGCGCAGATGCTCCGCGCGCGGCTCGATCGCGATCTGCAGCGCGAGCTGCTTGACCGTCTGCAGCACCGCCGCGAGCGTCTGGTGTTCGGCGAGCCACTGCAGGTGCGCGGGGTGCATGCGATGCTCCGTCAGACGCCGAGGTGCCGTTGCAGCCGCGCTTCGTCGTCGAGCAGCTCGGTCGAGCGCCCTTCGAGCACGACCCGGCCCTTTTCGAGAACGACGCCGCGGTCGGCGTGCGCCAGCACGGCGCGGTAGTTGCGGTCGACGACCAGCGCCGCGATGCCGCCGGCTCGCACCAGGCCGATGATGCGCCAGATCTCGGCAACGACGAGCGGCGCGAGCCCTTCGGTCGCTTCGTCGAGGATCAGCACGTCCGGATTGGTCATCAGCGCGCGGCCGATCGCGAGCATCTGCTGCTCGCCGCCGGAGAGCTGGT
>CAZIJU010000080.1:0-17676 GCA_964539745.1 uncultured Burkholderiaceae bacterium | reverse complement strand
GGACGGCGCTCGCCGGTGCGATGGCTGCGATCGTCGCGAAAGCGAGCGCGATCATCCTGAGAGTTTTGCCGGCGGACATGTTGATCTCCCATGGTTGGCGCGAAACGCATCGCGATCGCGCAGCGCTGATAGGGAACGGGCTTGCACGGTGCACCCGTCACCAGCGCGCGCAACAGGCGTAGACGCCGCTGCCGCAATTCGTTTGCACCGGATCAAGCCCGCCGGTGTTCTCTGTCTTGATTGCCCCGGCCGCGGCGCAGCCGATCCCGAACGTCACGGGCTCTGCGATGGCGCCGCGCACGGCGGCGCCGCATCCTTCGCTAGACGCGAGTGCGCCGAGCGGGCGAGGAGTGCCCCGCGCCCGGGCGCGCATTGACCGCTTCGGCGCTCAGGCTCGAGGTGAGCGTTTCGAGTAGCGACAGAAACGCACTTGCCTGGTGCGGATCGAATGCCGACAGGAGCTTGTCGCTCGCCTTCGTGCTCAGCTTCTCGGCGCGAGACAGAAGGAGCCGACCTTTGTCGGTCAGGCGGACGATCATCTTGCGTCGGTCCGACGGATCGGGGGAGGTATCGACGAGTTCGCGTGCTCTGAGCCCGCGGACCACGAGCGCCGTCGTCGATCGATCCAGCGACACAAGGCGTCCCAGTTCGTTCTGCCCGACCGGTCCCCGGTGTCGCAGAACGAACATCAGCGAGAACTGGGACGGCGTCAGTCCCAGCTCGGCGCAAGACGAAGTAAAGATCGACGTGGCGATCTGGTGTGCGCGCCGGATCATGAACGCCGGGCGGCCGTACAGATCCGCCAGGGCATCGTCGTTTGCAGAGCGGCTCTTGCGTGTCATCGCATCAACCCCCTCCGTTATTCTTTGCCGTCTATCTTAGGCTTTCCCGATTCGTCGCGGCGCAACCGGCATGGGCGCAAAAGCGCAGTCCGATCTCCGGAGCTGAGGGTGCGGCGCGCCGCCTTCGGCGGCGGCGCAGTCGTTCGCGACGTCGATCGCGGATCGATCGCTGGCGAGCAAACCCCGATTTGACATAGGTCAGACGACTTTTCTATAAGTTAGACCAATGAAGAGATATGGTTTCATCGGATCGGCGAATCGATAGGGAGCCGCGGTTTGCCCGCCCCGTTTGAGCGACGAGCTGGTGCGTCCGAAGAACGCGTCGGCGAAAACGGCCAGGCGGCATCTGCGGATGCGATGCGACGGGTACTGTCGTCCGGCGACGCCCCGCTTCATTTGCGAGAGAGACGGTCAATGGAAGAAGGGAAGCGGCATAGGGTCATCGTCGTCGACGACGATCCTGGTTCGGCGCGCGCCATCGCCGGTCTTTTCGAACGCGCGGGCGCCGAGGTCATCGTCAGCGTGGATCCGGTCCGCGCAGTGGAACTGGCGCTTGAGCCTGACGTTGCGCTCGTGAGTCTGGATCTGTCCATGCCGCATCTGGACGGCTTCGATGTGCTGTCGCTCATTCGATCGCACGAACAGACGCGATCGCTGCCGAGCGTGCCGGTCGTCATGGTCACCGGTGCGGCCAGTGCGGAGGATCGCGCGAAGAGCATCGCCGGCGGATTCATTGCGCATCTGACGAAACCCGTCGACTTCGACGCGATCGCCGGCGCGCTTCGGAAGGCGCTGTATCTGCGGGCGCCGTTGTACCGCTCGCGCTACTCACCCGATCAGGACGCGATCGTGCGCGGCATCAAGAGCATGGTCGGCGTCGATCGCAGACACATTCGTGACGCCGTCACATCGCTGGCGGCGGCGGTGGAATCCAAAGGCGACCAACTGATCTACGAGATGGCTCTCGGCCTGTATCGGGGTGAACGCAACGTGACGATGGCGGCCGCCGAGCGACTGGCGCGCGTCGCAGAGACGGTCTGGGCCAGACATCTCGCCGACCTCGGCTGCGCCATTGCGAACAATCCGACCGGCGCGGTGGAAACCCTGGAAGAACATCTGGTGCGCGCCAAAGCTGAAGTCGATCGGGTCGTTTTCACACTGCGTGAGGAAGCGATCGGACGTCTCTTTGGTTGAGTTCGCCGCCGGTCGACGGGGCGCCGCGTTCTGGCCTGCTCGTGCCGACGCGGCATGGTGACTCTTCGGGGCCGGCGCATTCGTTGTGTTGGCGACAGCCGTGGCCCGATTCACCCGATTGGGCGGGCGAAGACCCGCATATGCACGGACCGATCGGCAGACGTATGACGAAAACTGTGCTGCCTGGGCCCCGCCCGCGCTGCCTGTGAGTCGGAAAGCTCGGCGCCACTGACTCCGATACCGTCGACGGCGTTGCAGCTCTGGGAGCGCCACAGACATCGATATGGACATCGGCCGGTTCGGGAACGGACCTGTCGCGGAATCACGCTAGATGAATTTCGAAAAACTTCGAACCCACGGCTCGGCGCTTCTCGATCCGGCCGGCATCGTTATCGGAACGGGTGTACTCGTCTCGCTCATTGGCTTGGCCTTCGCGGCGGGGCAGTGGGCAACGGTTCTGCCCGCGAAGCACGTGCTGGCGGGGGTCGCCGGCGTCCCGGTCGCGTATCCGTTCGGTCTGCTGAGCGCGGGTGTGGGTCTGGTCGCGCTGGCTCGAAATCATCTCTGGGCGGCCACGTTGGCGGCGCTGGTGCTCGCGGCGATCGCGGTCCAGGCACCGCTCGTCACGGCAGCTGCCGCGCTCGCGCGAGTCGGCGCCGGCGAAGTCACTCGGCAGACGATCTGGTCTCTCGCGGGTTTGAGCGAACCGGTGCCTCGCGTTGCCATGATCGCGACTTGCCTCGGCCTGCTATTCGCCGTGCGCTCGTCGACGGCCGGCCCGCGACGAAGAAGGGTCGCGGCCCTGGCGGCCATCGCGCTGGCCGCGTCCGGCGCCGGGGTCGTCGGACTGGTGGCCGGCATCGCGCCGCCAGCTTTGGTGGACGACATGGGTCCTGCGTTGACGGTGGGCACGCTCGGCTTCGGCGCAGCGGCGGTGGCGCTGATGCTGTGGTCAGCCAACACGATCGCCTGGCACGATCATCGCTGGATTCGCTGGGCGGTGGGTCCGGTCGTGTCTTTCGTCTTGACCTGCGGCGTTTTGCTGGGCCTCGGACTGCTGCACGTACAAGAGCGGCGGGACGCCGAATCGCAGGCTGCGCAAGCGCACTGGCTGGCTGCAGCCCTCGACGAGCTGCACCGCCGACACCAGGAAGAACTCGTCCGCATGGCGGCGTTCCTGGGGCGTGTCGAACGCCGCGACATCCAATTCTGGCGCGGGCACCTGGAATCGCTCGTCGAACCGGCCCATGGTCTGATCGCACTTGCTTTGCTGGACCGCCGCGGCACCGCGCACTGGGTGACGGCGCAGACGGAGCGGACGAATGACCGCCTGACGGATCTGGCTCGTTCGGATGCCGTGCAGCGCGCGGTCATCGCGGCAGCGGCACAGACGCGAACCGCCGCAAGCAGCCCAGTGGATCTGGGAGAGGGGGCGCAGGGCTACGTGTCCGTCGTCCCGGTGGCTGACGAAGGCGAACCAGGCAGCTTTCTGATCGCAGTGTTCAGGGTCTCGCCGCTGCCCGCCGCACTCAATCCCGGAACGGTGGCGCCGCCCGGGCTGCTGCGTACCGAGATCAAGTACGGTGCGCAGGACGCTGCCGGTGGCGAAGGGCCGTCGCAGCGTGCAGGTACCGCTTCGATCGCGCTGCGCGTCGGCGATGGCGGATGGCGCTTGCATGTGGTTGCGCCGGCTTCGCACGCGTTCAGGGCGGACCGCGCGCTCGCATGGGTGGTTCTCGCGGGCGGTGCCGTCACCGCTGCGCTGCTCTTTGGCGTTCTTCGGCTGTGGGGGCTCGCGGCGCTGACGGGTTGGGTGCTGCAGGCTAAGAACGAACGGCTTGGAAGAAGCAGCGCGCTGCTTGAGAGCGCGGGCGAGGTCGCACAAGTCGGCGGCTGGGAATTCGATCTAAAGCGCCGCGCGCTGCGCTGGTCGGGGCAGGCACTGCGGATCCTGGGATGCCGGCCCGGACAGTTGAAGTCGCCCGACGAGGTGCTCGACGCGTTCGACCGGCCCGCCCGCGCCCACGTGCGGGCCGCGTTCGAGCGCGCGATCGAGACCGGCGAGCCTTTCGGGATCGAGCAATCACTCGTCACCTACGACGGCCGGCGTATTTACGTCCGCATCGCCGGAAGGGCGCGGCGGTCCGGGTCGGAGACGGTGGCGCTCTACGGCGCGATCCAGGACATCACCGCGGCGCGGCGAATCGCGGATGAACTGCGCGACAGTCACGCGCGCCTGCAGGCCATCATCGAGACGACGGTCGACGGCATCGTCACGATCGACGAAGACAGTCGCATCGAGTCGTTCAATCCGGCCGCCGAGCGCATGTTCGGCTACCGCGCGGCCGATGTGATCGGGCGTAACGTTTCGATTCTGATGCCGGAGCCGGCCGCGAGCGAGCACGATGGCTACGTGCGCCGCTATCTCGCAGGGGGGGCGCCTCGCATCATCGGCATTGGCCGCGAAGTGCAGGGGCGTCGCGCCGACGGCAGCGTCTTTCCGCTGGACCTCGCCGTCAGTGAGGCACGATTCGGCACGCGCAGACTGTTCGTCGGGCTGACCCGCGACATCACGGAACGCAGGCGCATCGAAGCCAGTCTGATCGCTGCAAAGGAACTGGCCGAGAAGGCCAGCCGCGCCAAGTCGGAGTTCCTTTCGCGCATGAGCCATGAACTGCGTACGCCGCTCAACGCGATCCTTGGTTTTGCGCAGATCCTGGAGCTCAATCGGAAAGAGCCGCTGACCCCGACGCAGGCCGAGCACGTCGCGCAGATCGCCCGGTCCGGCTGGCAACTGCTGACCATGATCGACGAGATACTCGACCTGGCGCGGATCGACACCGGCCAGCTCGAGCTCAGGCGCGCTCCGGTGTCTTTGGCGCCGGTCGTGCACGAGTGTGCGGCGCTTGTCGGTCCGCTGCTCGAAACGTACAGGGTGTCTCTGACGGTCTGCGACGACGCGCTCGCGCGTTTTGCGGTGCTGGCCGATGCAGACCGGTTGAAGCACGTGGTGCTGAACCTGCTTGGCAACGCCGTGAAGTACAACCGCCCGGGCGGCCGCGTCACCGTGACGGCCAGCCGGACCGACCGCGGGCGCGTTCGGTTGAGTGTGGCCGACACTGGCCGCGGGCTCGCCCCGGATCAGCTCGACCGGGTGTTCGAGCCCTTCGAGCGGGCCGGCGCCGAGCGAACCTCGGTCGAAGGTGCCGGCATCGGCCTCACGGTTGCCAAGCGCCTCGTCGAGGCGATGGGAGGAACCATTGGCGCGGACAGCGAGCCCGGTGTCGGCAGCACTTTCTGGGTCGAATTGGACGATGCGGCCGGTGAGCGGAATACCGAGGAAGTCGCAGGGCGCTCGACCCGGGAGGCCGAGCGCGCACCGCCTGTATCGGGCGTCACAAAGCGCGTGCTGTACGTGGAAGACAGCCCGGCGAACGTGCGACTGATGCGGCAAGTGCTGGCAAGCAGACCGCAGATCGAACTCCTGAGTGCACGCTCGGCGGCCGAGGGTCTCTCGCTCGCCCGTGCAGAGCAGCCGGATCTGATCTTGGTCGACATCGGTCTGCCGGGTGATGACGGATTCGCGCTCAAGCAGCAGCTCGATGCGCATCCGCCGCTCGCGCGCGTGCCGATCATTGCGCTGACCGGCGACGCCTGCGTCATACAGGCCGAGCGCGGCCGCGCTGCCGGTTTCGTCGACTACCTGACGAAGCCCGTCGATATCGCCCGTCTGTTGCGGCTGATCGACTCGTTGCTGGCGGACGGCGTGCGATGAAACGCCCCGGCTGCGCGCGACGGACAGACCCACGGCACCGGCGGCGAGGTGGCGTGATGGCGTGGACGACGCGGTGTCGCGCTCGGTCCGCGCGGCGCAGGCAACGGGTGCGCGTGCGCTAGCAACGCCATGTTCGATCTGCATCCCTGGCCCATGTCGTCGGTGTCGATCATCGCGCAGCTTCACGTGCTGCACGGCGCGAGCCTGTGGGCGTTCGCGCTGCTGTTGTATGTCGTTCCGAAAGACGAGCGGCTGCTGCCCGCCACGCGCGACTTGGGCCTGCTGGCTGCCTTCGGTGCCCTGCTTGGCGCGACGAACTTCATTTATGCGTGGCGCATCTCCGCGGCGATGACCGAATCGGCGATTGCACTGGTGGCGTTGACGATGCTGGTGGGCGCGTTGATGCTTCTCTTGGAGTACGGGCGGCGAGGCGTCGTCGGGCAGCGGCGTGAGGGAGGCGGTGGTACCACATTGCTCGCACCGTGGCTCCTCTATCCCGCGCTGCTGGCGAACTGCCTCGTGATGGCGCTGTTATCCGAAGAACCGCGACGCGCGTTCGAGGCCGCCGCGCGGGCTCTGATCGGGTTGCCCGGGGCCGTGCTGGCAGCCACCGTCCTTGCTCGAAGGGCACCACGGCTGGTACCGGGCGAGACCCGGTCGCGTGTGCCGAAGGCGCTGGCCTGCGCGGCGGCTGGGGCGCTTCTTCTTTTCGGTGTCGGCGCCGCGCTGTTCGCGCCGCGCGTGCCCGAAGCACCGGCGTGGCTGCCATCGGAAGAGGCGTTTTACGCGGTTACCGGAGTTCCGATCCAGGCCGTCCGTGCCGTCGGCGCGATTGCCGCCGCGGTACTGATCGCGTTACTAATCCGGCGTCACACCGAGAACACACTGCGCGGGTACTACGAAAACGGCCTTGCGCTCGAAGCGGAGGTACACCGTCGAACTGCCGAACTGACGAGGCAGAACCGCGATATCGCATTGGTGCGATTCGCGCTCGATAGTTCGCAGTCGGCCGTTGCCATCGCCGATCTGAACGGCGCACTGACGTACGTGAACCCGGCGTTCGTCGAGCTGTGGGGTTTGAGCGCACCCGCACAGGCGCTAGGCCGCAACACACGCGAATTCTGGAGCGAGCCCGAAGAAGCCGCGCAGGTCGTGGCGACGTTGATGCGACAGGGACAGTGGCAGGGGCGTCTCGTTGGCCGCCGAGCGGACGAAAGCACGTTCTCCGTCCGCGTCTGGGCGCACGCGGTCACGGACCCGAACCAGATGCCGGTGGCAATGATGGCCTCGTTCGTCGACGTGACCCGTCTCGACGAAATGACGGCGCAGGTCCAACGGGAGCAGGCATTCGCTCAGTCGATCGTCGCGGCCGCCCCGATGATGATCGTCGTGCTCTCGCCCGACGGGTGGGTTCGCGACGTGAACCCGTTCTTCGAGCGCGCGACGGGGTTTTTGCGGTCCGAAGTGATCGGACGCGACTGGATCGAGACGTTCGTTCCGGAGCGCGAGCGGCCCGCGGTCGGACGTCTGTTCGCGCGCGCGCGAACCGGCGTGTGCACACGTGGCAACGTCATCGCGATCCTGAACCGGGCCGGCGGCGAGCGCGAAGTGGAGTGGTTCGATCAGGTCGTGCGCGATGCCGACGGCAGGGTGATCGCACTGGTGGCCATCGGGCAGGACGTCACCGAGCGACAGCGCCAGCAGGCTTCGCGTGAGGAGGAACGTCGACGACTGCGAAAGGTCATCGACGGTATCTCCGGCCTCGTCGTGCTGGCGACGGCCGACGGCGAGGCACTCGAAGTCAACGAAGCCGTGCTCGCGGCGACGGGCCGGCAACGCGCGGACCTGATCGGGCGGCGCATCTGGGACGCACCGTGCTGGGCGTTCAGCGCCGAAAGCCAGGCCATTCTGCGCGGGCTCGTGCGCGAGGCTGCTGACGGGGTCGTGGTCAAGCGGACCCTGCGCGCGTACTTTGCCGGCGAGCGCTTCCCGATGCTGGATGTCACGCTGTCGCCCGTGCGCGACGCCGCCGGGCGCGTGACGCAAGTCGTCGGCTTCGCGGTCGACGTCACCGAGCGGCTGCGCGCCGAGCATGCGCTGATGCAGGCAAAGGAGTTCGACGACACGCTGCTGCGGCTGTCCCGGGAGTTCGAGCGCGCGCGAACGCCGGTCGAGCTCGTGCAGGCGCTGCGTACGGAACTCGAGCGCCTTATCGGCTATCGCAACGTGTGGATTGCCGAGCTCGAGCCGGATCCGCGCTACCTGCGCATCGTCGCAGCCGACGGCCCGTCCGTCGCGCGAGCGATGACGATGCCGGACATTATTCGGCTCGACACACAGCTCGACGCCCATGCCCAGCGCCTCGCCACGGCGTTGGCGCCGATCGTCGTCGACGACATGCGCGTCGACCCGGCCGCGGTCAAGGAGCGGGTCGAGGCGACCGGCATCCGCACGTCGGTGACGCTGCCGTTATTCGTCGGAGGACGGCGGGTCGGCGTGCTCGGCACGGGCAGTTTCGGCGACGAAGGCGTACGGCCGCCCAGCGCGGCGCAACTGGATTTTCTGACGCTGGCCGGCGCGCACGTCGCCGCGGCGCTGGACCGCATTGCGCACGTGCTCCGCCTGGAGAAAGCCGAACGGCGTTTGGGCCAGGCACAGGCGATCGCCAGGCTGGGAAGCTGGGAGCTCGATCTGCGCACCAACCGGCTGTACTGGTCCGACGAGATTTACCGCATCTTCGAAATCGATCCGCAGCAATTCGGTGCGTCGTACGAAGCGTTCCTGAATCTCGTGCACCCGGACGACCGCGGTCACCTCGACGCCGTTTACCGCGAGTCGGTTGCGACGCGCAAGCCCTATTTTTTCCGGCATCGGCTGCTGATGGCCGATGGTCGGGTGAAGTGGGTCGAGGAGCGCGGCGAAACGACGTATGGTGAAGACTCCACGCCGCTCGTCAGCACGGGCACGGTTCAGGACATCACCGACCAAGTCCGGCTAGAGCAGCAGCGCCGCGCGACCGAGGAGCGCTACACACGTCTGTACCACAGCATGGCGGACGCCTACGTCCAGATCGACGACGACGGCCGCATCGTCGACACCAACCAGGCGTTCCAGCAGCTGCTCGGCTATGACGGCGAGGTGCTGCGATCGGTGAGCTACGAGTCGATCACCGCGCCGGAATCGATCGAGCATGAAAGGCGAATCATCGCGCGCGAGGTCCGCGAACGCGGCTTTTCGGACGTATACGAGAAGGAATACCTGCGCTGCGACGGGTCGACCGTGCCCGTCGAATCGCGGATGTTCCTGCTGCGCGGCGCCGATGGGACGCCGCAACAGATGTGGGCGCTGGTGCGCGACGTTTCGCAGCGCAAGGCCGCGCAGCGCCAGCTCGAGGTGGCGATCGAGCAGAAGGAGCTACTGCTGAAGGAGGTATATCACCGCGTCAAGAACAACCTGCAGGTCGTCACGAGCCTGTTGAATCTGCAGGCGCGCAACGTGGCCGACGCGCATACGCGCCGCCTGCTGCAGGACAGCGCCGATCGGGTGCAGTCGATGGCGCTCGTGCACGAACAGCTCTACCGTTCCCCCGACCTAACGCGTATTGACTTGGCACACTACCTCCAACGGCTCGGCGCCTACCTGATGTCTGTGCATCGGCCGATGTCATCGCGCGTGCCGGTGCGTGTGCAGGCCGAAGGCGGGATCACGCTTGATCTGGAGCGCACCGTTCCGTGCGGGCTGATCGTCAATGAGCTCGTGTCGAACGCGTACAAGCATGCGTATACCGGCGGCACGGACGAGGGGCGGATCCTCGTCGAGGTGCGCGCTTGGGGCGACGGCAACAAACTGACGCTGGCGGTGATCAACGACGGCAGCGGACCGCCGTCGGACTTCGATCCGGCGCGCGCGACCTCGCTCGGGCTGCGGCTCGTGATGACGCTCGCGGCGCAGCTCGACGGCGAACTGCTGTGGCGACGCGAGGGGCGCGATACCCGTATCGAGGTTGTGCTGCCGCTTGCGGCGCGTCCGTCGACGCGCCCCGAGATTCCGCCGCCGGCGGCGGTCGGCATTCGCGGCAACGACGAGGACGGACGATGAGCGGAAGTGGAATCCTCGTCGTCGAGGACGAGGGAATCATTGCCCTGGAGATCGCCCAGACGCTACGCGATCTCGGATACGTGGTGGCTGGCACCGCGGACGACTGCGACGGCGCGGTCGCGCTCGCGCGCGCCGAGCGGCCCGACCTCGTGTTGATGGACGTCATGCTGAAGGGCGAAGACGACGGCATCGAGGCGGCACGGCGGATCCGCGCCGAGCGCGACGTCCCCGTCGTGTTCCTCACGGCGTACAGCGACTCGGAAACCCTGGCGCGCGCAAGGGAAGTCGCGCCGTATGGATTTCTCGTCAAGCCGTTCCGGGCGGACGAATTGCGCGCGGCGCTCGATGTCGCATTTGCGAAGCACGCCATGGAGACCCGCTTGCGCGCGAGCGAGGTGCGCTTTCGCGGCGCCTTCGCTGACGCGCCGATCGGGATGGCGTTGCTCGATGCCGGCGCGCGGATCACTTTAGCGAACGAAGCGCTGTGCCGGCTGACGAATGCGACGGCAGATGCGCTGCAAGGTCGTCTTTTTACGAGCCTGATCTCGTCCGCGGACAGTTCGCGTATCGCGGCGTTGCTCGCGTCGGCGCGAGCCGGCCAGGCAGGCGCGGCGCAAGTCGAGCTGATCCGCGATGCCAGTGAAGAAGTCATGTGCGCAATCGTCAGTGTCGCCGCGCTCTCGGCGGCTTCGACCGATGCCGAAGCATTCGTCGCGCACGTGCAGGACGTGACCGCACGCCAGCGTGCAGAAGCGGAGCTGGCGCGCCATCGCGACCGGCTCGAGGAACTGGTGGCAGCACGCACCGCCGAGCTGGTGGAAAGGGAATATCTGCTGCGAGAGGCGCAGCGCATCGGCAAGATGGGTCATTGGACGGTCGATTTGGCGAGCGGTGCGCTGCGCTGGTCCGACGAGATTTATCGCATCTTTGGCCGGATCCGCGACGAATTCGATTTGCACCAGGCCGCCTTCTACGAGGCAGTTCATCCCGACGACCGCGATCGCGTGAAGGCGGCCGAAATGTCGGCGCTGCGAACGGGGGCGCTGGAGATCGACCATCGCATCGTGCTGCCAGACGGCGGCGTGCGCTGGGTGCACGAGCGGGCCCGGGTCGTCAGGGACGGTAACGGCACCACGCTGCAACTTGTCGGTACTGTGCAGGACATCACCGAACGCAAGGCGATCGAGCGGCGCCTGCTGGAGGCCAAGGAGGCCGCGGATCGCGCCAACCGCGCGAAGTCGGAGTTCCTGTCCCGTATCAGTCACGAGCTGCGTACACCGATGAACAGCATTCTCGGCTTTGCGCAGCTTCTGGACATGGACGACGGACTGTCGGCCACGCAGCGCGAGCGGGTCGGCGAGATTCGCGTCGCGGGTGCGCATCTGCTGGCGCTGATCGACGACCTGCTGGACCTTTCACGCGTCGAAGTCGGCAAACTCACCGTCGATCTGCGCGCGGTGCGCGTGTTAGACGCGGTCCAGCAGGCGGTGGACATGGTCGAAACCGTGGCGCACCAGTTCGACGTGCGTATCCAGGTGGATGTCCCGCCCGACCTGGCGGCACATGCCGACGCCACGCGCTTGCGTCAGATCTTGGTGAATCTGCTCAGCAACGCGTGCAAGTACAACGTGCGCGGCGGATCGGTCGCCGTTAGTTGCGAGCGGAGGTCGCCCGAAACGTTGGTGCTGGCCGTCGCCGATACCGGACCCGGCCTGACGCCTGAGCAAGTGGCCCGCCTGTTCACGCCGTTCGAGCGCGTCGGCGCGGAACGCAGCGGCGTCGAGGGTGTGGGCATCGGACTCGCATTGTCCAAGCGGCTGGCCGATCTCATGGCCATGCGGCTTGAAGTTACATCGTCGCGCGGGCGCGGGTCGGTGTTCACGCTGACCATGGGTGCAGCACGCAGCGAGGCGCCGCGAAACGGCGCCGAACGCCCGTCCGTATGCGCTTCGGTGTCGCCGATCGGCACCGTGCTGTATATCGAAGACAACCCGGCCAATCTGCGGCTGGTCGAGGCCGTGTTCCGCATCCACTTCGATGCCTCGTTGGCGACCGCACCGGAAGGTCAGCAGGGGCTCGCACTGGCGCGACAGTTGAGACCGTCGCTGATCCTGCTCGACATCAACCTTCCCGACATCGACGGTTACGAAGTGCTCGCGCGGCTACGCGCCGATGCCGCGACTGCTTCGATCCCGGTCGTGGCGCTGTCAGCCAATGCCATGCCCGCAGACATCGAGCGCGGCCAACGAGCCGGCTTTCTTCGCTACCTGACCAAGCCGCTGCGAATCGAGGATCTCACCGCGCTCCTGCGCGATGTCGCCGGCGCGGTGGCGTCGTAGGGCGCGCGTACGCGTGCAGGGGTGGCGCCGAATTGGCACCGGTTGGCGCGTGTAATTCGGTGATTCGTCGATCGTCAGATGTATGACGATGACGGTGGTCCTCGGGTGATCGGCCGATCGCCGGTCGCCATACACGGAGATTTCGATGGGGAGCATGGGAGACCTTGCGACGGCGGAGTGCGCCACCGGTGCGCGGCCTAACTGGTGGGCGCGGCCGGCCGAGTATCTGACCTTCAAGCTCGGCGCCGAGGAGTACGGTATCGAGATCCTGAAGGTGCAGGAGATCCGGGGGTACGAGCGGCCGACGCGTATCGCCAACGCCCCAGCGTTCGTCAAAGGCGTGATCAACCTGCGCGGCGTGATTGTGCCGATCATCGATCTGCGGGCACGTCTCGAGCTGGACGAACCCACGTATGACGCCTTTACTGTCGTCATCGTGCTGAGTCTAGGGGCGCGGACGATCGGCGCGGTCGTCGACGCGGTCAGCGACGTCGTCGAGCTCAAGTCGGAGCAGATCAAGCCGCCGCCCGAACTCGCAACCGCACAACAAGCCGGTTTCATCACCGGCATAGGCACGGTCAAGCAGGGAAACGACGAACGCATGACGATCCTGCTGGATATCGACCTCCTGATGGCCGACGCGAGTCTGGCGCTGACCGAGCTGACAGTGCAATGACCTCACGGGAGTCAACCGAATGAACAACTTCAAGATCTCGACCCGTCTGCTCGTGTTGATCGGCTTGATGTCCGCTCTGATGGCCGGCGTCGGCGCGCTCGGCCTCTACGGAATATGGAAAACGGACGATGCGCTCAAGTCCGTCTACGAGGACCGTCTTGTTCCGGTCGGCCAGCTCGACACGATCGTCCGCGCGATCCTGCGCAACCGGCTGGCGATCGCGGTATCGCTGGTTACGCCGACGCCTGAGGAAATCGCCAAGAACACGGCCGAAGTCGAGGCCAACATCGAGCTGATCACCAAGACCTGGGACGCTTACATGGCCACGCGTCTGACGCCGGAAGAGGAGCGGCTCGCAAAGACCTTCGCGGAAGACCGCAAGAAATTCGTGCAGGAGGGACTGCGTCCGGCCGTCGCGGCGCTGCGCGCCAACGACACGAAAGAGGCTCAGCGCATCGTCGTCGAGAAAATCCGTCCCCTGTACGTGCCGGTCGCGCAGGGGGTCGACGCGCTGATCAAGCTCCAGCTCGATGTCGCCAAGCAGGAATACGAGGCCGCCGTCGCGCGCTACGAAACGATCCGCATGGTCGCGATCGCCGCGCTGATCCTCGGCGTGGGACTCGCGGCGACCTTCGGTCTGCTGCTGATCCGCGGCGTCAACCGGTCGCTCCGACACGCCGTCGAGGTTTCCAATGCGGTCGCCCAAGGCGACCTGACGAAGGCGATCCACGTCGACGGCAAGGACGAGATCGCGGAACTTCTGAGAGCGATGTCCGACATGAAGGAGAACCTCGTTCGCGTCGTCTCGGAGGTGCGCGATGGTGTCGACTCGGTTTCGACGGCAAGCGCTCAGATCGCCGCCGGCAACCAGGACCTGTCGAGCCGGACCGAGCAGCAGGCCAGCAATCTGCAGCAGACCGCGGCGTCGATGGAACAACTCACGTCAACGGTGAAGCAAAGCGCCGACAATGCGCGCCAGGCGAACCAGCTCGCCAACGCCGCCTCCGAATCCGCGGCTCGCGGCGGCCAGGTCGTCGGCGAAGTGGTCACGACGATGAACGCGATCGCCGAGGCGAGCAAGCGCATCGCCGAGATCATCAACGTCATCGACGGGATTGCTTTCCAGACCAACATCCTTGCGCTGAATGCGGCGGTCGAGGCGGCGCGCGCGGGCGAACAGGGACGTGGCTTCGCTGTCGTCGCCGGCGAAGTACGCAACCTCGCCCAGCGCAGTGCGCAGGCCGCACGCGAGATCAAGGCGATGATCACCGACTCGGTGCAGAAGGTCGAAGCGGGCAGTCGGCTCGTGAGCGACGCCGGCGCAACGATGAACGAAATCGTCACACAGGTGAAGCGCGTGACCGACCTGATCGGAGAAATCACAAGCGCCGCGGTGGAGCAGTCGTCGGGAATCAGCCAGGTGAACGAAGCGGTCACGCAGATGGATCAGGTCACGCAACAGAATGCCGCCCTGGTTGAAGAAAGCGCCGCCGCAGCGGCAAGTCTTAAGGAGCAGGCCGATCGGCTGGCGCGTGCCGTGGCGGTGTTCCGTCTGAGCCATGCCGAGGCGCAGCGCGCGATCGCGCGCGCGCAAGCGGGCACCATCGCCGGTGGCGCCGCGAAGCCGGCAGCGGTGCGAACCGGATCGAAGGCCCCGGCGAAGCCGGCCGCGGTGCGCAGCGGAGCGAAGGACGCGGCGAAGACGAACGACCGAACCGCGGACTCGGGCGCCGCTGCGGGCAAGCCGGACGAATGGGTGGAGTTCTGAACCAGCCGCAGCAGACGGGGATCCAGACACGGCGCCGGTCGTGGCTTCGCAGGCGAGCGAAGGACTCGTGAGGGGGGCGCCCACGGCTGCGCCGGCCCGCGTTTCCCGCCGGACTTTGTGTAGCCTGCTTCCGGAGCACGTCGCCCGCACGCAAAGGGTGCGCCGCGAGGCGGATCGCTGAGTCTTCATGCCCAACGACCAGGATACGGCGCTGCACGCGCTGCGCGAAGCGGCCCGCAAGCTGGCCGCGGAGCGCTACGGGGACGCGGCGGATCCGCGCCGGATCGACGAGCGGGCCGCGCAGGCCGGCGACGTCGAATATCTGTTAGCGCGTGTCCGTCACCTTGAGGCCGACCTGAACCGCGTCCAAGGCGACGTTCGCTGGATCGGGCCGCACGGCCCGGTCGACCCGAAAGAAGCCCTGCGGCGCATTCGAGCGATCTGCACCAGCTTCCCGGATCTGTTCGGTGCCGTGTTCGCGGTGCTGGCGACCCACCAAGGCGTCCCGCGCCAAGCGCTGGCCGCCGCGATCAAGACCTTCCGCAGCGACACGGCCGCACTTTCGGAAGCGGACGTGGCGGCGCTGTTCGTGGGACTGTGGAACAGCGGGCGCGAAGGTTTCGAATCGATCCTGCGCACGCGCAAGGGCGGCAAGTCCAAGGCAAGTCTGCCGACCTGGTTGAAGACCGACGACTGAGCGTGGGTCATCGGGCGCCCATCACCGAGCGCCGACCCCAGTCGAGCGGCGCGTAGGCCGGTCGGCGCTGCCCGAGGCTCGGCCGTGGGCCGCGGGCAACGGCTGTCGAGGCGCACGCTCCCAGCACCCGCACCCGCTCCGCTGTTCACGCCGCAGCGTGCGGCCGCGTGGTGCGGTGCGGCCCGCTTGGCGATCGGTCGCGATGCGGGCAATTGTGCGGAGCCGGCGGGTCATTTCGAATTGCCATCATATCGTCATACGTCATACATTTACCGCGGCCTTCGCCGGCCGCGTTCGGACGCGGCGACCATGCCGAGGGTGCGCGCCGCTCGCGCGCCAGAACCTATGGCGGGGCGCGGTGGCTCGACGTCCGCCCGTATCGGCTGGCGGTCGGCGAGACGATCAACTACCAACGAGAAGCCTTGGAACGATGAGAAAGAATCTACCGGTCACGCAGCGCGAGTACCCATTCCCCGACGGGACCACGCTGATGTCGACGACCGACTTGAAGAGTCGGATCACGTACGCGAATGCGGCCTTCGTGCAGGTCAGCGGCTTCGAGCGCGACGAGCTCATCGGGCAGCCGCACAACATCGTGCGCCATCCTGACATGCCGCAGGAGGCGTTCGCTGACATGTGGGCCACGCTGAAGGCGGGCAAGTCGTGGACAGCGCTCGTAAAGAACCGCAGGAAAGACGGCGATCATTACTGGGTGCGTGCAAACGCCACACCGATTCGCCGAGGCGGATCAGTCATCGGCTACATGTCGGTACGAACGAAGCCGAGCCGAGCCGAGATCGACGCAGCGGAGCAGCTTTACGGCAGACTTCGCGAAGGCAAAGCGGGCGCTCTGACCTTGCGCCAAGGGGTGGTCGTACGCCGGGGTTGGTCGAGTTTCCTGACCTGGCACAAGGTGCTTCCGCTGCGCTGGCGTATCCGCATACTGTTGCTTGCGATGCCGGTTGCGACGGCGGCAGTCATGTGGGCGTTGGGCGTAACCGGCGTGGCGCTGTGGGGCCCACTGGCGACTCTTTCGATCGGTGCGCTGCTCACCGCCGCTGCGTTCGAGGTGCAGATCGCAAGACCGATTGCGATGACGCTCGCGCAGGCCGAACAGGTGGCGAGCGGTCAACCGGCCGATTCGATCGCGTTGGATCGAGTCGACGAAATCGGCCTACTGATGCGGGCAGTCAACCAGGCGGGCCTGAACTTGCGTTCGCTGGTCGACGATGTTTCAGAACAGGTCTCCGGTGTGAGCAGCGCGTCGACGGAAATTGCCGCCGGTAACGGTGATCTCAGCGCGAGGACCGAGCAGACGGCCGCAAACCTGCAGCAAACCGCGGCGTCGATGGAGCAGTTGGCCGGGACGATTCGGAACAACGCGCAGTCGGCCCAGCAGGCGACCCAGCTTGCGGCGGAGGCTTCGTCCGTTGCCGAAAGCGGAGGGCAGGCCGTCGGGCAGGTAGTCGTCAAGATGAGGGACATCACGGACGCGAGCCGAAGGATCGGCGACATCATCGGGGTCATCGACAGCATCGCGTTCCAGACCAACATCCTTGCGCTGAACGCGGCCGTCGAAGCGGCGCGCGCGGGCGAACAGGGCCGCGGTTTCGCCGTCGTGGCCGGCGAAGTCAGGAATCTCGCGCAGCGCTCCGCGCAGGCAGCGAAGGAGATCAAGGCGTTGATCGCCGATTCGATGAACAAGGTCGAGGCCGGAGCGTCCGAGGTTCAGGTTGCGGGCCAGACAATCGAACGCATCGTTGCCCAGGTGCGCCGCGTTGCCGACCTGATCAACGGAATCTCGGCGGCTACCCAGGAGCAATCTGCTGGCGTGGCGCAGATCAATCAGGCCGTGGCTCAACTGGACAGCATGACGCAGCAGAATGCCGCGCTCGTCGAACAGACGGCGGCGGCTTCCGAGTCGCTCAAGGGTCAGGCGGCTCGGCTCGCCGATGCCGTTGAGGTTTTCAAGATGG
This sequence comes from uncultured Burkholderiaceae bacterium, assembly GCA_964539745.1. GTDB lineage: Bacteria > Pseudomonadota > Gammaproteobacteria > Burkholderiales > Burkholderiaceae_F > DSNY01. Next base: position 311 of record CAZIJU010000080.1, on the reverse strand, counting down.
CTTAGAGCTGCCTCGGGGGCGATCCGTTCGCCACGTGGGCGCACCAAATTGCCCGTGAAGGGCGGCGCCCATCGTTGGCGCGCAGGGACTTTCGCCGTCCCAAGCTCGTGCCGAGACACCTGCTCTCGGGCCTGCATAAACATCGGCGCCCACTGGCCGGTCTCACGCACTGTTTCGGTCGACTTGTGAAGGATCTGGCGGCGCGATGACTTCGTCCCGCAAGATGCAGCGGCGCTACTTCGCGCCTCTTTTCGTCCTAGTGGACTGTAACGGTTGATTGGGAAGTATCATTGCGTCTGTGGAGGGCGCGA
>CAZIJU010000079.1:0-17775 GCA_964539745.1 uncultured Burkholderiaceae bacterium | reverse complement strand
TGTACGGCCGCGTCATCAGGCCGTGTTCCTTGAACCAGTCGAGGCCGTGCACCTCAGTGCCGCCCGACAGCTCGTGGCTCGCGGCACGGCAAACCGCGTCCCAGATCTCGTCGACCGAGTGTGGCCGGGTGGGATCGAGCGCGAAGTCGCGCGTTTCGGTCTTCAGCGGCACGCCGCAGGCGCCGCGGTTGATCGCTTCGAAGTACGGTTCGAGCAGCCCGGTGCGGCGCGCGAGTTCCGTCGCGATCCACGTGAAGTCGCGTGAGTCGCCGCGGGGTGCGACCGCCGGCTGGCGCAGCACGCAGCCCTGGTGATGCCAGAACTGCTCGACGAACTTGGTCTTGCCCAGCCGAATCAACTGCGTCGATTCGAGGTCGGTCGCCTCGGGCAGCAAGATGTCGGCCATGTGGTTGGTCTCGTCCGGCGTGTACGCGACGCACACGGTGAACGGGAACTTCGCCATCATCGCGGCGACCTTGCGCGTATCCCAGAACGAGATCGCCGGATTCGTGCGATAGGCGATCCACATCTCGGGCAGGCTCGCCTCGGGCCATGCCTCGGGCGTGCGGTCGGTGAACATCCAGGCCAGGTGCGTCGGCCCGAGCGCTTCGCTCCACGCGCCCGAATTGCCCGACAGCGGCACCAGCGTGCGGTGCGCGTTGCGGCCCGTGGGCTGGCGCACCCAGGTGTCCTTGCCGGTCGGGTTCATGTTGGTGTTCATGAAGCCGTCCACACCCGGCTTCACGCTGGCGTGCCGGTTGTCGTGCGGCTTGTTGAGCCGCACCGTCGTGCCGAGCGTGCCGCCCGGCACTTCGAGCGCGCCGACCAGCACCGCGAGCACCGTGCGCGACCACACGCACTCGAACGCGCCCCAGCCGTTGTTGACGGTCTTGCCGAGCGTGACCGCGACCGGGCGGAACGGCAGCACTTCGCCGTCGACCTCGATCGTCTCGCCGATGCAGGCGTTGTCGAGGTACTCGCCGGCGATGCGGCGGATCGTCGCGGCCGGCACCTCGCAGATCGGCGCGGCCCACTCCGGGCTGTACTGGCGTATGTGCGAGACGAGCTTGGTGAACGCCGTGTCGGCCTCGACGTTCTCGTGCGTGAAGCGCTCGCCGTCGGCGCCCAGTTCGATCGCGTGCGCGACCCGCACGCGGCCTTCGAGCAGCGGTTCGGCGCCCGGCGTATCGAACGGCACCGCGGCCCCCGAGGCCGTGTCCCACAGCAGCGGCTTGCCGCTTTCGGCGTCGCGCAGGTAGTAGCCGTTGGGGCCGACCAGATACGGCGACGAGGTCATGTCGCGCAGAAACTGCAGGTCGAGCCGCTCGCGCGGATGTTCGTGCAGCAGCACGTGGATCAGCGCGAACATGAACGCGGCGTCGGTCTTCGGCTTGATCGGGATCCATTCGGCCGAGGTCGCCGCGGTCACCGACAGATGCGGCTCGATCTGCACGCGCTTCGCTCCGCGCACCCGCGCGTCGGCGTGGCGCATCGTGGCGCACGGGCCGCCGGTGACTTCGTTGTTGTTGCCGAGCGAAATGTTGAAGCGCGTCAACGGCACATCGGCCGACACCGTAAACGCCCGATGCCAGAACTCGCCGAACAGGTGCTCGGAGTGCACGCACTTCACACCCTGCCCCGATCCGAAGCTGTAGTCGACCGGACCCCACGCCGCGAGGAACGCCGGGAAGCTGCCCATGTAGTTGGCCGGCGTGCCGCCGTGGCCAAAGGTCGCCGCCAGCCGCGGCAGTCCGTGCTCGTCGCGCAGCCCTCGGCTGCGGATGTCGCGCAGCTTCGCTGCGATGGTATCGAGCGCCTCGTCCCACGAAATCGGCACCCAGCCGGGATCCTCGTCGATGCCTTTCTTAGGGTTGGTGCGCTTCATCGGCGTGAGAATCCGTGCCGGGTGGTAGGTCTTCTGGATCAGTCCGTACGCCTTCACGCAGGGACGTCCGTCGGACGGATGCAGCCCGATGCCGTCGAAGTTCGGCCCGATGCCGGTTGCAACGCCGTCGGTCACCTTGACGGTCAGCAGATCGGGGCCGGCCACGCAGTTGTAGCAGTAGGTCGGCACCTCGCGCGTCGCGCGCTTCGGTTCGGTCAGTATCGCGCTCATGCGGACCTCGCTGCGGCAGTCATGCTGCGGAAGGAATAACGGCGGTCGCTTCGAGCTCGATCACCGCGGGATGATCGAGCAGATCGGCGACGAAGATCATGCTCATCGCCGGATAGTGCCGGCCCATGCGCTTGCGCCAGACCTCGCTCAAAGCGGCACGCGCGGCGAGATAAGCGGGCTTGTCGCAGCAGTACGCGGTGATCCGGCACACGTGCTCGGGACGCCCGCCGGCCTGCGCGAGCACCTCCAGCACGTTGGCGAGCGCCTGGTCGAACTGCGACACGAAGTCGGTGCGAACGAAGCGCTGCTGCGCGTCCCAGCCGACCTGGCCGGCGATGAAGACGAGGCGGCCGGCGTCGGCCGCGATCCCGTTGGCGTAGCCGATCGGCGGCGCCCAGCCGGCAGGGACGAGAGCCCGGTGCGGCATCGCTACTGGTCGTACCGCGGCGGATCCGGGTCGTGCGCCCAGTCGGGATCGGGTTGCGGCACCTTGGCGAGCCAGGCGCGGACGAGCTCGACGTGCTGGTGCTCTTCCTGCTGCAGTTCGAGCGCTGCCTTGCGCACCGGCTCGGCGGTGGCCGCCTGCGCCAGCCGCGTGAAGAAACGCTCGGCGCGCTCTTCGGCGCGCAGCGCGAGCTGCAGCGCGTGCCAGGGCCGCATCAGATAGTGCACGTCGTCGAGCGATATCGTCTCCGCCGCCTCGAAACCCTCCCAGCCCGGCGCGGCGGGCAGCGGCGGCGGTTCCTTCCATCCCATCTCGGACATGATCTGGGCGGCGTGCTTGCTCTCGATCGCCGACATCTTGCGGAACAGCTCGGCGACCTCGCGGTTGTTGTGCATTTCCATCGCGTCGGCCAGGTCCGAATAGCGCTGCATCGCCTCGAACTCCATCGCGAGCGCCTGGGCCATGAACGCTTCGAGCGTCTGCGCAACGTCGGTGTTCATACGCGAAACTCCGCTTCGAGATCGGCCACCGTCGCGGGCGATGCGCGCCGCTCGGGTACGTACGGCGCGCGGCTGCCCGCGTACAGAACGCCGATGTTGAATCCGTCGTCGGTCATCACGCGGTGTGCGGCACGCACCGGATCGTCGGTCGGCCCCACCGGTGCGGCGCGGACCTGCGTCTTCCATTCCCTTTGCTCGGGGCGAAAGGTGACGCAGGGGCTGAGGATCTCGACGAACGAAAAGCCCGGATGCCGGATCGCCTGCGCGATCAGCGCCGCGGTGCCGTTCGGGTCGCCCGAGAACGCCCGCGCGACGAAGTTGGCGCCGGCGGCCAGCGCGACGACCAGCGGATGAAAGACGCGGATGTGCGTTCCGCCCGGCGCGAGCTTGGAGTCCCAGTCGGGCTCGGTCGTCGGCGACGGCTGGCCCTTGGTCATGCCGTAGACGTGGTTGTCCATCACGACGTAGGTCAGATCGACGTTGCGCCGGCATGCGTGCAGAAAGTGATTGCCGCCGATCGAATAACCGTCGCCGTCGCCGCCGGTGACCAGCACCGTGAGGTCCGGCCGCGCGAGCTTCAGCCCGGTGGCCGCCGCGAGCGCACGGCCGTGCACACCGTGCAGCCCGTAGCAGCTCGTGTACGCGGGGATGCGCGAGGAGCAGCCGATGCCGGAAACGATCGCGACCTCGTGCGGCGGCCGCCCGATCATCGCGAGCGCCTTCGTGATCGCGCTTAACACCGAAAAGTCGCCGCAGCCCGGGCACCAGATCGGCTTGATCGCCGACTTGAAGGCGGCCGGCGCGAGCGCCGTGGGCTGGATGCCGACGTCGTTCATCGGGCGGCCCTCCCTTCGTTCCGCCACTCGACCAGCGCCTTGTGCAGTTCGCCGGGCCGAAGCGGCAGCGGGCCGGGCCGGTGATAGCTCGCCGGATTGGCCGGCAGGTCGAAGTGCCCGCGCAGGTACCGATAGAACTGCGCGCCGTGGTTTTGCTCGACGACGATCACGCGCCGCACGCCTTCGAGCGCGGCGGCGAGCCGCTGCGGCTGCGCCGGCGCGAGCAGCCGCAACGCGATCAGCCTCAGACGATGGCCCTGCGCGCGCGCGCGCTCGACCGCCTCGCGCACCGCGGCGGTCGTCGAACCGAAGGTGATGACGGCGGCGTCGCCATCGCCCTCGATGTCGGCCCAGCGGTCGCCGTAGTCGAAATTCAGCAGCTTGCGGCTGCGCTTGTCGAGCTGCAACCGGTGGTCGCGCGCCGCACTGCTGGGTACCGCCGCTTCGGTGTGCTCGAGCCCGTCGGCCGTGTAGGTGACGCCGGGCGTGCCGGGAATCGCCATCGGCGAAACACCGGATTCAGTATCGCGATAACGCTTGTAGTCGGGCGTGTTGGCTTCGGCAACGAGTCGCTCCGCGCCGACGCCCGGGTCGACCGGCGGATCGATGATCGCGCGCGACTGGCCGAGGAACTGGTCCGACAGCACGATCGCCGGCGCCTGCAGCCGCTCGGCCAGGTGCACGGCCCACTGCGTGGTCGTCGCGCAATCGGCGATCGAGGTCGGCGCCAGCACGAGCCTGGGCGCGTCGCCGTGCAGCCCGCTCACCGCGAACGACAGATCGCTCTGCTCGCTCTTCGCCGGAATGCCGGTCGATGGGCCGCCGCGCATCACGTCGACCACCACCACCGGCGTTTCGGACGCGACCGCCAGCCCGATGCCCTCGGCCATCAGCGCGAGCCCCGGCCCTGCGGTCGCGGTCAGCGACGGAACACCGCCGTAGGCGCCGCCGATGATCATGTTGATCGACGCCAGTTCGTCCTCCGCCTGAAGCAGCGTGCCACCAACGCGCGCCAACGCCGGTGCCATCCACTCGAGCATTTCGGTGGCCGGCGTGATCGGATACGCAGCGACGAAGCGAACGCCGCCGCGGATCGCGCCGAATCCCGCGGCCTCGTTGCCGCTGATCAGCCAGCGGTCGCGCGGCTGCGCGATGCGGGAAAGCCGCGGCAGCGCAAGCGGCGGATCGAGTTCGCCGGCGGCGGTGTAGCCGGCGGCCAGCGCGGCAAGGTTGGCAGCGAGCGCGGCCTCGCCGCGCTTGCCGTCCGCACGAACGGCCTGCTCGAGCGCCGACCGCGGCAGACCGACGAGCGCGCCGACCAGCCCAAGCGCGACCATGTTGACCCAGGCGCCGGCGATCGCCTTGGCGGTCTTTTTCATCGGCACCGCGAGATAGCGCGCTCCCGTGCCGGCATAGATCGCCGGCGGCTCGCCTTCGTCGGCGTCGCCGATGATCACGCTGCGCGCGGTGAGCGGGATCTCGTCGGCGAAGCGGTTGACGTTGCCCCAGTCGATCGCCAGCAGCAGATCGAACGCGTCGCCCAGCGTGTCGACCGGGCGGTCCGCCAGGCGGACGAGCGCGGCCGCCTCGCCGCCGCGGATCTGCGGGCCGCTCGTGCGCACCATCAGCCCGTAACCGCCGGCCTTCGCCGCCGCCGTCAGCAGCAGCGTACCCGCGGTCATCACGCCGCTGCCGCCACTGCCGGCAAGTGCGACCGAAACACCCTGCAGCGCGCCGCGCGCGGGCGCCCGATCGATGCCATCGCTCATGTCAACCTCCGTCGGCGCCCATTACACCCGCGTCGCCAACCACCCCGGTTTGACCCAGATCATTGAAACCGCACGCGGCTTGCGCAGTATTCGCACCGGAACTGGTAAATCGGTACCGTTATGCCAGAATAGCTGCGCAAGAACGGTCCGGTCAACCGGAGGGCGACCAGGTCGTGATCTGGCGCAAAGGGGGAGTCGTTCGATGGGCATCGAGGCACACCGCTGGCTGATGACTGCGCCGAAGGCGCCGCTGGAGCGCACGCCCTTCGACGCGGCGGCCGGCCCCGGCGAGGTCGTGGTCGCGGTCGCCGGCTGCGGCGTCTGCCACACGGACCTCGGCTATTACTACGACGGCGTGCGCACCAACGCGCCCCCGCCGCTTGCGCTGGGCCACGAGATCAGCGGCACGGTGGTCGCTGCCGGCGCGGGTGCCGAACGCTGGCTCGGCAAAGCGGTCATCGTTCCGGCGGTCCTGCCGTGCGGCGAATGCGATCTGTGCCGGCGCGGGCTCGCGCCGATCTGCCGCCGCCAGAAGATGCCCGGCAACGACATGCACGGCGGGTTCGCTTCGCACGTCGTGGTGCCGGGCCGCGGGCTGTGCGAAGTCGATCCGCAACGGCTCGCCGCGGCGGGGCTCACGCTGCCGCAGGTGTCGGTCGTCGCCGACGCGCTGACCACGCCGTTCCAGGCGGTGCGCCGCGCGGGTGTGGAGCCCGGCTGCACGGCGATCATCGTCGGCGCGGGCGGTGTCGGCGGTTATTGCGTCCAGGTCGCGCGCGCATTCGGCGCGCAAGTCGTCGCGATCGACGTCGACGACGCCAAGCTCGCCGCGATCGCGCCGTACGGTGCCGACCTGACGCTGAACGCGCGCCGGCTCGACGCCAAGGCATTGAAAGCGGAGATCGCGGCGTTCGCCAAATGCAACGGCCTGCGGCCGACTGAGTGGCGCATCTTCGAGTGCTCGGGCACCGCCGCGGGTCAGCTCACGGCGTTCGGGCTGCTGGTGCACGGCGCCACGCTTTCGGTCGTCGGCTTCACGATGGACAAGGTCGAAGTGCGGCTGTCGAACCTGATGGCGTTCGACGCGCGCGCGATCGGCAACTGGGGCTGTCCGCCCGAACACTACCCGGCCGCGCTCGACCTCGTCCTCGACGGCAAGGTCGCGATCGCCCCCTTCGTCGAGCTGCATCCGCTCGACGACATCAACCGGGTCTTTTCCGCCGTGCACGCGCGCGAGATCCGCAAGCGCGCGGTGCTCGTGCCGTCCTGAACCCCCGAACGAAGGATCCGCCCGCCATGCGCGAATTCAAGAACCACGACCTCGTCGACGACATCCGCAAACCCGGCGTCCGCTACGAGAAGCGCCCCGCGCGCACGCCGGACGGCAAGGAAGTCCCGGGCTTGTACAACGCGTGGATCTGGCTCGACAACCCGAGCCAGTACAACTCGTACACGACCGACATGGTCAAGGGCGTGATCCTGGCGATGCGCGCTGCGAGCAACGCGCGCGACGTCAACTGCGTCGTCTTCACCGGCGTGGGGGACAAGGCCTTCTGCACCGGAGGCAACACCAAGGAGTACGCCGAGTACTACGCCGGACATCCGCAGGAGTACCGCCAGTACATGCGCCTGTTCAACGACATGGTGTCGTCGATCCTCGCCTGCGACAAGCCGGTGATCTGCCGCGTCAACGGCATGCGCATCGGCGGCGGGCAGGAGATCGGCATGGCGTGCGACTTCTCGGTCGCGCAGGATCTCGCGCGCTTCGGCCAGGCGGGCCCGAAGCACGGTTCGGCGCCGATCGGCGGCGCGACCGACTTCCTGCCGGTGATGGTCGGCGCCGAGCGCGCGATGGCCGCCTGCGTGCTGTGCGAGCCGTTTTCCGCGCACAAGGCCTACCACATGGGCATCCTGACCGACATCGTGCCGGCGCTGAAGGTCGACGGCAAATGGATCGCGAACCCGCTCGTCGAGACGCAGCGCATCGTCGACGAGTACGGCCGCTTCGTCTACGGCGAGCCGAAGACCGGCGACGCGGCAAAGGAAGCGAAGGCGCTGCTCGCGCGCGGCACGGTCGATCTGTCGCTGCTCGATCAGAAGGTCGAGGAACTCGCGGCGAAGATCCTGCTGACCTTCCCCGACTGCACGACCAAGACGCTCGAGGAGTTGCGCAAGCCGAAGCTGGAGGCGTGGAACCGCAACAAGGAGGACGCGCGCGCGTGGCTCGCGCTGAACATGATGACCGAGGCGCGCGCCGGGTTCACCGCGTTCAACGAAGGCACAAAGGACGATCGCGAAGTCGACTTCGTGCTGCTACGCCAGAAGCTGGCGGCCGGCGAATCCTGGGTCGGGCCGCTGCACGACTCGATCCAGCCGAAGGGCAAACGATGAGCGCGGTCGCTGTCATGTCGAGGCCGCACAGCGGGCGAGACATCTCAAGCACGGCTGCACCTGAGATTCGTCCTCGCTTCGCTCGTCGGAATGACACGTTTCTGCGCGAGACCGTATGAGCGTCAAGGACTGGCTCGAACTCGACGGCGCGCTGCTGCGGCTGCGGCTGGCGCGGCCGCGCGCGAACATCGTCGACGCGTCGATGATCGCCGCGCTCGACGGCGCGCTGCTCGCGCATCGCGCGAACAACAGGCTGCGCGGCGTGCTGCTCGACGCAGAGGGGCCGAACTTCAGTTTCGGCGCGAGCGTCGAGGAACACCTGCCCGCGCAGTGCGCGCAGATGCTTGCGTCGCTGCACGCGCTGATCATGGCGATGATCGAGTTTCCGGCGCCGATCCTGGTCGCGGTGCGCGGCCAGTGTCTCGGCGGCGGACTCGAGGTCGCGCTCGCGGGCAGCCTGATCTTCGCCGCACCGGATGCGCAATTCGGCCAGCCCGAGATAAAGCTCGGCGTCTTCGCGCCGGCCGCTTCGGTGCTTCTGCCGTACCGCGTCAACCAGCCGACGGCCGAGGATCTGCTGTTCTCCGGCCGCTCGATCGGCGCCGAAGAGGCGCGCGCGGCCGGAATCGTCCACACGGTGTTCGCCGACCCGGAGACGGCCGCGCTCACCTATTTCAACGAACACCTTGCCGGCAAGAGCGCCTCGTCGCTCGCCTGCGCGCTCGCAGCCGCGCGCGCACCGATGATCCGCGACGTGCGTCAGCGGCTCGCCGAAGTCGAACGCCTGTACCTCGACCGCCTGATGGCCACGCGCGACGCGAACGAAGGCCTGACCGCCTTCCTCGCCAAGCGCCGTCCGCAGTGGGAACACCGATAGGAGCACCGCGATGGCAGCGATTCCGCCCGTCGTCCAGATCGTGCAGCGCTGCGAAGCGCTGTTCGAGGACCTGCACTTCAACGCCGTCAGGCAATGGAAGGCGGCCGCGCCCGGCCGCAAGGCGATCGGCTACATGCCGGTGTACGTGCCGCGCGAGATCATCCACGCCGCCGGCATGCTGCCGGTTGGCATCCTGGGCGGCGGCGATCAGCTCGAGGTGATCCAGGGCGACGCCTACTACCAGAGCTATATCTGCCGCATTCCGCGCTCGACGATCGAGCTGGGGCTGACGGGCCGGCTCGACTGCCTCGACGGCATGCTGTTTCCGTCGATCTGCGACGTGATCCGGAATCTGTCGGGCATGTGGCAGATCCTGTTTCCGGACAAGTACGTCCGCTACTTCGACGTCCCGCAGAACTACGAGGACGCGATCGGCGGCCGCTTCTACGTCCAGGAACTCGAGGTGCTGCGCGAGGACCTCGGCCGCGTGGCCGGCCGCGAAGTCACCGACGCGATGCTCAACGATTCGATTGCGATCTACAACGACAACCGCGCGGCGATCCGCGAGCTGTACAAGTACCGCGCCGCCAAACCCTGGCAGGCGCCGACGTCGGAGGTTTATCTCGTGCTGCGCGCCGGCATGGTACTGCCGCCCGAGGAGCACACGCGGCTCGTGCGCGACTACATCGCCGCCGCCGACGCAATGTCCCGGCCCAAGCGCGACAACGCGCGCGTCGTGATCAACGGCACGTTCTGCGAGCAGCCGCCGCTCGCGCTGATCAAGTCGATCGAGATGGCAGGCTGCTATATCGTCGACGACGACTTCATGCTCGTGCACCGCTGGCTGCTCGACGACGTGCCGACCGACGGCAATCCGCTCGACGAACTGTCCAAGGCGTACCTGCACCGCTCGGCGACGACCGCAGCCAAGTACGACGTGCGCCGCGAGGACAAGGGCCAGTACCTGCTGCAGCAAGTCAAGCGCATGGGCGCGGAGGGCGTGATCTTCGCCGCGCCGTCGTTCTGCGACCCGGCGCTGCTCGAGCGACCGATGCTGCAGGACGTGCTCGCCAAGCACAAGATCCCGCATACCGCCTTCAAGTACGCCGAGAACACCGGCCAGATGGCGCCGATTCGCGAGCAGGCCGGCACCTTCGCCGATTCGATCAAGTTGTGGAGCGCGGCATGACCGAAACGCGCCGACGCCCCAATCCCTGCGTCGTTCCCGCGAAAGCGGGAACCCAGCGTCTTTGCCGCAAAAGTCACTGGATCCCCGCTGAAGCCTGCCCCCGAGCCCCCTTGTCGGGGGCGGGGATGACACCTTCGCAACGAGGTGCCCTATGAGCGCAACCACCATCGCCATGCCGTCTCCGATCGGCAAACCGACCGTCAAGCCGCAGAACGTCCAGAAAGAGGACGCGATGTGGCTGCAGAAGGAACTGATCAACCGCAACTACCAGGAGCTCGCGCAGGCGCGCGCGCTCGGCCGCAAGGTGTCGGCGACCTTCGTGCCGGGCAATCTCAACGAGCTGCTGATGTGCTTCGACTTCGCGCGCTCGCTGCCCGAGACCAACGCGCTGCAGAACGGCATGCGCAAAAAGAGCGGCAAGTTCATCATGGACGCCGAGCGCGACGGCCAGAGCGAGGACGTCTGCACCTACGTCAAGGCCGACCTCGGGATGATGCTGGGCGGCGAGATCGGGCCCACCGGCGATCCGCTGCCGCGGCCCGACATCCTGCTGCTGTCCTACACGGGCTGCTTCACGTTCATGAAGTGGTTCGAGCTGATTCGCCACAAGTACGGCTGCGAGACGGTGATGCTGCACGTGCCTTACCAGGGCGAAGGCAGGATCAACCCGAACATGCGCGACTACGTCGTCAAGCAGCTCAGGGAGACGGTGATTCCGGCGCTCGAGCGCGTCTCGGGCGTGAAGTTCGACATCGACCGGTTGCGCCAGTACATGAGGGAGTCGGCCAAGGCGGAGGAAGACCTGGTCGCCGTCCTGCGGAGCGCGAAGAACCGGCCCTCGCCGATCGACGGCTACTTCGGTGCGGTCTACTACATCGGCCCGATCTTCACCGCGTTCCGCGGCACGCCGGAGGCGACCGAGTATTACCGAGTGCTCAGAGCGGAGATCGAGCAACGCCTGCGCGAAGGCCGGGGTCCGATCACGCCGGAAGGCGAAATGCGCGAAGAAAAGTACCGGCTCGTCGTCGAGGGCCCGCCCAACTGGACCAGCTTCCGCGACTTCTGGAAGATGTTCTACGACGAAGGCGCGGTCGTCGTTGCGTCGACCTACGCCAAGGTCGGCGGCGTCTACGACTTCGGCTTCCGCCACGATCCCGACCGGCCTTTGGAGTCGCTCGCCGAGTACTGCCTCGGCTGCTACACGAACCTGAATCTGCCGTCGCGGATCGACATGATCTGCAAGTACATCGACGAGTACCAGGCCGACGGACTGCTGATCAACTCGATCAAGAGCTGCAACAGCTTCTCGGCCGGGCAGTTGCTGATCCTGCGCGAGGTCGAGCGCCGCACCGGCAAGCCGGCGGCGTTTATCGAAACCGACCTCGTCGACCCGCGCTACTTCTCGGCGGCCAACGTCAAGAACCGGCTGGAAAGCTACTTCCAGATGGTCAAGCAGAAGCGGCTCGCGCACGCGACCGCACCGGCGCCATTCGTGCCGATCGCGGCGACGCACTGAATCGCGATGAAAACGACAACGCATGTGACAACGCAGGCGCGTCATTCCGAGCGCAAGCGAGGAATCTCGAACGTTCGGAGCGCGGAGATTCCTCACCTTCGCTTCGAAATGACAGCGCGAGCATGTCATCCCGAGCCGCAGGCGAGGAATCTGAAGCGCTGCGGGCTCGGCGTGACAACACGATAAGGAGTCGACGATGCGCTGCTTCATCGGCATCGATCTCGGGTCGACGACCACCAAGGCGGTGGTGATCGACGAAAACCGGCACGTGCTGGGCCGCGGCATCACCAACTCGCGGTCGAATTACGACACCGCGGCGGCGGTCGCCAAGCAGGAGGCGCTGGTCAACGGCCGCTTCCACCTGTTTCGCCGCGCGCTCGCGGACACGAAGGCGCTGAACGGCGCGCTGGAGGCGTTCATCGCGCAGCTCGAACGCGATTTCCGCGCCGAGCAGTACCTCGAGCAGCTCGGCGACCTCGAAGCCACCTGCCGGCGCAACCTCGCGACCGCGCATTTCGGCGACATGACGAAGGCCGTCGACGAGGCGCTCGCCGAAGTGTTCAAGCGGTTGTACGCGGAGGCGCGCGCGCTGTTCGCGCCGGGCGCCAAGCGCAAGAGCGACTTCTTCCGCGACATCGCCGGCAGCCAATACCTCGCGGTGGGCGAATCGGTCGCCAAGGACGCCGGCATCCGCTACGACTTCCTGCTGAATCTGTTCGACCGCTCGATCATCGAAGTCGAAAACCGCGTCTACGACGCATCGATCAAGCGGCACCTGCTCGATGCGCTCGAGCGCACGTTCGAAGCGATGCCCGAGACGCGTTCGCTACGCGCGCGAATCGAAGCGCCGATCAAAGGCATCCTCGACACGGAGATGGAGGAGACCTACGTCGTCGGTACCGGCTACGGCCGCGCGCGGCTGCCGTTTTCGAAGGAGCACATCCGCTCGGAGATCCTTTGCCACGGGCTCGGCGCGCACGTGATGTATCCGGGCACCGCGACGGTACTCGACATCGGCGGACAGGACACGAAGGCGATCCAGGTCGACCCAAACGGCATCGTCGAGAGCTTCCAGATGAACGACCGCTGCGCTGCGGGCTGCGGGCGGTATCTGGGCTACATCGCCGACGAGATGAACATGGGCTTGCACGAGCTGGGCCCGCTGGCGATGAAGTCGACCAAGACGATTCGAATCAACTCGACATGCACCGTGTTCGCCGGCGCGGAGCTGCGCGACCGGCTTGCGCTCGGCGACAAGCGCGAGGACATCATGGCGGGGCTGCACCGCGCGATCATCCTGCGCGCGATGTCGATCCTGGCGCGCTCGGGCGGCATCCGCAACGAGTTCACCTTCACCGGCGGTGTGGCGAAGAACGAGGCCGCGGTCAAGGCGCTGCGCGAACTGGTCGAGGAGAACTACGGCAAGCTGACGATCAACATCGACCCCGACTCGATCTACACCGGCGCGCTCGGCGCCGCGACCTTCGCCTGGCGCGCGGTGGTCCAGGAAGGCAAGACCGCGGAGGCACGGGCGTGAACGGCACCGCAGACATGACCGACTTCTCGGCACCTGCATGCGTCATCCCCGCGACGGCGGGGATCCAGCGGCTTTCGACCAACGACACTGGATTCCCGCCTCTGCGGGAGTGAGGTGCGAAGGAGGGCACACATGACCATCACGATCGGCATCGACATCGGGTCGGGCGCGGTCAAGACCGTCCTGTTCCGCACCGAAGGCGACCGGCACCAGTGGCTGGCCAAGCGCTGCGAGCGCATCCGCCGGCGCGATCCAATCGCGCTGGCGCAGGAAGGGCGTGATGCGGTGCTGGCCGAGGCCGGGCTTTCGCCCGGCGACGTCGACTACATCGCCACCACCGGCGAAGGCGAAAACGTCAAGTTCGCGACCGGCCACTTCTACTCGATGACCACCCATGCGCGCGGCGGCGTGTATCTGGAGCCGCGCGCCCGCGCGGTGGTCGACATCGGCGCGCTGAACGGCCGCGCGATCTACATCGACGAACGCGGCAAGGTGCTCTCCTACAAGATGACGAGCCAGTGCGCGTCGGGCTCCGGCCAGTTCCTCGAAAACATCGCGCGTTATCTTGGTGTCGCGGTCGAGGAAATCGGTCCGCTGTCGAAAAGTTCGAAGAACCCGGAGAAGGTCAGCTCGATCTGCGCGGTGCTCGCCGAGACCGACGTGATCAACATGGTGAGCCGCGGCATCGCCACGCCCGATATCCTCAAAGGCATCCACCTGTCGATGGCCTCGCGCATCGTCAAGCTGCTGAAGGTCACCGGCATCAAGGACGGCATCGCGCTGCTGACCGGGGGGCTGGCGCTCGACACCGGACTGCTCGCGGCGATCCAGGAGGAGATGGCCAACGAGCGCGTCAACGTCACTGCGGTATCGCACCCGGAATCGATCTACGCCGGCGCCATCGGCGCTGCACTGTGGGGCGCGTACCGGCACGCGAAGCTCAACGAACTCGAGGCCGCCGCTGCCTGAGTTCATTGCATCGAGGAGAAGACCCATGGCACTGATGATCACCGACGACTGCACCGCCTGCGACGCCTGCGTCGATCCCTGCCCCAACGACGCCATCACCGCGGGCTCGCCGATCTACGTGATCGACCCGCTCAAGTGCACCGAATGCGTCGGCGCGCACGACACGCCGCAGTGCATGGACGTCTGTCCGGCCGACTGCATCGTGCCGAACCCGGACTTCCAGGAGTCGAAGGAAGAACTGCTCGCGAAATACGAGTCGCTGCACGGCTGACTACGGTGCGGGCCGTTGCCGGGCGATTCCAGACCCGGCTCGGCGCAACGCTCCATGCGCGGCGTGCTGGCGCATTCGTTTATCGCTGATCCGCCCTGTTGGCGCGCTGTGCTTCCGACCATCTGCGCTGCGCCGCACGTCGCACCGCCGGCAGCAACAACAAACGGATCGCGACGATCCCGAAGCGTGCCCAGCGCCAGTAGCGGCGGAACTTGAGCCGCGCCGCTTCGTCGGTCGCCACCGCGCGCGTTTCCTGCGCGAAGCGCGTGGTCGTCGGGCCCAGGGCCTCCGCTTCAAGCGTCCAGGCGATCTTGACCTGATCCGGTTCCGCGTACGCGGCGAACTGCTCCGGCGCAATGAGCGTGAACTTCACGTCGGCCAGCCACGGCTGACAGGTCGCGCCGCAGGCGATCAGCCGGCCGGGCGTCTCCGCAAGCAGACCCCAGCCGAGCGCGCGCGTTTCCGCCACGATCCCCTGCGGTTTGCGCGGCGCGGTGGGTGTCGCCCGCATGAGCTTCTCCCGCAGCCGGAAGACCGCCTTGACGAGTGGCAACGACTGCATGTCGAAATCGACCGCGGTCTGCATCACCAGATCGGCCGGCGCCGCGATGACGATTTCGAAGCGCTCCCGGACCTCGGGCTGCGGGATGAAGCGATCGAGCGGCGCGGGAGCGGCGTTCATGGTTCGCGCAGGACGCCGGGAGTTCGCCGCCGACGGCCTGCCGTCGGAACGCGCGATCGGATCGCGGCGCGGCCGGCGCCTACGCCACGTGCATGATGCTCTTGCGCAGCCGCCCGTGGCTGCGCTCGATGCGGCGCCAGCTGCTGTTGTCGTTCATCGTGATCCAGCGCCGCTCCTCGCTGCGGTAGAACCAGTCCTTGTCCTGCTGGAAGTAGATCTGCAGTTCGGTGGTTTCGTGGATGTTCAGGATCTCGTTGCCGTGCGCGCGGATCTCGTCGAAGTCCGTCGTCGCCTTCTGTCCCATCTCGCTGTACAGCCGGTTCAGCTCGAGCAGCAAAGCGTTGACGTCCGGCGGCAGCGCCGCAGCGCTCAGGCCGATCTTGTGCGCCTCGGCGAGCAGGATCGGATAGCTGTGCGAAGGGTACTTCGAGTTCAGCGTCGCCGCGATCTCGTGCGCCTTCGCTTCGTCGTCGATGTGATAGGCGAGCAGTTCGCGGCACAGCATGATCGACAGCGACTCGGCGCGATCGACCGCGCCGATGACCAGCGGATGCACGTACGAGAACAGGCTCTTGTACGGGTTCTCGACCGAGTCGGCCTGCTGCGCGCGCCACAGGCGGATGACGCGGTTCAGTCCGTCGAGGCTGACGCTGACCCGGTCGTTGTCGCGGTCGACCGGCGACAGCGCGTGGTTCAGCGACGTATCGACCGCGGTGAGGAAGGCGGTCGGACCCATCAGGATCTGGTTCGCGCCGAGCGTGATCATCGTCGCCGCGGACGCGCACTCGAGCGGCACGAGGGCGATCAGTTTCCGGCAGTGCTGGCGCAGCAGGCTGACCATGCGCGGCGACACCTGGCGGCTGCCGCCGTCGGACTTGATGAACAGGTAGATCGTGTCGTGCTGGCCGAGCCGCTCGAGGATCTCGTACAGCGCGAGCACGTCGTTCGAGCAGACCGATCCGCGCGGGTTGTTCCAGTACGTGATCAGCGGCCCGCCCAGCAAGCGCGATACCTGCTGGATCACCGCCTGGGTCCTGGCGAACAGCACCGGCGGCTGCTTGATCTTGGGCTTGTCGGTGGGTTCGGTGTCGTTCATGCGACCGGATCCTGGGAAGCGCCGCCATGCTGCCGGCCGTCGGCCCCGGGCGGTGTTGTGAAAAGCGCCGATTCGCCGGCGCTCGCTCCGATTCTCCGCTCGCGCGCCGGATCGGGACACCCGGGAATCCAAGGAAGAACTGCTCGCGAAGTACGCGGCGCCGAACGGGCAGGCAGGCTCGTGCCGTCGCCGTCAAAGGGGGAACCTCCCCTGCTCGACCGCCCGCCGCGCGAGCAGGAACGCCGCCGCGTTCCAGCTCTGGCCGGCCATGCCCATCGGCTTGAGCGTCCGGCCGTGAAACCACTCGGTGAAGCGCCAGTCGTCGAGGGCGTTCACCTTCGCCAGCTTCGCCAGCTCGCTGCGCGCGAGATCGGTCAGCCCGAGCCGCACCAGCGCCATCGTCCAGAAGCCGCCGACGAGAGGCCAGATCCCGCCGTTGTGATACTGGTGCGGGCGATTCTGGTTGTGGCGTGCCATGTAAGCGCGCCAGTGCGGGTGGTGCGCGTCGATCGGCTCGGTGACGACGCGGATCGGATACGGGTCGGATGCCTTCGCGGCGAGCAGCGCCTGGACGATCTCATGCGCGCGCGCATCGCCCGCCAGCCCGCACAGGATCGCGAGCACGTTGCCGAAAACGTCGCCTTCGTCGCCGGCGAACGACAGGTTCACGAAGCTCAGGTACAGCCCGCGCGAGAGCTTGCCGCGCCGCGCGTAGTGGCGCAGCAGACGCGCGCGCCGGTACTCGGGCAGGTCGTCGCGGAACGGATGGAACAGGCGGTTGAAGTGATGGTGGGTTTCGTCCCGCTGCGGCAGATCGAACAGCGCCTTGACCCGGTACCACAGCGCGTTCGTGTACAGCACGAAACCCGAGCGCGGCATGATGTCGGCCCAGTCGCTCGCCTCGTTCTGCTGCAGCAGGAAGAAGCGCTGATGCTCCTGTGCGGCGAGCCATTGCAGCGCGCGCTCGATGTTGCTCTGCCAGCGCTCGCGTGCGACCGCGCCCAGGCGGCGCAGGTGATCGACGCCGATCAGCCACCACAGCGTCGCGTCGATACAGCCCAAGTACCAGAAGTCCGCGTCCCGGCCTTCGGGATCCACGTACTTCGGGATCTGGCCGTTCGGCGCCTGCGCCTGCGCGAGCGCGTCGAGGCTGGCAATCGCTCCCGCTTCGAGCGCCGCCACGCCGCTGCCCGCCATCGCCGGCACGCACACGCCGGCGTCGCGCGCGAAGATGCGCGTGTAGCAGCGCTTCTCCGCCGCGGCGCTGCGCCGCGCAGCGAGGATGCCTTGCGGCGTCAGGTTGGATTCGAGCAGGCGCAGCGCTTCGCGCGTGCAGGTTTCGACAAGATCGATCATCGAGGCAGCGGTCTCGCCCTGAAGATCCGGCGGCGACGCTACCACTGAGCGGGCGCCGGCGCGGCTGGACATCCCGCCGCTCGGCCGGTTTTCGACTCGCGCCACAGCCGTCATCCGCGGCGGACGAGCGTTGTCCGACGGCCGGAGGTAGTGGCGGGCCGTCCCTCGAACCTAGCCCGGATATTTCATGAGTGAGAGGTCAGCGGCCCCGTGCTTACGCGCGTT
>CAZIJU010000078.1:0-18036 GCA_964539745.1 uncultured Burkholderiaceae bacterium | reverse complement strand
GTGCTGTCCGACGGCTTTTACTACCGCGTCGGCGGACATCAGCCGATCAAGGCCGACGCGCGCGTGATCGCCGCGACCCACCAGAACCTCGAGGAGCGCGTGCGCCAGGGACTGTTCCGCGAGGATCTGTATCACCGGCTCAACGTGATCCGGCTGCGGCTGCCGCCGCTGCGCGAGCGGCGCGAGGACATCCCGCTGCTGGCGCGGCACTTTCTCGCCAAGAGCGCGCGCGAGCTGGGGGTGGAGCCGAAGCGGCTGTCGGAAGAGGCGCTCGCGCACATCCAGCAGCTGCCGTTCCCCGGCAACGTTCGCCAGCTGGAGAACCTGTGCCATTGGCTGACCGTCCTGGCGCCGGCGCAGGTGATCCGGATCGACGATCTGCCGATGGAGTTGCGGGCGGACGCGGCGCCGCCGCCCGCGGTCGCGCCGTCCGTCACGGCGGCGCAGCCCGCCGACCGAGGGGCCGAAGCGCCGCTTTCCGCACCGGCGGCGCGCGACTGGTGCGCGCTGCTGATCGAAGAAGTCGAGCGCCGGCTCGCCGCGGGGCAAACCGACGTGATGGCAGCGCTCGCGCGCGACTTCGAAAGCGCGCTGATCCGTACCGCGCTCAAGCACACCCACGGCCGTCGGATCGAAGCCGCGCTCAAGCTCGGCGTCGGCCGAAATACGATCACGCGAAAGATCCAGGAGCTGGGTCTCGAGGATTGACGCGGCTGCCCCGGCTCCGTCGGTCCGTTCTGCATTCCGTCGCGGCTGTGCGCAGTCCGTCGCATCGGGCGGGCGGCCACTTGGCCGCGTCCGCATAATCCGCCCCCTCGAACGACTTCGGGCGGCACGCGGCGTGCCCTTCGACAGGCTCAGGATGCCCACCGAGGGTCGGCACCGCTCGCCGAGGCGGCCGCGACCCGGTCGGGTCGGTCGAGCGCGACGCGAGAAGGGGGAACGATGACGAAAAAGCGCACGCTTTGGATCGGCGTGATCGCCGCGATCGCGGTGGCCGGCGGCGTGGGCGCGGCGGTCAGCGTTCGCGGCGCGGCCGAGCGCGGCAAGGACAAGAAGAAGGAAGTTCCGCCGCTCGAGTTCACGCAACGCGACATCACGCGGCTTGCGCCGCGTGCGCTCGCACAGGAACTCGTGCTCCCCGGCAACGTGCTGGCGGTATCGCAGGCGACGGTGCGCTCGAAACTGTCGGCCGAGGTGCGCCGCGTGCTCGTGCGCGAAGGCGACCGCGTCGTCGCGGGTCAGGTGATCGCCGAACTCGACACCGCCGCGCTGCGCGCGCAGTTGGCCGAGCGCACCGCCGCGCTGGAATCGGCGCGCGCGCAGCTCGAGCAGACCGAGCGCACACGGCAAGCCAACGCGCAGCTCGTCCGGCAGAACTTCATCTCGAAGAACGCGTTCGACACCGCCGACAGCGCCTATCGCGCGCAGGCGGCGGCGGTCGAGGCCGCCCGCGCGCAACTGGAGCAGATACAGCTGATGCTGAACGACGCGATCGTGCGCGCGCCGATCGCCGGGCACGTCGCCAAGCGCTACGTGCAGCCCGGCGAGAAGGTTTCGTTCGACGCGCCGCTGTTCGCGATCGTTGACCTGTCGCAGCTCGAAGTGCAGGCGCAGGCGCCGGTCGCGGACGTGGGGCGCATCGCGCGCGGTGCCAAGGCCGAGGTCGAGATCGAGGGCCTGACCGGCCGCGCGTTCGCAGGCCGCGTCGACCGCATCAATCCGAGCGCCGAACCCGGCACGCGGACGATCAACGTGTACGTCGCGCTCGCCAACGAGGATGCGGTCTTGCGCGCCGGCATGTTCGCGCGCGTGCGGCTGCACGTTGGAGCCGACAGGGAGGTGCCCGCGCTGCCGCTGTCGGCCGTGCGGATCGACAACGGACAGCCGATCGTCTGGGTGATCGCCGAGGGCAAGCTCGTGCGGCGGCAGGTCAGGCTCGGCCGGCGCGACGAACGCGCGCAACTCGTCGAGATCGTCGATGGCGTAACGCCGGACGACCAGGTCATCGCGACGAAGTTCGACAACCTGCGCGACGGCCTGGCAGCGAAGATCATCAGCGGCGCGCCGGCCGGCTCGAAGGTCGCCGACAAGGACGCGCCGCGCGCGCCCGCGCTGAACGCGAACTGAGCGGGGTGCGCCATGTGGATCACCCGCGTTTCGATCAACCACCCAGTCTTCGCCACCATGGTAATGGTGGCGCTGACCGTGCTCGGGCTGTTTTCGTACGCGCGGCTCGGCGTGGAGCCGATGCCCGACGTGAGCCCGCCGGGCGTGCAGATCTGGATCAGCTATCCGGGGGCCTCGCCCGAGCAGGTCGAAAACGATCTGGCCAAGCCGGTCGAGAACGCGGTCAACACCGTCGCCGGCGTCAAGCGCATCCTGTCGCGTTCGGACGAAGGACGCTCGCTCACCTGGGTCGAGTTCCGCCTCGACGTCGACGTGACGCGCGCGATGCAGGAAGTGCGCGACAAGCTCGCGCAGATCCGCGCGGGCTTTCCGCGCGACGCCAAGGATCCGATCGTCACGCGCGCCGAAACCGAAAACGACCAGCCGGTCGCCTCGTTCGCGCTGCTCGGCCGCGACAAGAACCAGCGGGAACTCACGCTGATCGCCGAGAGAATCGTGCAGAAGGGCTTCGAGCGCGTCAGCGGCGTGGGGCGCGTCGACCTGGGCGGCACGGTGACGCGCCAGATCCAGGCGCGCGTCGATCCGGTCAAGCTGACCGCTTTCGGACTGACGGTCGACCAGGTCGTGCAGGCGCTGCGCACCGCTAACGTCAGCGTTCCGGTCGGAACGATCTCCAATGCGACCATCGAAGCGATCGTCCGCGTCGACGGGCGGCTCACTTCGCCGCTCGACTTCGAGCGCATCGTCGTCGCGCGGCCCAAGGGACCGAACGGCGCGCCGATCCTGCTGTCGCAGGTCGCAACCGTCGTCGACGGCGAGGCGGAGCGGCGCTCGCTCACGCGCATCGACGGCCAGCCCGCGATCGGCGTGTGGGTGTTCAAGGCGCAGGACGCCAACATCGTTGATGTGGGCCGCCAGCTCAAGGAGGCCGCGGCGGACATCCGCAAGCAGCTTCCGCCGGGTGTCGAGCTGAAGTTCATGTGGGCGATGGCCGATTTCGTGCAGCAGTCGGTCGACAACGTCAAGCGCACGATCGCCGAAGGCGCGCTGCTCACGGTGCTGATCGTGTTCCTGTTCCTCGGTTCGTGGCGCAGCACGGTGATCACGGGGCTCACGCTGCCGATCGCGGTGATCGCGAGCTTCATCGCCGTCCACGCGCTCGGCTTCACGCTGAACTACATGACGCTGATGGCGCTGTCGCTCACCATCGGCCTGCTGATCGACGACGCGATCGTGGTGCGCGAGAACATCGTGCGCCATATCCGCATGGGCAAGGATCACTACACGGCGGCGCGCGAAGGCACCGACGAGATCGGGCTGGCGGTGCTGGCGACGACGTTTTCGATCGTCGCGGTGTTCGTTCCGATCGCCTTCATGAGCGGCATCGTCGGCAAGTTCTTCTATCCGTTCGGCATGACGGTCGTCGTCGCGGTGCTGGTGTCGCTGTTCGTCAGCTTCACGCTCGATCCGATGCTGTCCGCGATCTGGCGCGACCCGCCCGAAGGCGCGCAGAACGTCCCGTTGATCGGCCCGGTGCTGCGCACCTTCGACCGCTGGGTCGAGTCCTGGCACGGGATCTACGACAAGCTGCTGCGCTGGGCGCTGGCCCGTCGCAAGACCACACTCGCGATCGCGGCGGCGAGCTTCGTCGCCAGCATTCCGATCGCCGGCATCGTCGGCGGCGAGCTGATGCCGGAGGCGGACCAGAGCTTCACCAGCGTGCGGCTGACGATGCCGGTCGGCTCGAGCCTCGAATACGCCGACGAGCGCGTGCGGCGCGTCGAGGAAGCGCTGCGCGAGTTCAAGGAGATCGAGTCGATCGACACCTCGATCGGTACTGACGGCGCGCGCAACAGCGGCCGCATCAACCTGAAGCTCGTGCCGCGCGCCGAGCGCGACCGCTCGCAGAAGAAGATCGAGGAGGCGATCCGCAAACGCGTCGCCGGCATCCCGGGCGTGCAACTGACGGTCGGCTTCGGCGGCGCGATCTACGTCGCGCTGCTCGGCAACAACGATGCCGAGATGAACCGCGTGATCGAGGACTTCAGGAAGCGGATCGCGCAGATCCGCGGCGTCACCGACATCGACGTCACGGTCAAGGAAGTCACGCCCGCGCTCGCGGTGCGGCTGAAGCCTGAATTGGCGGCCGAATACGGCATTACGCATGCGCAGCTCGGCTCGACGCTGCGCGCGCTGGTCGGCGGCGAGAACTCGGGCTACTGGCTCGCGCCTGACGGACAGAACTATGAGGTGATCACGCAACTGCCGCGCGCCAGCCGCACGGTGGTCGACGACATCGCCAACCTGAACATCGCGACCGGCCGCCAGCTCGCCGACGGCTCGCCCGAGATCGTTCCGCTGCGCGCGATCGCGACGATCGAGCGCACCTTCAATCCGGAGAACATCCGCCGGCAGGACCTGCAGCGGCGGGTGGCGCTGTTTGCCAACGTCGAAGGCCGGCCGGCCGGCGACGCCGGCAAGGAGGTGCAGGCGCTGGTCGAGTCGTACCCGCTTCCGCCCGGGCTGCGCTTCGACGTCGGCGGCCAGATCAAAGACCAGCAGGAGGTCACGAGCGCAATCTTCGGCGCGCTCGCGCTCGCCGTGATCTTCATCTACATCGTGCTGGCCTCGCAGTTCGGCAGCTTCATCCAGCCGATCGCGATCATGGCGTCGCTGCCGCTGTCGATCGTCGGCGTGATGCTCGCGCTGCTGGTGACCGGCACGACGCTGAACATCTTCTCGATGATCGGCATCGTGTTCCTGATGGGGCTGGTGACCAAGAACGCGATCCTGCTGGTGGACTTCGCCAACCAGGGGCAGCGCAAAGGCTTGAGCCGCATCGACGCGCTGCTCGCCGCCGGCCAGGTGCGGCTGCGGCCGATCCTGATGACGACCGCGGCGATGATCTTCGGCATGCTGCCGCTCGCACTCGGCCTGGGCGAAGGCGCCGAGCAGCAGGCGCCGATGGGCCGCGCGATCATCGGCGGCGTGATCACCTCGACGCTGCTGACGCTGGTCGTCGTGCCGGTGATCTACTCGTACCTCGATGCGTGGGAGCGCCGCTGGTTCAGGCTCGCGGAGCGGCGCGGCGGCGCACCCGCGCTCGCGGCGCAGCCGGCGGACAAGCAGCATTGAGCCGAAAGCGCGTCGGCGCAGCGCGCCGGGTTGCCGATGCCGCGACCGTCGTTCAGCCCGCGTGCGCGTGCGGCTTGGTCGTCACGTAGACCGTACCGGTGAAGCTCGAGATCGGTTTGCCGTCCGCCCGCGTCACGTCGATCCGGTAGACGGCAAGCTTGCGCGAGCGCGAGACCTCGGTCGCGGATGCGGTCAGCCGATCGCCGAGCGCGGCCGCGGCCTGGTAGGTGATGTGCGCGTCGATACCGGCCGCGATCTGGCCGTGCGAGTTCGACGCCAGCCCGAACGCACAGTCGGCAAGCGCGAAGATCACGCCGCCGTGGCAGGCGCCGTTGAAGTTCAGGTGCTCGTCGCGAACCGTCATCTCGATCGTCGCGCGGCCCGCTGCG
This sequence comes from uncultured Burkholderiaceae bacterium, assembly GCA_964539745.1. Taxonomy (GTDB): domain Bacteria; phylum Pseudomonadota; class Gammaproteobacteria; order Burkholderiales; family Burkholderiaceae_F; genus DSNY01. The sequence continues at coordinate 12,382 of CAZIJU010000078.1, read as the reverse complement.
CCGTCGACGAAACGCACGCCCAGCGAGCGCGCGAACGCATCCGCGGCCGACAGTCGTTCGAGACGCCGCCGCGCGTCGTCGGCGGGTGCGGCGCTGGCGTCGGGGGGATGCCGTTGCGCCAGACGGCGGCCTCGACCTTTCGCCGCGCCGTGCGCGACGACGGCATCGGCGAGCGCCGCGATGCCATCGCCGCGCGCCGCGCAGACCGCGAGCACCGGCACGTTCGCAGCCGTTGCCCTGCGCAGCTTGAGCATTTCGTTCAGTTCGCGCACCGTGCGCTCTGCGCCCGACGCATCGGCCTTGCTGACGACCAGCAGGTCGGCGATCTCCAGGATGCCGGCCTTCAGCGCCTGAACCTCGTCGCCCAGCCCCGGCGGGCAGACGACGATGCGCGTGTCGGCGATGCCTGCGATCTCGACCTCCGACTGACCGGTGCCGACGGTTTCGACGATGACGATGTCGAAGCCCGCGGCGTCGAGCACGTCGACGATCCCGCCGGTCGTCTTCGACACGCCGCCTGCATGCCCGCGCGAGGCGATCGAGCGGATGAACACGCGTTCGTGCGCGCCGTGACTGCCCATACGCACGCGGTCGCCGAGCACCGCGCCGCCAGTGACCGGACTGGTCGGATCGATCGCGACGACCGCGATCGTTGCGCCGCGCTCGACGAACTCGCCGAGCAGCGCATTGATCAGCGTGGACTTGCCCGCGCCCGGCGCGCCGGTGACGCCGACGACGTGCGCGTGGCCGAGCCTTGACGAAATGGGCGCGGCGATCGAGGCGGCGGCGGGCGTTTCGTTCTCGACCGCCGAGATCGCGCGCGCGAGCGCACGGCGATCGCCCGCGACGAGCTTGTGCAGCAGCGCGTCGACGCCGGACGCCAAGGGCGCCTCGATCGATTCGCCGCTCGCGCGGAGGGATCGAAGGGCGGGCATCGTCAGACGAACGCCTGCACGTGCCCGAAGCCCAGCTCGCGTCGCAGCGTGCCGCAAATCTCGCCGTGCGTGCAGCCGGTCTCGGCGGCCTCGACCACCCTGGCGAACACGTTGTCGCGGCGGTCGTTGGCCGCGCGCGCGAGCGCATCGAGTGCGGATCGCACCGCGGCCGCCGAGCGCTGCGCCTTGAACGCCTTGAACGCCTCCAAATGTGCGCGCATCGCGGCCGGGTCGGGGCGAGCCAGCGGCTGCCGCTCGCTCGCATCCTCGTCCGCGACGTACGCGTTGACACCGACCACCGTCTGCTCGCCCGACTCGACCTTCTGCTGGAAGCGCCGCGCCGACTCGCCGATCATCCTCTGCACCAGCCCGGACTCGACCGCGCGGTACATGCCGCCCGCGTCGTCGACGATCTTCATCACGCGCAGGATCTCTCCCTCCATCCGGTCGGTCAGCGCCTCGACGTAGAAGCTTCCGCCGAGCGGATCGATGACGTCGGTCAGGTGCGCTTCCTCGCGCAGGATGTTCTGCGTGTTGACGGCGATGCGCGCGCCGAAGTCCGTCGGGCACGACAGCGCCTCGTCGTACGCGTCGGTGTGCAGCGACTGCAGCCCGCCGAAGATGCCGGCCATCGCCTGCACCGTCACACGCGCGATGTTGTTCAACGGCTGCTGGCGCGTCAGGTCCGCCCCGGAGGTCTGAGCGTGGAACTTGAAGCGCCACGAGCGCGCATCCTTCGCGCCCAGCCGCTCGCGCGCGATGCGCGCCCAGATGCGGCGGCCGGCGCGGAACTTGGCGACCTCCTCGAAGAACGACAGCGAGATGTCGAAGAAGAACGTGAAGCGCGGCAGGAAGGCGTCCGGGTCCATGCCGCGGTCGATGCAGTCTTGCGCGACCTGCACCGCCGTGGACAGCGTGAAGGCCATCGCTTCGGCCGGCGTGGCGCCCGCCTGCTGCATGTGTTGGCCGACGACGGACATCGGATTCCATTTCGGCACGAAGCGGTTGCAGAAATCGATGTGGTCGCCGAGCACGCGCCGTGCGCCCGGCAGGGCGAGGCGGAAGAACATGTGATTGGCGACGTAGTGGCTCAGGTAGTCGCTCTGGTTCGACGTGCCGGTGATCGAGCGCCAGTCCACGCCGCGCTTGCCCGCGACGGCGAGCAGGAAGGCGAGCAGCGTGAACGGCGACGGGTCGTTCAGCGCGCAGGAGGTGCGAGCCAGATCGACGCCGGCGAGCGCGCGGTCCATGTGCTCCGCGGTATTGACGACGGTGCCGCAGGTGCCGAGCAGCTCGAAATGCGACTCGTCCATGTCGATCCCGCGGAACACCGAGTTGCACGGGATCAGCGAGATCGCGGTCGCACCCTGCGCGAGCAGCGACCGCAGCCGCGCGTTGTAGTCGTCGGGCGTGCCCAGACCGATCAACTGTCGCTGCGTCCACGTGCGGCCGCGGTGCATCGTCGCGTAGATGCCGCGGGTATACGGCGGCTGGCCCGGGAAGCCGAGCGCGTCGTCGTGGCGCGACGAATCCCAGTCGCGGTTCGTGTACAGCGGCTTGATCGCGATGCCGGAACGGTTGACGACTTCGCGGTCGGTGCCGATCTGTTCGGCGTATTCGCGCCGCCACTGCGTTTCGGCGTCGGCGCTGTGCAGCAGGCGGTCGTCGATGGGCTTGTTCATGGCGTCCTCCTCAGGCGGTCGCGCGGCGGGCGCGCACGGACAGCGTCAGCTCGCGCACGCAGCGCGCGATCTCGTCGAGCGAAGCGCCCGGATGGAACACGCGCGCGACACCGGCGTCGAGCAGCATCCGCTCGTCCTCGTCGGGCACGATGCCGCCGACGATCACCGCGACGTCGTCGAGCCCGGCGGCGCGCAGCGCGTCCATCAGCTTCGGCACGATCAGGTGATCGGTCGCGAGCGACGAGATGCCGATCACGTCGACGTCCTCTTCGGTCGCGAGCTTGACCACCGTTGCAATCTCCTGCCACGGCGGCGTATAGATCACTTCCATGCCGGCGTCGCGCAGTGCCGCGGCGACGATGCGGCTGCCGCGGTCGTGGCCGTCGAAGCCGATCTTCGTGATCAGCACCTTGGGTCGGATGTCCATCAGGCGTCCTTTCCGAGTGGGGACTGCAGCAGGGCGACGAAGCGCCGCGCGATGGTCTTCGGCGAATCGCCTCCGCTGCGGTACCAGGTCTGCGACCAGTTCAAGGCGCCCAGCAGCATCAACCGCAGCGTGCGGCGGTCCACACCGCGCGGCAGCGGCAGGTTTTGCACCAGCTTCGCGAAAAGCGCCTCGTATTCGTCGCGTAGCGCGATCAGCCGCCGATCTACCGCCGGCACGTCGCTCGGCCGCACGCGGATCACCACCTGCGCGTAGTCGTCGTCCTCGAGGATCGCCTCGAGGTGCGCCACACACGCCGCCTCGAGCCGCTCCCACGGATCGCGCGGGCCTTCGATCGCCGCGCGCACGCGCGCCGAGATCCGGCGCACGCCTTCGGCGTACACGGCGGCGAGCAGGTCTTCCTTCGTCGCGAAGTGGTAGTACAGCGACCCCGGCAGCATGTCGACCGCGTGCGCGATGTCGCGCACCGATGTGCCCCGGAAGCCCTGCGCGCGGAACAGCCGCGCAGCCTGGTCGAGGATCTGCGGCGCTCGGTTGTCGGCGCGCGGTGCGCGGACGGCGGGCATCTAGTCTGGATACGCCGATAAACAAAACGAATGTTTGTTTTTTAGCACGGCCGGCGCGGGCGGCGCAAGCGCGCGGAAAGTCCCCTGCGGTGCGGCACTACCGCGACGAGGTTCGTGATCGGCGCGCCACGCGCCGTTTCGGACGAATCGCGCCGCTTTGCGGCGGTGGTGCGCTTCGAGCGCGCCGACCGTCAGCCGAGCGTGGCGATCACCGGCGCATGGTCGCTCGGCTGCTCGCGGCGGCGCGGTTCGACGTCGATCGTGCACGCCGTGCACTGCGCCGCGAGCGCCGGCGCGAGCAGGATGTGATCGATGCGCAGCCCCCACTTGCGGCGGAACGCCAGGTTGCGGTAGTCCCACCACGTGAAGCTGCGCTCGGGCTGGTCGAACAGGCGGAAGGCATCCTTCAGCCCGAGGTCGAGCAGCGCACGAAAGGCGGCGCGTTCGGGTTCGGAGAACAGCACCTGTCCGTCCCACAGCACCGGGTCGTGCACGTCGCGCGGTTCGGGTGCGATGTTGAAGTCGCCGGCGAGTGCGAGCTTGTCGTGGCGCGCCAGCTCGTCCCTGAGCCAGGCCGTCAATGCGGCGAGCCAGCGCAGCTTGTAGTCGTACTTGTCGCTGCCGACTGCCTGGCCGTTCGGAAAATACGCGCAGACGACGCGCAGGCCGTCGATCGTGACTGCGAGCAGCCGCTTCTGCTCGTCCGCGAAGTTGGGCAGGTTGACCTGTACGTCGGTCGGCGTGCCGAGGGTGCCGTCGCGCAGCAGGATCGCCACGCCGTTGTAGGTCTTCTGTCCGGCGTAGATGCTGCGGTAGCCCGCCTTCGCCAGTTCGTCGACCGGGAACCTGTCGTCGGGGAGCTTGGTTTCCTGCAGACAGACGATGTCGACCGCGCGCGCGGCGAGCCAGTCGGTCAGGTGCGGCAGCCGCACCTTCAGCGAATTGACGTTCCAGGTCGCGAGCGTGATCGGCATCGATTCGCCGCGGCGGTGCCTGCCCGACGTACGGCAGCGTTCACTTGGACGGCGTCGTGCTTGCCTGCGGCGCGGGCGGCGGCACGAGCGGTCGCGGCGCCGGCGGCTGCCAGGCGCGGGTCAGCAGCGACGCGCGCGGATATCCCGCGGCGTCGAGCAGCGCGTTCCAAGCGCCGGTCTCGAAGCTGCGCTCGAGCTGGCGTCCGACCGCGAGCACCGGAAGCCGGTTCGTCCCCGCAACGCGCGCGAGCGCCTCGACGTCGTCGTTGGATGTGACCGTGCGTTCGACGTACGGCACGCCGCGCGCGCGCAGCAGTTCGCGGCCCGAGTCGCACGGCGCGCAGGGGGTGGTCGTATACAGCACCACCGGGTGCTGTTCGGCGACGCGACGCAGCGCGTACGGCAAGCCGCGCAGCAATTCGTCTCCGCTTTCGTCGGCGCGCATGTCGATGCGCTGGACGTTGCGCGCCTCGCGCGACGGGCTGTCGCCGTAGCTGACGCGACCGTCGGCATCGGTCCATTTGTACTGCGCGGCGGCCGGCAGTGCGATCGCGCACAGCAAAAACCAGAACGATCTGTTCACGTTCGACCCTCCAGCGCCTTCACGCGGTCATGCCATTGTGCCGCAGCAGCGCGTCGATCCGCGGCTTGCGGCCGCGGAAGGCGACGAACGACTCCATCGCCGGCCGGCTGCCGCCGACGGCCAGAATCTCGTCCAGGAAGCGTCGTCCGATCCGCGCATCGAGCACGCCGTGCGACGCGGCGTTTTCCTCGAATTCCGCGTAACAGTCCGCCGACAGCACCTCGGCCCACTTGTAGCTGTAGTAGCCCGCCGCGTAGCCGCCGGCGAAGATATGCGTGAAGCTCCACGCGCCGCGGAAGAAGTCGGGCGGAAACACTACTGCGACTTCGCGCCGCACGTCGTCGGCCAGTCGCTGCACGTCGCGCGGTGTGGCGTCGGTCGGGTCGAATTCGGCGTGCAGCCGCATGTCGAACAGGCCAAACTCGAGCTGACGCACCATCTGCATGCCGCTCTGAAAATTCTTGGCGGCGATCAATTTATCGAACAGCGCGCGCGGCAGCGGTTGCCTGGTTTCGACGTGCTCGGTCATCTGCTGCAGGCACTCCCATTCCCAGCAGAAGTTCTCCATGAACTGGCTGGGCAGCTCGACCGCGTCCCATTCGACACCATGGATGCCCGAAACCGCGAGTTCGTCGACGCGCGTCAGCATGTGGTGCAACCCGTGCCCGAACTCGTGGAACAGCGTCAGCACTTCGTCGTGCGTGAACAGCGCCGGCCTGCCGCCGACCGGCCGCGTGAAGTTGCAGGTGAGGAACGACACCGGTGTCTGCACGCCGCCGGCGATGCGTCTGCGCGCGCGGGCATCGTCCTGCCAGGCACCGCCCTGCTTGTGTTCGCGGGCGTATAGGTCCAGATAGAACTGCCCGATCAACGCCCCGCCGCCGTCCTCGATGCGGAAGAACTTCACGTCCGGATGCCACACCGGCGCGGTGTCGGGACGGATTCCCACCGCGAACAGCGCCTCGACCACGTGGAACAGGCCCGCCAGCACCTTGTGCTCCGGGAAGTACTGTTTCAGCTCCTGCTCGGAGTAGGCGTAGCGCGACTGGCGCAGCTTCTCGCTCGCGTAGGCGATGTCCCACGGCTGAAGATCCGCCAGCCCCAACTCGCGCGAGGCGAACTCGCGCAGTTCGGCCACGTCGCGTTCGGCGTAAGGTCTGCAGCGACGCGCCAGATCGCGCAGAAAGTCGAGTACTTCGTCTGGCGACGAGGCCATCTTCGACACGAGCGAGACCTCGGCGAAGTTGCGGTAACCCAGCAGTTGCGCCAGCTCGCGCCGCAGCCGCAGCAGCTCGAGCATCACGGCGCTGTTGTCCCATTCGGGCCTGCCGAACTCGGAGGCGCGCGTCGTGTATGCGCGGTACAGCTCGCGCCGCAACGCGCGGTCGTCGGCGTACTGCAGCGCCGGGAAGTAGCTCGGGAAGTGCAGCGTGATCTTGTAGCCGGACTTGCCTTCGGCCGCCGCCGCCTCGCGGTACAACTCGAGCACGTCGTCCGGCACGCCGGCGAGCTGCGTGCGATCCTCGATGACCAGCCCGAAGGCGTTGGTCGCGTCGAGCACGTTCTCGGCAAAACGCGTCGACAGTTGCGCCATCCTTTCGCGCAGCGCGCGCAGCCGCTGCTTCTGCGGTTCGGGCAGTTCGGCGCCGCCGAGCCGGAAGTCGCGCAGTTCGTTTTCGACGATCCTGCGGCGCGCGGCGGGCCAGGATGCGAAGTCGGGCGCGGCGGCGAGCTGCTTGAAGCGTTCGTACAGTCGCAGGTTCTGCGCGAGCTCGGTCCAGAACGCCGTGAGCTTGGGCAAATTGGCGTTGTACTGCTCGCGCAGCGCGGGCGTGTCGACGACCGCGTTCATGTGCGCGACGGCGGCCCACGCGCGCGACAGCCGCTCGGTGGCGTCGTCCAGCGGCGTGACGACGTTGTCCCAGGTCGCCGGTGCGCGGGTGTCGGTGACGCGTTCGACCGCCGCTCGGCAGTCGGCGAGCAACGCGTCGATCGCCGGCGTGACATGTTCGGGCCGGATCTCGGAGAAGCGCGCGAGATCGCGGAAGTCGAGCAACGGATTGGCGGAGTTGTCGAAAGGCATCGGTGTCGCGCGGTGTGGCGGCGGGCGGCGCCTGTTAGACGTGAGGTTCGGTCGGCCGGCGGCCGGCCGTCGTCGGCGCACGCGCCGCTGCGCGTTCGGCGGCCTCGACCGTATTCGCGAGCAGCATCGTGATCGTCATCGGTCCGACGCCGCCGGGTACCGGCGAGATCCAGCCGGCGACTTCGCGCACGGCGTCGAAATCCACGTCGCCGGCGAGCCTGCCGTCTGGCGTGCGATTCGTTCCGACGTCGATGACGACGGCGCCGGGCTTGACCATGTCCCCGGTGACCAGCTTCAGCCGTCCGACGGCGGCAACCAGCACGTCGGCCTGACGCGTGATCGACGGCAGGTCGCGGGTGGCGCTGTGGCAGATCGTCACGGTTGCGTCGGCGGCGAGCAACAGCATCGCCATCGGCTTGCCGACCATGTTCGAGCGGCCGATCACGACCGCGTGGGCGCCCTTCAGCGGACAGCCGATCGACTCGAGCATCTTCATCACGCCGTACGGCGTGCACGAACGGAAGTGCGGGCGGCCCATCAGCGTCAGCCCCGCATTGGTCGCGTGCAGCCCGTCGACGTCCTTGTCGAACGCGATCGTTTCGAGGATCTTCTGGGCGTCGAGGTGCTTCGGCAGCGGAAGCTGCACGAGGATGCCGTGCACGTCCGGGTTCGCGTTCAGCGCGGCGATGTGCGCGAGCAGTTCGGATTCGCTTGTCTGCGCCGGCAGATGCTCGAACCATGAACGGATGCCGATCTCCTCGCACGCCTTGATCTTGTTGCGCACGTACACGGCCGACGCTGGATCGTCGCCGACCAGGATCACGGCGAGCCCCGGCCGCGCGCCGCGGGCGGCGAGCGCCTCGATCCGGGGCTTCAGGCCGGCGCGCACCGACGCGGCGAGCGCCTTGCCGTCGATCAGACGGGCAGTCATGAAAGCGGGAGAAAGGCAGAAGAAGGGAAGACGCGGATTTTACGCCGCGCGCGCCCCCGAGCTTACGCGGCTGAGCCGCCGGAAAGCGCGACTCGCATCAGATCGGCAACCGTGTTGGCGCGCAGTTTGTCCATGATGTTGGCGCGGTGAGCTTCGACGGTCTTGATCGAAATGCCGAGATCATCGGCGATCTGCTTGTTAAGTCGCCCTGCGACGATGCGTTCGAGCACCTGCTGCTCGCGTGGGGTCAGCCGCGCCAGCAGCGCCTCGTTAAGCCTTTGGCGTTCGGCGGCGGCAGCCGTTTCGCGCGCGTGCGCCAGCATGCGTTCGACCAGTTCCTTCAGCGCTGTCTGGTCGAACGGTTTCTCGATGAAGTCGACCGCGCCCTTTTTCATCGTTGACACGGCCATCGGCACGTCGCCGTGCCCGGTGATGAAGATGATCGGCAGGTTGAGTTTGCGCGCGAGCAGCTCGTCCTGCAGCTCGAGCCCGCTCATCCCCGGCATGCGCACGTCGAGAATCAGGCAGGCGATCGCGTTCGGGTCGAAGCCGGCGAGGAAGGCTTCCGCGCTGTCGTAGGTCGCCACGCGATACGCGCTCGCTTCGAGCAGCCATTGCAGCGAATCGCGCACCGCTTCGTCGTCGTCGACGACATAGACGACGCCCAAGGTGCTCCTGGCTTCGGTCTCGCTCATCTGCGGTCGTTCACCGGGCGGCGGCCTCGCTCGGTTCGCGCGAATTGTCCGAGCCGCAGGCGCCGGAAGCAAGCGGAAGCGTGAAGCGCATGACGGATCCGCCGGTCGGCTCAGGGTTTTTCTCTAGGTGCAGTCGCCCCTGGTGGAACTCGATGATCGAGCGGCAGATGTTCAGCCCCATGCCCATGCCTTCGGACTTCGTGCTGAAGAACGGCTGGAACACGCTCGCCAGATGTGCTTCCGGGATACCGCTGCCACGGTCGACGACCGCGATCTCGGCCATACCGTCGGCCGGGGCGCGCTTCACGATGACGTCGATCCGGCGCACGATCGCGTCGTCCATCGCGTCGATGGCGTTTTTCAGCAGGTTCAGCAGCACCTGTTCGATCAGGATCGGATCGACGTCCAGCGGCGGCAGTGTCGGATCGACCGTCGCCGCGATCGTGATGTTCTTCTTGCCGGCCTCGATTTCGGCGAACGCGATCGCGTCGTCGACGATGCGGGCGGCCGCCGTCGGGCGGCGCCGCGGCTCGGAGCGTTTCACGAACTCCCGGATGCGGCGGATGATGCGGCCCGCGCGCTGCGCCTGCGTCGAGGTCTTCTCCAGCGCCGTGTGCAGTTCGGGCATCGGCACGGGGCCGGCGCGCAGCCGCGCGAGCGTGCCTTCGCTGTAGTTGACGATCGCGGTCAGCGGCTGGTTCAGCTCGTGTGCCAGCGACGACGCCATCTCGCCCATCGTCATCAGGCGCGACGTGAACTGCACCTTCTCCTGCTGCTGCCGCGCGATCTCCTCGGTGGTCTTGCGCAGCGTGATGTCCGTGGCGATCTGCAGACGCGCCGCGCGCCCGCCGACGTCGTCCTTCGCCGGCCAGCGGATCTCGCGCATGCGCACGTCGTACCAGCGGCCGCTTGCCTCGTCGAGCACCTCGCCGCTCATGTCGGTGCCGCCGCGGCCGCGCAGCCGCTGCGCCAGGCGCCGGTGGCCGTCGTCGGTTTCCCCGAAGCGTGCGCGGTACTCGCGGTTGGCGAAGAGCAGCGTGTCGGCGTCGGCCGTCGCGTCGCCCCACACGACCGAGACGGCGGCCTCGAGCGACTCGAGGACTGTGGTGAAGCGCTCGTGCGCGGCAGCCAGCTCGCTGCGGACGCGCTTCGGCTCGGTGACGTCGGCCATCGAACTCATCCAGCCGATCTGCCGCCCCGCGTCGTCAACCAGCGGCGAGACGTACATGCGCGCGTCGAAACGGGAGCCGTCGGCGCGCAGCACCTGCCCCTCGAACCCGGCGCTCGGTATGTCGCCCGCGAGGATGCGCCGCAGGTTCGCTTCGTGCTCGGCGCGCGCATCCGCAGGCCAGTACGGCAGCGGCGCGCCGCGACCGGTCAGGTCGCGTTCGCTCCAACCGGTCATCTGGCAGAAGGCGCGGTTCACGTAACGCAGCACGCCGTCGTTGTCGAACACCGCCAAGCCGGTGGCCATCGAGTCTTCCATCGCCCGGCGCAGCGCCGTCTCGGCGAGCAGCGCGCGGTCGATGCGAGCCTGGCGCGACGTGTAGTGCGCGAGCGCCCCGAGCGCGATCGCCACCGCGGCGGCCAGCGCGCCGACGACCCAGACGAGCGGGCTGCCGACCAACCCGGACTCGAGCTTGTAGGCGGTTGCATGCAGGCGTACCTCGGGCGGCAGTGGCGACACACCGGTCGTATAGCCGGGCGCGCTCGGCGACGGCGCGCTCGCCGTGGTGCTGGCGAGCGTTCCCGCCGGGGTCTGCAGCGAAAGCCGGTAGCGGGCTGCGGTCTCGGGCGCCACACCTGCGCGCAGCAGTTCGCCGGGCGACACGCGCGCGACGATCGCGCCGGCGTAGCGTGCCTGCGCGAACGACGGCACGATCAGCACGATCGACGGATCGGCCGAGCCGTCGCCGGCGAGGGCGAACGTCGCAGTGCCTGCCGCGCGAACGCGCGCCAGCAGCGGCTGAAGCGCAGCCTCGACCGCATTGCCGCCGACCCCGCTGGCCGCGGATGGCAGCGGCCATACCGCGCGACCGGCGGCATCAGCGAAGCGGATCTGGATGACCTCCGGTTTTGAGGCGACGAGTTCGGACGCCACGCTCGCGAAGCGGCGTTCGCCGATCGTGCCGGCGCCGATCTCGAGCGCCGCCGTCGTCAGGGTCTCGGCCAGTGCCGTCAGCCGCAGTGTGATCTGCTGCGCGGCAGAGTCGATGTCGCGGTGCATCGCGTCGCGGCGCAGTTGCCGGTCCTCGATGACCATCGCGACGAACAGTCCGGCGATCAGCACCGCCAGCAAGCCGATCACCGCGAACGGCAGCCATGGTGCAGAACGCACGCGGCGCGACCGCGCCTCGGCCAGCGCATCGAAGGCAGCGATCAACGAGTGCTTGTCGGCCGGCGCAGTCATCGGGCACAGTGCCCTGTATGCAGGAGGCGGTGGAATGCGGATGCCTTCGCCGCAGTGGCGTTGCATATTAGCGAGACGGCTGCAACCGGCACGGTAACGCAGCCAAGCGTGAATTTCATAAAGCGGAATTAAGCACCACTATTTGAAAGACGCATGAACCGCTGTTAAAGTCCGCAGGCGCACCTCGCCGACCGTCGCGCGGCCGGCCGCGACGAATACTTCAAGGAGACAGCGATGTCCGCGATTCCGAACATTGAGGCGGCGGCCGCCGCCAACGACCCCGACGCGCTCGAGACGCAGGAGTGGCTCGATGCGCTCGACGCGGTGCTCGAGCGCGAGGGCGCGTACCGGGCGCACTACCTGATCGAGCGGCTGATCGAGAAGGCGCGGCGCTCGGGCGCGTACATCCCGTTTTCGGCGAACACCGCCTACATCAACACGATCCCGCCGCACCTGGAGGAGAAGTCGCCCGGCGACCCGGCGCTGGAGGAACGCATCCGCTCGTACGTCCGCTGGAACGCGATGGCGATGGTGGTACGCGCGAATCGCGGCGAAGGCGACCTCGGCGGACACATCGCGAGTTACGCGTCGGTGGGCACGTTGATGGAGGTCGGCTTCAACCACTTCTGGCGCGCGCCGAGCGCGGACTTCGGCGGCGACCTCGTGTACTTCCAGGGGCACTCGTCGCCGGGCGTGTACGCGCGCGCGTTTCTCGAAGGGCGGCTGACCGCCGAGCAGTTGGACAACTTCCGGCGCGATGTCGACGGCAAGGGCGTCACTTCGTATCCGCACCCCAAGCTGATGCCAGACTTCTGGCAGTTTCCGACGGTGTCGATGGGGCTGGGGCCGCTGCAGGCGATCTATCAGGCGCGTTTCCTGAAGTACCTGCACAACCGCGGGATCGCCGACACCAGCGGGCGAAAGGTCTGGTGCTTCTGCGGCGACGGCGAGATGGACGAGCCCGAGTCGATGGGCGCGATCGGCATGGCTGCGCGCGAAAAGCTCGACAACCTGATCTTCGTTGTCAACTGCAACCTGCAGCGGCTCGACGGCCCGGTGCGCGGCAACGGCAAGATCA
>CAZIJU010000077.1:0-18185 GCA_964539745.1 uncultured Burkholderiaceae bacterium | reverse complement strand
TGGCGCGCTCGGCCGTAGCGCAGGCTACTGTCCTTCGCGCGCCGCCTAGCATCCGCCCGCTTCTCGTCGCAACGCGACCGTCGGGGACTCTGAGATAGGTTCTATGCTGCGTCCGGTCCGCGAAGAATCCGGAGGACGCGATGGCGCAGTTTCCCGTGAACCCGCACCGTCTCGATCCGTACAAGAACTTCAAGTTCCGCGTGAAGTGGGACGGCCGCTACGTCGCCGGCATCGCGAAGGTCAGTCCGCTGAAGCGCACCACCGAGGTGATCCGGTTTCGCGAGGGCGGCGCGCCCAGCAGCTCGCGCAAGTCGCCGGGGCGCACCGAGTACGAGCCGATCACGCTCGAGCGCGGCGTCACGCACGACCCCGAGTTCGAGCGCTGGGCCAACCTCGCGTTCAACCGCGCGGGCGACGCCGCGATGTCGCTGAAAAACTTCCGCAAGGATCTGGTGATCGAGCTGCTCAACGAGCAGGGCACGGTCGTGCTCGCCTATCGCGTCTACCGCGCGTGGGTGTCCGAGTACGTCGCGCTGCCCGAGCTCGATGCCAACGGCGCGGCGGTGGCGATCGAGTCGATCAGGCTCGAACACGAGGGCTGGGAGCGCGACCCCGACGTCAAGGAGCCGGCGGAAACCTGACCGCCAGGCCGGCCGAGTTCATGGTCGTCCGCATGAAGCAATCGGAGGGACTCCGCAAAGGCGCGCTGATCCGCGTGGCGGCGCGCGGCGAGCCGCGCGTGTTCGTCTTCCCGTTCAACCCCGAGCGGCTGCAGCGGCGCATCGACACACCCGCGGGCGATCCCGCGCTGCGCGCGCCGCGGCACCGGATCGGCTTCGACCTCGTGCTCGACGCGAGCGATGCGCTCGCCGCAGGCCGCGCGCACGCCTCGTTGGACGTGCTGTCGCAGCTCGCCGCGCTCGAATCGCTCGCGCTGCCGGCGACACGCGGCGAAGCGCTGCTCCTCGCGTGGGGCGCGAGCCGGTTGCTGCCGGTGGCGATCGTCGCGCTCGACATCGTCGAAGACCTGTTCGACGCCGAGTTGCGCCCGCTGCATGCGCGGGTGGCGCTCGAACTGGACGTGCATGAGTCCGCGCGCGGGCTCGCCGCGCCGTACGCGCAGCTCGCCCGGCAGCGCAACGCGCTCCGCGCCGCGCTCGCCGAACGCGGCTTCGCGCTGTCGGCCGCCGCGCTCGACCGCGTGTTCGGCTGATCTCAGCGGCAGGGCGAGGCATCGAGCGGCGGCAGCACGCGCCGCGCGCCGTCGCGGTCGGTCAGCGACTCGAGGAACGCGAGCAGGTCGTCGATCTCTGACGGCGCGAGCTGCAAGGGGCGCAGGATGCGCTCGCCGTCGGCATGCAGCCGCTCCTCGTTCAGCTCCGAGTAATGCCGCACGACGTCGCGCAGCGTCGCGAGCGAGCCGTTGTGCATGTACGGCGCGGTGAGCGCGACGTTGCGCAGCCCCGGCGTCTTGAACTCGCCCCAGTGGCGCGGCGAAAGCGCGACGTGGCGCGTCTTGGTCGCGGTGGTGCGCGTGGCGTCGTCGCTGTACGGGCCGAGCAGGTTGAAGCGACTCGCCGCGAGCGCCTGGATCCCGGCGTAACGGCCGCCGTCGGCCTTGCCCGGCGCGACGAAGTACGGCACGCCGACGTCGTGGAACTCGCCGGTGGTGAACGCCGGTCCCGAGTGGCAGAAGAAGCAGTTGCCGCGGCCGACGAACAGCTTCAGCCCGCGTTGCGCGGACTGCGGATACGCGGCCATCGAGGGGCGGTCGCCGCGCGCGAGCGCGTCGCGGAAGTCGTCGAACGGCGTGCGTCCGGTCGTCAGCGTTTCCTGGAAGGCGGCGATCGCCTTGGCGATGTTGACGAGCAGCGTCTCGTCAGCGTGATCGGGCGCGCGGCCGAAGGCGCGCCGGTAGCGGCAGGCGAGGTCGTCGTTCAGCTTGAAGCGCTCGACCACGCGTTGCGGCGTCGTGCCGATTTCGTCCGGATCGAGCAGCGGCCGCAGGCTCGCCATCCACAGGCTGTCGGCCGCACCGCCCCAGCCGAACCAGCGGTTCAGCCACGCGTTGGCCACGCTTGGCGTGTTGCGGTCGAGCGGTCCCATGCCGCGCGCGCGCGGTAGGCCGTCGGTCCATGCGCGGTCGGTCTGGTGGCACGACACGCAGGCGACGTAGCCGTTGGCCGACAGCGGTGCGTCGGCGAAGAGCCGCCGGCCCAGATCGATCGCCGCAGCGTTGCCCGAGACGCGATTGCTCGGGTCGCGCGCGAACGCGGGCGGCCACGGACCGTGCGCGAGGATGCGTTGCACTTCCTCGGCGGTGAAGACCACTTCGGCGCGCGCGCTCGTCAACAGCAGCGACGCGACGATGGCGAAGGCGACACGGCCGCGATGACGCATCGGTCAGTGAATCGGCACGCTCGCCCGCAGCGTCTCGCTCTGCTCAGCCGCGCGCAGCTCGAAGCTGAACTCCCAACGGCCGGGCATGTGCAACAGCAGGCCGGAGGCGATGAAGCGGCCTTCGCCCGCGCGCGCGACGCTCGGGCGGTAATTCATGCCGTGCCGGTGTTCGGGCATCTGCGCGTCGACGCGCAGCGCCGCCGGCGGGCTCGCTCCGGCGCGTGCGCAGACGGCGATTTCGAGTGCGAAGAATTCGCCGAGCCGGATCGGCCCCGGCAGCGCGCGCCAGGCAAGGACGTAGCGCTCGCCTTCGACGCGCCGCGCATCGCTTCCCGGCAGTGCCGGGTCGCAGGCGAGCGCGGGCCCGGCGAACAGCAGGCCGGCCAGCGCCGACCGGATGCTCATCGAAGCGCCGCGCCGAACAGCGCTTCGCCGTTTTTCCACGCGATGCGTTCGGCGACTTCGGCGGGCAGATCGGCGAGCCAGGCGCGCGACCAACGCGCGTGCTCGACGACGAACGGCCAGCGCTCCGGCGTGAAGGTGTCGGTGCCGACCATGAAGCGGTCGGGAAACTCGAGGAACAGCGCGCGCCATTGCGGATCGACGAGGCCGTCGGCGCCGTGGTCGCTGCGGAACGCCAGATCGCACCACAGGTTGCGATGCTTGCGCAACATCGCGCGCACGCGTTCGGGCGGCTCGAAACCGGCGTGCGCCCACAGGATCTTCGCCTCCGGCCATTGCGCGAAAAGCCGCTCGACCGCATCGATGTCCGAGTGCGCGTGCAGCACCAGCCCGTATGCGCGCGCGAGCTGGACGAGCCGGCGCGGCACCGGCAGGTCGGCGTCGGCGCCGTATAGGTGGAACTCGCCAAGCGCGACGTAACGGTACTTGCGCAGGCGTTCCTCGACGTAGCCGATCACCGATTCGTCGCGCGTCCACGTCGCCAGTTCGCCGCGCGTGCGATACGGCCGCAGCGACGGCAGGACGAGCCCCGGCGCGGCCGCGACGAGCTTCTGGTTGCCCTCGTCGTCGGAGCTGGACACCAGCGCGCGCCGCACGCCTGCGCGGCGCAGCAGATCGATCGCGACCTCCGGCGGCACCTGTTCCCACGCGTCGTGGCTGTAGTGCACGTGCGCATCGAAGATCGGCAGCTCGGCGGCGCGCAGCGCGGTCGCCGCGAGCAGCGCGACGCCGAACGCGAATGCCCGGCACGCGCAAGCGCGCAGCGCGCGCGCGATCGGCCGCATCGGCCTCACCCGGCTACTCGACCAGATCGCGATACGCGTGCCAGCTCGCATGACCCAGCCACGGGAAGATCACGGCGAGCCCCAGCATCAGTGTGGCGAAGCCGAGCAGCGTCAACGCGGCGATCAGCGCTGCCCACAGCAGCGCCGCCGCCGGGTTGCGCAGGCAGCAGCGCAGGCTCGTCACCGCGGCGGTGACCACGTCGACATCACGGTCGAGCAGCAACGGCGCCGTGACCACGCCGAGCGCGTACACCGCCAACGCCAGCAGCGCGCCGACGCCGACGAACGCGATCACCAGGTCCCACTGACGGCCTGAAAAGAGCACATCGCGCGCGAGGGTCGTCACGTCGGCGACCTCGCCGCCGTAAAACAGCGCGAAGACGATCGCCGCGAGCCGTTCCCAAAGGATCAGCGTCAGCGCGAGCGCAAGCCCCCACAGCGCGATCTGTCCGCCGTTGCGCCGCCAGGCGAACAGCGCCGCGGCGCCGTCGACCGGCTCGCCGCGTTCGATCTGGCGCGACAGCGCGTAGAACGCGATCGCGCCGAACGGCGCCACCAGCAGGAAGCCGCCGATCAGCGCGGGAACCAGGTAGGTCGCACCCCACGCCAGCGCGAGCAGGCCCACTCCGAACGCTGCGACGAGCGCGCCGTAGCCCAGGCTTGCGCCGCGGGCGCGGACCAGATCGGCCCAGCCGCGCCGCAGCCACGTAAACGGCTGCGACGCGGCGACGATGCGGACTCTCGGCGTTGCGTCGCCCATCGCGTGACGATCGACTGCATGCTCCATAGGACCTCCTTTGGATGGATGCAGACCGGCGCAACCGGATGCGAGGCGGCGCCGCCGGCGCGAAAAAAGCATACGCGCGTGCGCGTGTCGCTGCGCATCGCGCGATCGCGCCGGCATGCACACGAAGGCCGGCGAATAACCGCGTTGACGGTAGATGAAATGCCCCGCGACCTTGGAATCGATGACACGGCGGGACTAAGATGGCCGCGCCGACACGTTCGACGTTCCCGACACACCGGTTCGCCGGTGGGGGAGGTCAAATGGCGCTGGCCATTGCGCTGGTGCTGATCGCCGTCGTCGCAGTGCTGTTCCAGTTCGCGAGTCCGTGGTGGCTCACGCCGCTCGCCTCGAACTGGAAGCTGATGGACGACACGCTGCTGATCACGCTCGTGATCACGGGGGTGGTGTTTGTCGCCATCAACCTGTTCATCGCCTACGCGATCGTTCGTTTCCGCCACCGCCCCGGTCATCGCGCCGCGTTCGAGCCGCACAACCGCAAGCTGGAGTGGTGGCTGACCGGTATCACGACCGCGGGCATCGTCGCGATGCTTGCGCCCGGGTTGTGGGTCTACGCGGACCTGATCGCCGCACCGAAGGACGCGCTGGTGTTCGAGGTCGTCGGCCAGCAATGGCAGTGGCGTTACCGCTTTCCCGGCAAGGACGGCCAGTTCGGCACGAGCGACGTTCGATTCGTCAGTGCCGCGAATCCGTTCGGCCTGAACCCGAACGATCCGAACGCGCAGGACGACGTGCTGGTCGCCGGGCCCGAGGTGCGCATCCCGGTCGGGAAACCCGTCAAGGTGCTGCAGCGCTCGCTCGACGTGCTGCACAACTTCTACGTGCCGCAGTTCCGCGTGAAGATGGATCTCGTGCCCGGGCTCGTGACGCAGTTCTGGTTCTCGCCGACGCGAACCGGTCGTTTCGAGATCATGTGTGCCGAGTACTGCGGCACCGCGCACTTCAACATGCGCGGCCACATCGTCGTCGAGGAGCCCGAACGCTTCCAAGCGTGGCTCGCCGCGCAGCCGACGTTCGCGCAGCTTGCCAAAGCGGGCGCCGCCGCTGGCGACGTCGGCGCGGCGCGCGGGCGTGCGATCGCGCAGTCGCGCGGCTGCCTTGCCTGCCACAGTCTCGACGGCACGCCGGGCGTCGGCCCGACGTGGAAGGGACTGTTCGGCGCCACGCGCACACTCGTCGGCGGGACTCAAGTCACGGCCGACGAGGCGTACCTGCGCCGCTCGATCGCGCGACCCGGTGAGCAGATCGTGCAGGGCTTCGCCGCGGTCATGCCGCCGGCCGACCTCGACGAGCAGGACGTCGACGCGGTGATCGCGTTCATCAAGGAAATCGCGGTCGCAGCGCCTGCGAAGCCTTAGGAGTCGCCCATGCCTTACGCCGACGACGCACCGCTGCACGAACCGCGCAGCTTCGTCACCAAGTACATCTGGAGCCAGGACCACAAGGTCATCGCGATCCAGTACACGGTGACCGCGATGGCGATCGGGCTGGTCGCGCTGGTGCTGTCGCACTTGATGCGGCTGCAGATCGGCTTTCCCGGCCGCTTCGACATCTCGGCCGGCGAGTACTACCAGTACGTGACGATGCACGGGATGATCATGGTGATCTATCTGCTCACCGCGATCTTCCTCGGCGGCTTCGGCAACTACCTTATCCCGCTGATGGTCGGTGCGCGCGACATGGTGTTCCCGTACGTGAACATGCTGTCGTACTGGGCCTATCTGCTCGCGGTGCTGGTGCTGGTCGCGAGCTTCTTCGTCCCGGGCGGGCCGACCGGCGCCGGCTGGACGCTGTATCCGCCGCAGGCGATCCTGCCCGGCACGCCGGGCACCGACTGGGGCATCGTGCTGATGCTGGTGTCGCTCGCCATTTTCATCGTCGCGGCGACGATGGGCGGCCTGAACTACGTGACCACCGTGCTGCAGGCACGCTGCCGCGGCATGACGCTGCTGCGCATGCCGCTGACGGTGTGGGGCATCTTCACCGCGACGATCCTCGCGCTGCTCGCGTTCCCGGCGCTGTTCGTCAGCGCGGTGATGATGCTGTTCGACAAGCTGCTCGGTACCAGCTTCTTCATGCCGGCGATCGTGTCGATGGGCAAGCAGCTCGAATACTCGGGCGGCAGCCCGGTGCTGTTCCAGCACCTGTTCTGGTTCTTCGGCCACCCCGAGGTTTACATCGTCGCGCTGCCCGCGTTCGGGATCATCTCGGACCTGATCGCCACGCATGCGCGCAAGAACATCTTCGGCTACCGGATGATGGTGTGGGCGATCGTCGCGATCGGCGGACTGTCCTTCGTCGTGTGGGCGCACCACATGTACATCAGCGGAATGAACCCGTACTTCGGCTTCTTCTTCGCAACGACCACGCTGATCATCGCGATTCCGACCGCGATCAAGGTCTACAACTGGGTGCTGACGCTGTGGCGCGGCGACATCCATCTGACCACACCGATGCTGTTCGCGATCGGTTTCATCAGCACTTTCGTGATCGGCGGGCTGACGGGGCTGTTCCTCGGCAACGTCAGCGTCGACATCCCGCTGTCGGACACCTACTTCGTCGTCGCCCACTTCCACATGGTGATGGGCGTCAGCCCGATCCTCGCGGTGTTCGGCGGCATCTACCACTGGTTCCCGAAAGTGACCGGCCGGATGATGGACGAGCGGCTCGGCAAGCTGCACTTCTGGGTCACTTTCCTCGGCACCTACGCGATCTATTTCCCGATGCACTACCTCGGCTTCCTCGGCATGCCGCGGCGCTACTACGAGTCCAACTACGACTTCATCCCGCAGTCGGCGCACGATCTGAACGCGTTCATCACGGTCGCGGCGCTTCTGGTCGGCGCGTTCCAGATCGTGTTCCTCTACAACCTCGTGTGGAGCACGTTCAGGGGCAAGCCCGCCGGCGCCAACCCGTGGCGCGCCACCTCGCTCGAATGGCAGACGCCCGACACGCCGCCGGTGCACGGCAACTGGGGCACACGGCTCCCGGTCGTGCATCGTTGGGCGTACGACTACAGCGTGCCCGGCGCGCCCGAGGACTTCATCCCGCAGACCGTGCCGCACGAAGAAGTCGCGGTCGGCGGCGAACACCTGAGAGCGGAGGCAGCCACATGAAAGCGCCGGTCACGTCCCTCGGCACTGCGTTCGTCGACGACGGTCGCACGCTGCCCGGCGGCGATGCCGCGCTCGATCGATCGCCGGCGAAGGTGTTCCTCGCGTTTTTCCTGGTCGTCGTCACGATGCTGTTCGTGCTGCTGACGATCGCGTTTCTCGGCCGCTCGCAGTTGCCCGACTGGCGCTCGCTGACGGCAGCGCCCGGCGGCCCGCTCGCCGACGCGTCGCGACTGTGGTTCAACACCGCGCTGCTGGTCGCGAGCAGCATCGCGCTGCAGTGGGGGCGGGTGGCGGCGCGCCGCGGCGCGGACGCGGCGATGCGCAAGGGGCTGGCGGCGGGCGCATTGCTCGCGATCGCCTTCATCGCGGGCCAGCTCTGGCTGTGGAGCGACCTGGCGGCGCGCGGACACGCGGTCGCGTCGAATCCGGCCGCGAGCTTCTTCTACCTGATCACCGCGCTGCACGGCGCGCATCTGGCCGGCGGGCTGGCCGCGCTCGCCGTGGCCTTCGCGCGGGTGGCCCGCACGCCGGCGCGTTCGCGCGCGGGCATCGAGCTGGTCGCGACCTACTGGCACTTCGTGCTGCTCGTCTGGCTGGCGATGTTCGCACTGCTCGCGAGCCCGCCGTCGACGATCGAGTTCCTCGCCGCGCTGTGCGGATTCAGGTGATCGCGATGACCTCCGTCCCCGACACGCACGCAGCATCGCCGTCCGCCGGCTGGCAGGCGATCGTCACCGACTGGGCCGCCGACCGCGAGACCTTCAAGGTCCCGTGGGGCAAGGCGATGATGTGGATCTTCCTTCTGTCGGACACCTTCATCTTCAGCTGCTTCCTCACCGGCTACATGACGGTGCGGATCTCGACGACGCAGCCATGGCCGAACGCGAGCGAAGTGTTCGCGCTGACGATCGGCGGCCAGTCGATTCCGCTGGTGCTGATCGCGATCATGACCTTCATCCTGATCAGCTCCAGCGGCACGATGGCGATGGCGGTGAACTTCGGCTACCGGCGCGACCGCGTGAAGACCGCGGCGCTGATGGCGGTCACCGCGGCGCTGGGCGCGACCTTCGTCGGCATGCAGGCCTACGAGTGGACCAAGCTGATCTCCGAGGGCGTCCGTCCGTGGGGCAACCCGTGGGGCGCGCCGCAGTTCGGTTCGAGCTTCTTCATGATCACCGGCTTCCACGGCCTGCACGTGTCGGTCGGCGTGATCTACCTGCTGATCGTCGCGTACCGCGTGCTGCGCGGGCGCTACGAGGCGCGCGGCAACTACCAGATCGTCGAGATCGCCGGGCTGTACTGGCACTTCGTCGACCTGGTGTGGGTGTTCATTTTTGCCCTGTTCTACCTGTGGTGAGGGACCGGACGATGGAGCACGCAGTCGAACACACGGCGGGCCACGCCGCCGGGCAGCAGCAGCATCCGATCGGCATCTACCTGAAGGTGTGGGGACTGCTGTTCGTCTTCAGCATCTTCTCGTACCTGGTCGACTACTTCCACCTGCACGGCTTGCTGCGCTGGTCGCTGATCCTGTTCTTCATGGTGGTCAAGGCGGGGCTGATCGTCGCCGTGTTCATGCACATGAAATGGGAGCGGCTCGCGCTGATCTACGCGATCCTGCTGCCGCCGATCGCGATCTTGGTGCTGGTCGGTCTGATGGCGGCCGAGGGCGACTACACGTTCGCGATGCGCGGCCAGTTCTTCGGTGGTCCCTGACCCGTTGCTCGGCTTCGGTTCCGCCCTGCAGCGCGCCCATACGCCAACCCAACCGCGGGACTTCGTCACGCGTCGACAAGGAGGATGCAATGAGACGGCGCCTGTATGTCGTACTACCCGATCTCGCCAGCGCAATCCAGGTCGCGAACGAGCTGCTTCTCGCGCACATCGAGGACCGCCACATGCACTTCCTCGGCAAGCGCGGCATGTCGCTCGGCGGACTGCACGAAGCGAGCCTGCTGCAGAAGTCCGACGTGCGGCACGCGCTGTTCCTCGGCGCCGGCCTCGGCGCGCTCGGAGGCATGCTGCTGGGCATCTATCTGAGGCTCACGCCGATCGGCGGCATCCAGTTCGACGTCGGCACCTTCCTGCTGGCGACGATCGGCGGAACCCTGTTCGGTGCGTGGTGTGCGACGCTGATCGGCCTGTCCACGCCGAACGTCAAACTGAAGCGCTTCGAGGCCGACATCGAGGCCGGCAAGATCCTGCTGATGGTCGACGTGCCGGTTTCGCGCCTCGAGGAGATCGAGGCGCTGATCACGCGCCGCCACCCGGAAGCGATCGATCGCGGCGTCGACCCGACGATGCCCGTTTTCCCGTAGCGCCGCGTCTCAGGCTGCCGCAGGTCGCTTCGCCTGCAGCAGCAGCGCGCCGATGCCGATGACGAGCGCGGCGAACATCGCAGCGCCGCCCAGATACGGCACGCGCGCGAAGAGCGCGATCGCGAGCGTGGCGAGCATCGCCGCGCCCACGCGCCACCACAACTCGGCGGCGGCTGCCGCCCTCGCTCGCGACAGCGCCCAGTCGCCGAGCGCCACACCGGCGCTCGCGTAACCGATCACCAGCAGCGCGAGGTAAAGCCCGACGGCGATCAGCGCGAGCGGGATGCCGACGATGGTCACGAACAGCACCACCGCGGCGATCGGAACGCAAACGAGCGCGACGAAACCCGCGAGCAGGCTCGCGCCGGGGCGCGTCCGCATCGTCGCGGTCACGCGCGAGTAAAACTCCGGCAGGCCGCCGACCAGCAGCGCCGCCAGCACCATCAGCCCGATCGTCCACACCCAGCCGCCGCGCGGACCGAAGCGGCGTTCCAGGCGCTCCGCGCGCTGCGATTCGCCGCGCACGGCCATGCGTTCGACGCCGCCTGCGACCTGCGCCGCAGCGTCGCGCCTGATCTCCTCGCGGCTCGCATAACGCAGCCGCCCGCCGATACGCGCGTTCGGTCCGAGCGCGATCTCGCCCGCGGTCGCCGTGACGTCGCCGGCGATCTCGCCGTCGATCAGCAGTTGCCCCGCTGCCGCCAGTACGTGGCCGCCAACCGCGCCGCGCAGTTCGACTTCGCCGCCGGCGACCGTCAGGTTGCCGGCAATGCGCGACTTCGGCCCGATCTCGATTTGCCCGCCGGCCACGCGTGCGCTGCGCGCGATCGGCGCGTCGACGCGCAACTGTCCGCCCGCCGCATACAGCGATTCGCCGAGCGACGCGGCGATGCGCACGTTGCCGCCGGCAGCGAGCGCGTCGCCGGTGACGGGTGCTTCGATGTCGACGCTCGCGCCTGCGGCGAACAGATCGCCGCTCACCGGCTGCGCGATGCGCACCGCGGCGCCCGCCGAGAAACGGTCGTTGCCGAAGCCGCGTTCGGCGGCGGCTTCGCGCTGGCCGTCCTGCGCAAAGGCCGTGAACGCGAGCAGTGCGGCGCAGGCGGCGATCGTGAAGCGCTTTGGCATCTTCTTCCTCCGGATCGTTCGTTCATCTCGCCGGCCGGACCGAACCCGACCCAGCGACCGACTTCGTGACCTTCGGCGCGCCGCGATAGACGACGTCGCCCGAGCCGGCGATCGCAACCTCGAGCGCCTCGGTCGCGTGGACCAGCGCGTCGCCGCTGCCCGCGATCGACACCTTGACGCTGCGGCCGACGAGTTCGGACGCGCGCACGTCGCCCGAGCCGCGGATGCGGTAGCCCTGCTCGTCGGCGCGTCCGGCCGCCGTGAAATCGCCGCTGCCCGCCAGCACCACGCCGAGCGAGTCGACGTCGATCGCGTCGATCCGCACGTCGCCGCTGCCGGCGATCGACACCGCGAACGTGTCGCCGCGCACGCGATCGGCGCGCACGTCGCCCGAACCGGCGACGGTCAGTTCGCCGAGCCGCACGAACTCGACGAGCACGCGCGGCGTGCGCCGCGTCCTGAACGACGCGCCGCGTGCCATGCCGACCACGAGCGTCGAGCCTTCGACGCGCGTTTCGATCAGCGGCGCGACGTTGTCGTCGGCGCGCACCGTCACGCTTTCGCGCCCGGCCGCGCGCAGTTCGACGTCGATGGCGCCTGCGACCTTCAGCGCCGTGAAGCCCGCCAGCGTGCGCGGCACTTCAACGATGCGGCCCGAGCCGGTGACGCGCTCGCCGGTGAAGCCCGCGCGCATCATGAACGCGCAGTCCTCGGCCTGCGCGGGCTGAATGGCGGCGGCGAGCAGCGCGATCAAATACGAAAAGGCGGCACGCATCGGAACCTCCGCAACAACGCGACGCGCGATCATCGCCGAAGCGTGTGCCGGCCGGCAGCCGGCTGCGACGAACTGCGCAAAGCGCGGGGCGAAGTGTCGCCCGGCGGCTCGGAGCCGCTACGCGCGGGGGGTGGCCGCCTCGACGACGACCGCCTGCGGCGGTCGGCGCAGCGACGGCGGCAGGACGGGGCCGCGGCCGAAGCGAACGACCAGATCGGGCCGCGCCGCGCCGATGCCGAGCCAGCGCGCGAACGGTTCGCGCAGCGCAGGCACTTCCACCGGAGCGTTGACGAACGCGTTGCGCACGTCGAGCGCGGTGGCGAGCAGCGCGAAACGCTGGTAGGCGCGGCCGACCTCGATCCAGTGCGCGGGCTCCGCGCGCTCGGCGACGAAGACCGCCACGCCGCTCGACGAGCGCAGTTGCGCCGCGTAGCGCTCCTTCTCCACCGCCTCGGTGAATACGAAACCGAACAGCAGGCTGCCGGCCCAGCGCGGCAGCGAGGGGTTGCCCGAGGCGCGCGCGGCCAGCCCGTCGCGCGTGGCGAGCGCTTCGGCGTCGCCGAAGCGGATCCAGCGCTTCAGCTCGAGCACGAAATTCGGGTCGCGCATCTGCGCGCTGCAGCCGCGCAGCACCCAGTCGAGCACGCCGTCCAGCCGCACGCGGTCGGTCAGCAGCAGTACGTTGACACCGGCGCCGCTCGCGGCCGACGCGAGCTGGCGCAGTTCGCCGGCGGCGAGCGGTTTGCCGTCGTATTCGGTGCGCGTGCACTGGCGCCGCGGAATCGCGTCGAACAGCAGCGAACGCGTCGGAGCGATCGGTTCGAGCCGCACCGCGATCGCGCCGCGCTCGAGCGCGGGTTCGGCGCGCAGTCCGAACGCCGCGGCGGCAAGCAAGAGGTTCTCCAGCGCGCAGCCGAGCGAAATCCACAGATGGTGATCGTCGGGATCGACGACCGGCGTGCGGCGCGCGAAGTCCGGCGCGATGACGATGCGGTCCGGCGCGAGCGAAAAGCGCCACGGCTGCGTGTTGTGGCTGTTGGCCGCGAGCGTCGCGTAGCGCACCAGCTCGAGCCGCAGCGCGGGCTCATCGGCGGGCGGCGCGTCGGCGTGCCGCCAGGTCGCGCGCGCGGCTGCCTCGTAGTCGCTGGCGCCGCAGCCCGCGAGCGAAGATGTCCCCGCGGCGAGCGCGGCGGCGCGCAGCAGATCGCGGCGGGTCGTCATCGTCGTGGCTTTCGCTCGGGCATGGACAAGTTTGCACGCACCGGCGCGCCGGGTGTTGCCGTGGCGCAAGCCTTGCGCCCGTGCGTCGCTGCCCGAGGCGCTAACGCACCCGGATGAGTGACGGGCGGCGCGCGGTACGGCATGCTCGAAGCGTTTCTTTGCGGATCCGGCCCGCCGGACCATGACGACGCACGCCATGACATCGATCCAGAACGTCCATGCTCCGCTTCGCCGCACGGCGCGGGAAGCGCCGCGCGCCGCTGCGCTGCGCCTCGCCGGCGCGTTCCTCGCCGCGCTGCTGCTCGCCTCGTGCGCAGCCGTCGAGTGGGTGAAAACGCGCTTCGTCGAACCCGCCGCGAGCGCACCCGCGCCGTCGATGAGCAGCGCGGCTGCGCAGCGCGCGGCCCCGGCGCCGAAGGCCGACGCGGCTGCGCCGGCGGCACCGGCCGTGCCTCAGCCCCCGCCGCCTGCACGGCCGATCGCTGAAAGCACGCCGCAGCAGGTGGCACCACTGCCGCCCGCGCAGGCGGCCGCGCCGGCGCCGCCCCCACCCGCGGCGGTTGCCGCGCAGCCCGCGCCGCGCGTGACCCTTGCAGCGCCCGCGGCAGGCGGCGATCTCGCGCCGGGGCGCTGGGCCGTGCAGGTCGGCGTCTTCTACGGCGCGAATTCGGCCGAAGCGGTGCGCGCGCGCGTGGCCGCGCGGCTCGGGCAGTCCGACCTTGACCCCGAAAGCCGCATCACGCGCGTGATCAAGCGCGACAACAGGTACTTCGTCGTCGTCGGTGAAGCCGCGGATCAGCGCGCGGCCGAAGCGCTCGCCAACCGCGTGCGCGTGGCGCTGAAGCAGGACGTCGCGCTGTTCCGGCGCTAAGCGCGAGCCGCTGCGGCGGCAGGCGGGCTTCGCAGCCCGCACCCCATCGTCATTCCGAGCCGCAGGCGAGGAATCTCGTCCGTTCGCAATGCCGAGATCCCTCGCGCTGCTCGGGATGACAAGCCTCGACCCCGCCTGGCTTCGTCATTCCGAGCCGCAACGCTCCCATTGTCATTCCGAGCCGCGCCCCATCGTCATTCCGAGCCGCAGGTGACGAATCCCGGCCGCTCGCTGGGCCGGGATCCCTCCCATGGTTCAGCGCCGGGGTGTCGGGGTCAAGGAACGGGCACCGCCGACGGCGCGACGGACGGGCACGCGGGGCGGCGGCCGTCACGCAGTCGAGCAACGACCGATCGGTCCGATGCGCCGGATGAATTCGCGCAGCGCGCGCCCCGTGTGCGTGTCCCGCTGCGCGAGCGCTTGTGGCGGACACTGCGCGACGACGCGGCCGCCGCCATCACCGCCTTCGGGTCCGAGGTCGACGACCCAGTCCGCTTCGGCGATCACGTCGAGGTTGTGCTCGATCACGACGACCGTATTGCCGGCGTCGACCAGCCGGTGCAGCACGCGGATCAGCTTCTCGACGTCGTGCATCGACAGGCCCACGGTCGGCTCGTCGAGCACGTAAAGCGTGTTCGATGAGTTCGCTCGCAGCCTTGGGCCGCTCGGCGCGGTCACCGAGCTGGCTTTCGCCGCGGGGGTGCCTTGCGGTTCTGCGCCGCTCACGGTGGTGAACGAGCCGGCGTTCATGGTACAGATCCCTCGCGGCTCGTTGCCGCTCGGGATGGTCACCGAGCTGGCTTTCGCCACCGAGGCGCCTTGCGGCTCTGCGCCGCTCACGGTGGTGAACGAGCCGGCGTTCATGGTAGAGATCCCTCGCGGCTCGTTGCCGCTCGGGATGGTCACCGAGCTGGCTTTCGCCACCGAGGCGCCTTGCGGCTCTGCGCCGCTCACGGTGGTGAACGAGCCGGCGTTCATGGTAGAGATCCCTCGCGGCTCGTTGCCGCTCGGGATGGTCACCGAGCTGGCTTTCGCCAGCTCGGTGACCAACTTGATCCGCTGCGCTTCGCCGCCGGACAGGGTCGGCGACGGCTGGCCGAGCGTCAGATAGCCGAGGCCCACGTCCTGCAGCAGCGCGAGCGGACGCGCGATCGAAGGGCTCGCCGCGAAGAACTCGACCGCCTCGTCGATCTGCATCGCGAGCACGTCGCCCGCGCTCTTGCCGCGCAGGTGAACGCCGAGCGTTTCGCGGTTGAAGCGCCGCCCGCCGCAGACGTCGCACAGCACCTTCACGTCGGGCAAGAAGTTCATTTCGATCGTGCGCATGCCCTGTCCTTCGCACGCCTCGCAGCGGCCGCCCGCGGTGTTGAACGAGAAGCGCGACGGCGAATAGCCGCGCATGCGCGCCTCGGCGGTATCGGCGAACAGCCGGCGGATCGCGTCCCAGAAGCCGACGTAGGTCGCGGGGCACGAGCGCGGCGTCTTGCCGATCGGCGTCTGGTCGACTTCGAGTACGCGGTCGACGAGCTGCCAGCCGTCGATCGCCTCGCAGCCGCTCCACGCGGGCCGCACCCGTTCGCCGGAAGCGGTGGCGCCGGCGGGCCGGGCGGCATCCGCTTTCGCGGACCGCCTGGCGCGCAACGATGCCGCCTCGCGCCGGCCCTCCGCCGAGTCGCGGGGAGCGAGGGCGTGGCCGACGACGTTCTGCAGATTCGCGAGCAGCACGTCGCGCGCGAGCGTGGACTTGCCGCTGCCCGACACGCCGGTGACCACGGTCAGGCGGCCGAGCGGAAACTCGGCGGTCGCATCGCGCAGGTTGTGCATCCGCGCGCCGCGCACCACCAGGCGCGGCGTGCGTTCGTCGACCTCCCGCCGCGGCTCGCGCGGATGCACGAGCGGCTGCTTCAGATACCGGCCGGTGATCGATTCCGGGCTGGCGATCACGTCGGCCACGGTTCCCTGCGCGACGACGCGGCCGCCGCGCACGCCCGCGCCGGGGCCGATGTCGATGATGTGCTGCGCGCGGCGGATCGTGTCTTCGTCGTGCTCGACGACGACCAGCGTGTTGCCCTTGCCCTCGAGCTTGGCGAGCGCATCGAGCAGGATGCGGTTGTCGCGCGGGTGCAGGCCGATCGTCGGCTCGTCGAGCACGTAGCACACGCCCTGCAGATTCGAGCCGAGCTGCGCCGCCAGCCGGATGCGCTGCGCCTCGCCGCCCGACAGCGTCGGCGCCGCGCGGTCGAGCGCCAGGTACCCGAGCCCCACTTCCTCGAGGAATTCGAGCCGCGAACGGATCTCGGCGATCACGTCGCGCGCGATCGCTTCTTCGCGGCCTTCGAGCGCGAGCGAAGCGAAGAACTTCTTCGCCTCGGTGACCGACTGCGCGGCGAGCTCGGCGATCGACCGGCCCTGCCACTTGACCGCGAGCGCCACGCGGTTCAGCCGCTGCCCGTGGCATGTCTCGCACGGGGCGATCTCGCCCTCGTACCACGCGTTCCACCAGATTTCCTCGCCGGTCTGCTCGGCGTCGAATCCCTGCAGCTTCAGTCCCGTGCCGTAGCAGTCGGGGCACCAGCCGTGTTTGCTGTTGTACGAGAACAGCCGCGGGTCGGGTTCCGGGAACGACGTGCCGCACGACGGGCAGGCGCGCTTCGTCGAGAAGACGCGCTGGTCGAGGTCGACGCGGATGCCGGAGCCGTTCTGCCGCTCGCCCCCGCCGCTCGCACCGTTTGCGGGGCGCGGCGATCGATCGGCGCGGCGCTCGAGCAGCGCCGCTTTGAGCCGATCCAGCGGCCAGATCACGTTGACGATCCCGTGCCCGTGTTCGAGCGCCGTCGCAAGCAGCGACCGCAGCGTGGCTTCGTCGTTGCTGTAGACGATCAGGTCGCCGACCGGCAGCTCGATCGTGTGTTCCTTGAAGCGGTCGAGCCGCGGCCACTTGGCGGTCGGAACGAACTCGCCGTCGACGCGCAGGTGCGTGTAGCCCTTGTTGCGCGCCCACTTGGCCAGATCCGTATACAGCCCCTTGCGGTTGACCACCAGCGGCGCGAGCAGGCCGATGTGGCGGCCGCGGAATTCGCGCAGGATCGCAGCGGCGATCGACTCGAAGCTCTGCGGCGTGACCGGCACCTTGCAACCGGGACAGTGCTGCACGCCGAGCTTCTGGTACAGCAGCCGCAGGAAGTGATACACCTCGGTCATCGTCGCCACCGTCGACTTGCGGCCGCCTCTGGAGGTGCGCTGCTCGATCGCCACCGTCGGCGGGATGCCGTAGATCGCATCGACGTCGGGCTTGCCCGCCGGCTGCACGATCGAGCGCGCGTACGCGTTCAGCGATTCGAGATAACGGCGCTGTCCCTCGTTGAACAGGATGTCGAACGCCAGCGTCGACTTGCCGCTGCCCGACACACCGGTGATCACCGTGAAGGTATCGCGCGGGATCTCGACGTCGATGCCCTTCAGGTTGTGTTCGCGGGCGTGGCGGATCTGGATGGCATTGCCGAGGTACTGCCCGGCCGGCTCGGCCGCAAGCGCAGGCTGCACCCGGTGCAGCACGGCGGGCGGATTCGTCTGCGCGTTGGCGCCGCGCTCGGGCGCTCCCGCGGCCGGGCCCGCAGCCGGCGCGGCGAACTGGCTTTCGTACTCCCGCAGCGCGCGCCCCGTGTGCGACGTCGGATGCGCCATCACCTCGCGTGGCGTCCCGGCGACGACGATCTCGCCGCCGGCGTCTCCGCCTTCGGGGCCCAGATCGACGATCCAGTCCGCCGAACGGATCACGTCGAGGTTGTGTTCGATGACCACGAGCGAATGCCCCGCCGCGAGCAGTTTGCGCAGCGCGCGCACCAGTTTCGCCACGTCGTCGAAGTGCAGCCCGGTGGTCGGCTCGTCGAACAGCAGCAGGCTGCCCTTGCGCGCGAGCCGCGCGCCGTCGATGCCGCCTTTGGCGGCCTCGGCGAGGAAGCCCGCGATCTTCAGCCGCTGCGCCTCGCCGCCGGACAGCGTGGGCACCGGTTGCCCCAGCTTCACGTATTCGAGCCCCACGTCCGCCAGCGGCGCGAGCGCGCGCACGACCTCGCGCTCGTCCGCGAAAAACCGCAGCGCTTCGTTGACGGTGAGGTCGAGCACGTCGGCCACCGACAGCGCGCTGCCGCCGCGCTCGAGCGTGACCTCGAGCACTTCGGGGCGGAAGCGCTTGCCGTCGCAGTCGGGGCAGCGCAGGTACACGTCCGACAGGAACTGCATCTCGACGTGCTCGAAGCCGTTGCCGCCGCAGGTCGGGCAGCGGCCGTCGCCGGCGTTGAAGC
>CAZIJU010000076.1:274-18222 GCA_964539745.1 uncultured Burkholderiaceae bacterium | reverse complement strand
GCAGGATGTACTGGTACTGCTCGGCGGCGCCGGTCATCTTGTTCTGCCGGCCGAGTGCCAGGATCTGCGTAAACCCGACGTAGAAGAACAGACCCTCCATCAGACAGGCAAAAACGATCAGCGACTTCAGCAGCTGCTGATCGGCTTCGAGCGTCCCGGTGCGGAAGTCCGGGTCGGTCAGCGTGTCGATGAACGGGATCAGGAACTCGTCCTTGGCCCGGATCGAGTCGATCTCGTGGTACGCGTTGAAGATCTCTCCTTCGTCCAGCGCCAGCGACTCGACGATGTACTGGTAGGCGTGCGTGTGGATCGCCTCCTCGAAGGCCTGCCGCAGAAGGAACTGCCTGCATTCGGGCGCCGTGATGTGCCGGTAGGTGCCAAGGACGATGTTGTTGGCGGCAAGCGAGTCGGCCGTCACGAAGAATCCGAGGTTGCGCTTGACGATGCGGCGCTCGTCGTCGGTCAGCCCGTTCGGATCCTTCCATAGCGCGATGTCGCGCGACATGTTGACTTCCTGCGGCATCCAGTGGTTGGCGCAGGCGGCCAGGTACTTGTCCCAGGCCCACTTGTACTTGAACGGCACCAACTGGTTGACGTCGGTCTTGCCGTTGATGATGCGTTTGTCGGCGGCGCTGACCCGGCGCACTTCGGGCGCCGGGCTCTTCCGCTCGACGCCGGCCGCCCGCGCCGCCGACGGCTGCGGTGGCGTGCGCGGTGCGATGTGGTCGTCCCATGCCAGCATGCTCATGTCCCCCTCGAGTTCGATCCGCGCCGGCGCTTCACTGGCAGGCTTCGCATTCGGCATAACCCGCATCGCCCGGCTTGAGCGTGCAGACCTTTCCATCCGCCGCCGGAATCCCGACCTCGGCCGCGGCCGGCACGGCATTGAGCTGGCCGGTACGGGTTGTGGATTTCTCGGCGTGGGTCGCGCCGACGGTGCGCAGGTAGTAGGTCGTCTTCAGTCCGCGCCGCCAGGCGAGCCGGTAGGTTTCGTCGAGCGCCTTGCCGGACGCTCCCGCCATGTAGACGTTCAGCGACTGCGCCTGGTCGATCCATTTCTGCCGCCGCGCGGCGCACTCGATCAGCCACTTCGGTTCGATCTCGAACGCGGTCGCGTAAAGCCGCCGGATCTCCGCAGGAACGCGGTCGATTTTCGCCAGCGAACCGTCGAAGTACTTCAGGTCCGCGACCATCACTTCGTCCCACAGGCCGAGTTTCTTCAGGTCGCGCACCAGGTGCTCGTTGACGACGGTGAACTCGCCGGACAGGTTCGACTTGACGAACAGGTTCTGGAACGTCGGCTCGATGCTGGCGTCGACGCCGACGATGTTGGAGATCGTGGCCGTCGGCGCGATCGCCACGCAGTTGGAGTTGCGCATCCCGTACTGCTTGATGCGGGCGCGCAGCGCGTCCCAATCCATCGTCGACGACAGGTCGACGTCGACATGGCCGCCACGGCAGTCGGCGAGCAGCTTCAAGGTGTCCTGCGGCAGGATCCCGCGATCCCACAGCGAGCCGGCGAACGAGGAATAGCGGCCGCGCTCCTCCGCAAGTTCGGTCGACGCCCAGTATGCGTAATAGCAGACGGCTTCCTGGCTGCGATCGGCAAACTCGACCGCGGCCTCCGACGCGTACGGAGTGCGCATCAGATGCAGGCAGTCCTGGAAACCCATGATGCCGAGCCCAACCGGCCGGTGGCGCAGGTTCGCGTTGCGCGCCTTCGGTACCGCGTAGTAGTTGATGTCGATCACGTTGTCGAGCATCCGCATCGCCGTGCGGATCGTCTTCTTCAGCTTGGCGTGATCGAGTTCGAAGCCGCCGCGGCCATCGGGTCTCATATGCGCCGGCAGGTTGACCGAGCCGAGGTTGCACACCGCGATCTCGGTCGCCGAAGTGTTCAGCGTGATCTCGGTGCACAGGTTCGAGCTGTGGATCACGCCGACGTGCTGCTGCGGCGAGCGCACGTTGCAGGCGTCCTTGAACGTGATCCACGGATGCCCGGTCTCGAACAGCATCGTCAGCATCTTGCGCCACAGCTGCTGCGCCGGGATCTTCTTGAAAAGCTTGATCTCGCCGCGCGCGGCCTTGTCCTCGTAGCGGAGGTAGGCATCCTCGAAGGCGCGCCCGAACTTGTCATGCAGGTCCGGGCAATCGGACGGAGAAAACAGCGTCCAATCGCCGCCTTCGATCACCCGCTTCATGAACAGGTCCGGAATCCAGTTCGCGGTGTTCATGTCGTGCGTGCGGCGGCGGTCGTCGCCGGTGTTCTTGCGCAGCTCCAGGAACTCCTCGATGTCCAGGTGCCAGGTCTCCAGATAGCAGCACACCGCGCCCTTGCGCTTGCCGCCCTGGTTGACGGCGACCGCGGTGTCGTTGACGACCTTCAGGAACGGAACCACACCCTGGCTCTTTCCGTTGGTGCCCTTGATGTGGCTACCCAGCGCGCGCACCGGCGTCCAGTCGTTGCCCAGGCCGCCCGCGTACTTGGCGAGCAAGGCGTTTTCCTTGATCGCCTCGTAGATGCCTTCGAGGTCGTCCGACACCGTGGTCAGGTAACAGGACGAAAGTTGCGAGTGGCGAGTCCCGCTATTGAAGAGCGTGGGTGTCGAGCTCATGAAGTCGAAGCTCGACAGCACCTCGTAGAACTCGATCGCGCGCGCCTCGCGGTCGATCTCGTTCAGCGCCAGGCCCATGGCCACCCGCATGAAGAAAGCCTGCGGCAGCTCGAAGCGCCGCCCGTCGTGGTGCAGGAAATAGCGGTCGTACAGGGTCTGCAGGCCCAGATAGCTGAATTGCAGGTCGCGGTCGGCGTTCAGCGCCGCGCCGAGTCGCTTCAAGTCGAACTGTCCGAGACGCTCGTCGAGCAGCTCGGCCTCGATGCCGTACTTGACGAAGCGCGGGAAGTACTCGGCGTACCGCTCGCGCATCGCCGCTTGCGTGACCTCTTCCCCCAGCACCTCGCGCCGCACGGTGTGCAGCAGCAGGCGCGCGGTGACGTAGGTGTAGGCAGGATCGGTCTCGATCAGCGCGCGCGCGGCGAGGATCGCCGACTTGTAGACCTCTTC
This sequence comes from uncultured Burkholderiaceae bacterium, assembly GCA_964539745.1. Taxonomy (GTDB): domain Bacteria; phylum Pseudomonadota; class Gammaproteobacteria; order Burkholderiales; family Burkholderiaceae_F; genus DSNY01. The sequence continues at coordinate 15,157 of CAZIJU010000076.1, read as the reverse complement.
GAGCGGCACGCCGTCGTACAGGTTCTTCACCGTCTCGCCGAAGATCGTTTCGGCCGAGACGTACTCGGACAGTCCCTCGCAAGCCGACTCGATCAGCGCGCGGATGCGCCGCAGGTCGAGCGCCACGCGCTGACCGTTTTCGATCATCGTCAGCGCCGGCACCGCCTGCCGCTGCTCGGCCTTCTGCCGCGCGCGCTCCTGCGCGCGCTTCTCGCGGTACAGCACGTAGGCGCGCGCCACGTCGTGCGCGCCGTCGCGCATCAGCGCGAGCTCGACCTGGTCCTGGATGTCCTCGATGTGGAAGGTGCCGCCAGCAGGCTGCCGCCGCAGCAGCACCGCGACGACGTTCGCGGTGAGCCTTTCGACCTGCTCGCGGATCGCTGCCGATGCGGCGCCCTGACCGCCGCGGACCGCGATGAACGCCTTGGTCATCGCCAGCGCGATTTTCGCGGGCTCGAAACCGACGACCGCACCGTTGCGCCGGATCACCTTGTAGTCGGCATACGACGTCGCCGCCACGCTGCCGATTCCGCCGGACGTTCTGGCTTCCGGCAACCCCGACGGGAAACCGCTTGCTCCCGGCCGCGTAACCGCGTCCGCCGCCTGTTGATGCATTCCGCCTCCGTTTCTCAGCCGCTTCGTTATTCGTAGTCGGGTTTTCGTTTTTCGGGCGCGGGCCGGCTACAAGCTGTTGTTCTCGTCGATCCGACAAGCCAGCCCGCCACGTCGCGCGCCGCATCGCGTCCCGCCGCCCTCCGTGCCCTCTCTGCCGCGCCGGTGGCAGCCCGCGGCGGGCACAAGATGTTGCGTCTCGCTGGCTATCCCGCACAACGTTTAGTGCCACCGCATCATAGGCAATGTTTTTTGCAAACTCAACAGGAAAAACGCAAGCGGGGCGTTGCGCGCGGTGCGCGCGCGCTGCGCGGCGTCGGCGAAGCGGCGACGAACGCGCGTCAGCCGCGCGCGTGCGGCGGCAGCAACGCGGAATCGAGGCTGGCGAGCTGCGCGTAGCGCAGCCAGTCGAAGAACGGACCGGGGTCGGTCTTCCTTCCGCGCGCGATGTCGGCGTGCCCGCGTATCGCGCGCAACGGAAAGGCGGCCCGCAGCGCCCGCGTCAGCGACGCGAGCGTGGCGTACTGCGCGGCCTCGAACGGAGCGAAGTCGGTGCCCTCGAGCTCGATGCCGATCGAATAGTCGTTGCAGCGCGAGCGTCCTTCGAACTCGGACGCGCCCGCGTGCCATGCCCGGTCCAGGCACGAGACGAACTGCGTCAGCGCGCCGTCGCGTTCAATCAGGAAGTGCGCGGAAACCTGCAGGCCGGACAGCGTCGCGAAAAACGGATGCGCTGCGGCGTCGAGCCGATTCGTGAAAAGTCGTGCGATGTCGCCCGATCCGAAGGCGCCCGGCGGAAGACTGGCATTGTGAATGACCAGCAGTTCGATCGTGCTGCCCGGCGGGCGCGCATCGAAGTGAGGCGACGGATCCCGGCGCGCGCCGTTGACCCACCCGTCGGACGCCACGCCGAGCAGCGGCGCGCCGGTTCCGGACTGCGCCTTCACTTCAATCCGAGCCGCTGCATCCGGTAACGCAATTGCCGGAACGTGATGCCGAGCAGTTGCGCGGCGGCGGTGCGGTTGTGGCGCGTCTTCAGCAGCGCGGCGCGGATCGCCTGGCGTTCCAGCGCATCCAGGTACGCGGGCAGGCGGTTCGGCACGCCGTCGTTGATTTCGTAGCCCGCGCCTTCGCCCGGGCCGGCGTCGCCGGCGGCAACAACGTCGGACGGCGAATCGCTCTCCGGTTCGAGCAGCAGGTCGACTTCGTCCTGCGGAAGCATCAGATCGAGCGGCTGGAGCTCGCCGCCACCGGCGAGCGCGACCGCGCGCTCGAGCACGTTCTCCAACTCTCGCACGTTGCCAGGAAACGGGTGCCGCTTCAGCGCTTGGATTGCCGCAGCCGACAGTGTGGCGCGCGGCTCCGATCCGCGCGCCGCGAGCCGCGCGAGGATCGCGTCGGCCAGCAGCGGAATGTCGTCGCGGCGTTCGCGCAGGCTCGGAACGTGCAGTTCGATGACGTTGAGCCTGTAATACAGATCCTGGCGGAAGCGTCCGGCAGCGACCAGCTTCGACAGATCCTGGTGCGTGGCGCTGAGGATGCGAACGTCGACCGGTTCTTCGGCGGTCGCGCCGACCTTGCGCACGCGTCGCTCCTGGATTGCCCGCAGCAGCTTGACCTGCATCGCGAGCGGCAGCTCGGCGACTTCGTCGAGAAAGAGCGTGCCGCCGGAAGCGGCATGGAAGAAGCCGTCGCGATCGCGATCCGCCCCGGTAAACGCGCCTTTGCGGTAGCCGAAGAACTCGGCCTCCATCAACGTTTCCGGGATCGCGCCGCAGTTGACTGCGACGAACGGCAGCGCGCGCCGGGCCGAGGCATCGTGGATCGCTCGTGCGACCAGTTCCTTGCCACTGCCCGACTCGCCAAGAATCGCCACCGGCGCCATGCTGCGCGCCACGCGCTCGATCATCGCGCGCAGTTGCCGCATGGCCGGCGTTTCGCCAAGCAGGCGCGCGACCGCGCCTTCGGCCCCGCCGGCGGCGGGTTGCCGCGCCACGATCTGCGGCTCCTCGCGCAAGGCGGAGCGCACGAGCAGCCGAAGCTGCTCCAGGTCGACGGGCTTGGTGAGGTAGTCGAAGGCGCCTGCCTTCAGCGCGGCCACCGCGTTCTCGGCGCTGCCGAAGGCCGTGATCACCGCGATCGGCGGCCCGTTGTCCTGTGCAACCTCGCGCACCAGGTCGAGACCCGATCCGTCGGGCAGCCGCATGTCGGTGAGACACAGGGCATAGCGACCTTGCGCGAGCCGCTCGCGCGCCTGGCCCAACGAGTCGGCGGTATCCACGTCGAGTCCCAGACGCACCAGCGTCAGTGCGAGCAGCTCGCGCAAATCGGCCTCGTCGTCGACGACGAGCACGGCCGGCAGCCGGCGCGCCTGCACCTCGCCGGCGGCCGGTCGCTCCTCACCGCGCGGATTCGCCCGTTGATTCATCGTACCGGCATCGTATCCAAGAACCCGTGTTCGTCGGCTCCGACCGTTCCGGTCCGGGCAAACCGTAAGAGAAAGCCCTCGCGCGAACTGCCGTCCAGCTCGCGGCGCGCGCCGTAGACCAGATCGGAGCGGTTGGCGAGACAGAACTCACGTGCGATGTACAGACCCAGCCCGGTGCCGCGGGCGTGCGTCGTATAGAAGGGTTCGAACAGCGCGTTGCGCGCCTCGGCCGCGATCCCGGGGCCATCGTCGAACACCCACAGACGGACGCGCCCGCCGTCGTCGGGCGCGCGCTCGGCGATCAGCTCGACGCTGCGCGGCCGCCCAGATGCATAGCGCAGCGCGTTGTCGACGAGGTTGTACAGGATCTGGCGCAGATGGGACTGCTCGAACTTCACGTCGAGTCCGGGTTCCACCTGCAGCGAGATCAGGCCGGGCGCGATCGCGCGATCGCGGATGAACTCGGCGAGCCACTGTCCGGCAAACGCCCCGAGGTCGATGTCGTCACCCAGCGGCGGTTCGCGCCGAGCTACGCGCAGCACGTCCTCGACCAGCCGGTTCAGCCGCGCCGTGTTCTCGCGCACGATGTTGGTCAGCCGCTGCTGCAGCGGCGCCTGTGCCTCCTCCTCCAATAGTTGGCCGGCGTGGCTGATCGCCGCCAGCGGGTTGCGGATCTCGTGCGCGATCGACGCCGTGAGCCGTCCCATCGCGGCGAGCTTGAGCTGTTGTGCGCGCTCCTCGACCGCGCGCACGTCTTCTAGAAAGATGACGAACTTGCCGCCGCCGTCCGACGGCGGACGTGCGAAACGCGCCCGCAACTGCAGATCGCCGACGGCTTGCGCGCCGTCGTTGCGCGCCACCGGCTGGATCACGCTGTTGGACCAGACGCCGGCGGCGCGCTCCGCCTCGAGCCAGCGTGCGAAGGCTTCGGTCAATGGCCGCAGCGAAGGAAAGTCGCGCAGCCGCTGACCGGTCAGCTGCACGTTCGGATTCATGCCGAGCAGCGCGCGCGCGGCGCGGTTGTTGGCACGCACGCGCGTGTCGGCATCGACCACGATCACGCCCTGCTCCATCTGCGCGATCACGAGCCGGTTGATTTCGAGCTGACTTTCCAGATCGCGACCGCGCAACTGCGCCAGCCGCTCCTGTGCGGCGAGCCGCGCCGACAGCAGCCGCAGCAGCCCCGTGATCGCGAACAGCGCCGCACCGTACAGACCGGCCTGGAACACGAGCGCGTCGGCGCCCGTTCCCTGCAGCTGCCGCAGGAGGGTATCCGCGAGCAGCACGATCACCGCGATCGAACAGACGAAGAAAGCCGCAACCGTCGGCAGCAGCAGCGATGCACCCGCCAGCGGCAGCAGGTACAGGATCATCACGCCGCTGCGCAGGCCGCCGCCCGCCACCAGCATCGCCGAGATCACGGCGAGGTCGACGGCCAGTTGCCCGGCGACCTGCAGCACGAAGCGGCGGCGCACGAAGAACGCCACCAGCGCCAGCCCGGCAGCGAGCACGAAGTACGCGAGGCTGCCGGCCAGGACACGCGAGCCGTCGATCTCCGGCGCGCCGCGTGCCACCAGCGGCGCACCGAACGCCGCAACCGACAGCACCAGTGCGCTCGCCACCAGCACGCGCGCCAGCGCGAAATACTCGAGCGTCCGCCACGCGGGCTCGACAGCCGGCTCGGAACCGAACAGACGCACGCCCATCGCAGCTGTGCCGGCGCTCAGCCGCCGGTGGCGTGCCGGCGATGGACTTCGCTGCAGTACCAGCGGTCGCCGGCAGCCAATGCCTCCGACTGCGGCACGTTCAGGCCGCATACGTCGCAGCGGACCATCGCTTCGCTGCGCGACCTTGCAGCCGTGTCGGTACGCCGCTCGCCGATCCGCTGCGAAACGCGCCACCAGCGATAGGCAACGTACGCAGCGATGCCGAGGAGAACGAAGAACAGGATCCGTCCCATCAGACCCTCTGCAGGATCACCTCGAGCACGAAGCGGCTGCCAACGTAGGCCAGCAGCAGCATCAGGAACCCGGCGAGCGTCCAGCGCAGGGCCGTTCGTCCGCGCCAGCCGAAGACGAACCGGCCGGCAAGCAGCCCGGCGAACACCAGCCACGAAGCGATCGTGAAAACGGACTTGTGATCGAACCGAAGCGGCTTGCCGAAAAGCGACTCGGTAAAGAAAACGCCGGAGACGACCGTCGCCGTCAGAAGCACGAATCCGGCGCCGATCAGGCGGAACAGCAGTCGCTCCATCGCCAGCAGCGGCGGCACCTCGCGCAGAATCCGGCCGAAGGTCCCCCTTCCGTCGCCAGTGCTGCCGTGCAGGTAGCGGTCGATCGAAGCCATCAGCAGGCCGTGCATCGCGGCGATCGTCAGCAGGCTGTACGCGGAGATCGCCACCAGCAGATGCACGCGCAAGGCGAGCGTGTCGCTCGCCGCAGCCACCGGCGCGCCATGGAATGCGGCGGGTAATACGGCCGACAGCGCGGCCACCGGAAGCACGAAAAGCTGCAGACCGCGCATCGGAACGAAGAACCCTTCCGCCCAGACGATCAACACCGCGAGCAACAGCGTCGCGGACAGCGCGTAGGCGAAGCCGAACCGGAACGCGCCGTCGCCGAAGATCGCCTCGCCCAGCAGCGCCGCGTGCAAGAGCGCGACCAGCGGCAGCGCGGCAGCCGACCAATCGGCCGATGCCGGCGCGGTGACGTCGCCCTGCAGCGAACGCCATGCGCGCAGCGCCAGCAGCAGGTACAGCGCGCCGACGACGGCGTGAGCGACGACGTAGAATGCGCCAGACGACATACGTCCCCTATATACCACGCGCAAACAGCCCGCTTTGCGCCGAGTCGCCCCGATGCTGGACCAACTGACCGACAAGCTCGCTCGCATCGCCAAGACGATGCGCGGCCAGGCGCGCCTGACCGAGGCAAACACGCAGGACATGCTGCGCGAGATCCGCGTGGCGCTGCTCGAAGCCGACGTCGCACTGCCGGTCGTGCGCGAGTTCATCGCACGCGTCAAGGACAAGGCGCTCGGCGAGGAGGTCGCCGGCAGTCTCACCCCCGGCCAGGCGCTGGTCGGCGTGGTCCACCGGGAGCTTGCGCAGCTGATGGGCGCCGACCTCGATGCGCGAGAGCGGGCGCTGAACCTCGCAACGCAGCCGCCCGCGGTGATCCTGCTCGCCGGCTTGCAGGGCGCCGGCAAGACGACCACCGCCGCCAAGCTGGCGAAGTGGCTGATCGACGAGCGCAAGAAGAAGGTACTGACGGTTTCGACAGACGTTTACCGCCCCGCCGCGATCGAGCAGCTGAAGACCGTGAGCCAGCAGGCCGGCGCCGAGTTCTTTCCGAGTACGACGAGCGACGCGCCGATCGCGATCGCGCAGCGCGCGCTCGACCACGCGCGCCGGCACTTTTTCGACGTGTTGATCGTCGACACTGCAGGCCGGCTCGCGATCGACGAGGCGATGATGCAGGAAGTTGCCGCGCTCGAAGCGGCGGTCAAGCCGTTCGAGACCTTGTTCGTCGTCGATGCGATGCTGGGACAGGACGCGGTCAACACCGCAAGGGCGTTCGCCGAACGGCTCCCGTTGACGGGCGTGATCCTGACCAAGCTCGACGGCGACGCGCGCGGCGGCGCGGCGCTGTCGGTGCGCTACGTGACCGGCAAGCCGATCAAGTTCGTCGGTGTCGCCGAAAAAGTGACCGGCCTCGAACCCTTCGACCCGGAAAGGATGGCCGGGCGCGTGCTCGGCATGGGCGATATCGTCGCGCTGGTCGAGGACGTCAAGCGTTCGATCGACGTTCAGGCCGCCGAGAAGCTCGCCAAGCGGATGCAGGCGGGCGAGCGCTTCGACCTGAACGATTTCAAGGAACAGATCGCGCAGATGCGCAAGATGGGCGGCCTGGGCGGGCTGCTCGACAAGCTGCCCGCGCAATTCCAGCAGGCGGCGGGGAAAATCAACGAGCAGGACACCGACCGGCAGATCCGCCGGCTCGAAGGCATTATCAATTCGATGACGCCGGCCGAGCGCGCGAAGCCCGATCTGATCAAGGCCTCGCGCAAACGCCGGATCGCCGCCGGCAGCGGCGTGCCGGTTCAGGAAGTCAACCGCCTGCTCAACCAGTTCGAGCAGATGCAGGCGATGATGAAACAGATGAAGAAGGGCGGGCTCGCGAAAATGCTGCGCGGGTTGGGCGGAGCAAAGGGCAACTTCGGGTTGCCCGGCCTGCCCAAACGCTGAGTGCCTGCCGGGCCTGCTACGCGCGCGGCCGCGCCTTCGGAACGTAGCTCCAGTGCCTCTGCCAGGCGGCAAGCACCGCGTTCGGATACTCGGGTCGACCGAGGCTGCCGTTGTAGCGGCCGAGCGCACGGAACAGATCCCCCCGCTCGATGTCGAGGTAATGGCGCAGGATCACGCACCCGTAGCGCAAATTGGTGCGCATGTCGAAGAGTTTGCGCGCGTCGCCATCGCCGATCAGCTTGGTCCAGAACGGCATGACCTGCATGTAGCCGCGCGCACCTGCCGGCGAAATCGCGTACTTGCGGAAATTGCTTTCGACCTGGATCAGCCCGAGCACCATCTGGCGATCGAGCCCGGCGCGCACGCACTCGTAGTCGAGCGTACGCAGGAATTCCATGCGGGTCTGGTAGTCGCTCTTTTTCGGCTTCAGCCGCTCCGACATCGCGCCGAGCCATTCGATGAACGCGACGCGCTCGTCGACATCGTCGAAGCTTCGCACGGGCGGACGCGGATCGGCGATCGCCGCCGCAAGCGCGCTGCGCACCGCATCGGCAAGCGGCTCGTATTGCTGCGCACCGGCGCGGACCACGCGCGGGACCACCCCGAGCACGGGCACCGCCGCGGCAGCAAAGACCACGCGCCGCCGCGCCCCGACGGCGCGCTCAGACGGCGAGCCGGCTCCGGACGAACGCAAGCGCATCGCCCACTCCGATCATCGTCGGCTGCAGGCTGCGCCGGTCAACGTATTCGAGCTTGCCTTCCTTCAGGCCACGCTCGCCGACAGTGACCCGGTGCGGCACACCGATCAATTCCCAGTCGGCGAACATCGCGCCGGGACGCTCGCCGCGATCGTCGAGGATCACGTCCACGCCGGCAGCCTGCAATTCGGCGTGGACCTGATCGGCGACCTGCCGCACCTGCTCGGACTGCCGGTAGTTGACCGGACAGATCACGACGGTGAACGGCGCGATCGCATCGGGCCAGATGATTCCGCGCTCGTCGTGGTTTTGCTCGATCGCCGCGCCGAGCAGGCGGGTGATCCCGATGCCGTAACAGCCCATCACCATCGGCCGGCTCTGGCCCTTTTCGTCGACGTACGACAGGCGCATCGTCTGCGCATACGGCAGACCGGCGAACACATGGCCGACCTCGATGCCGCGCTGGATCGCGAGCACGCCGCGACCGTCGGGCGAAGGATCGCCGGCGACGACGTTGCGGATGTCGGCGACGAGATCGGGCTCCGGCAGGTCACGGCCCCAGTTCGCGCCCGTGTAGTGGAAATCTTCCTCGTTGGCGCCGCAAACGAAGTCGCTCATGTTCGCGACCGTTCGGTCGGCGACGATGCGCACCGGCTTGCGCGTGCCGATCGGACCCAGATAGCCCGGCTTGCAGCCGAAATATTCGCGTATCTCCGTATCCGTGGCGAAGCGGAAGCCGTCAGACAGGCCCGGCAGCTTGCCGGCCTTGACCTCGTTCAGTTCGTGATCGCCGCGAACGAGAAGCAGCCAGATCTCGGTCGACGCCGCGCCGCGCTCGTCGGCCCGGTCGACCGCGAGCACGATGGCCTTGACGGTCCGCGCAAGCGGCAGCCCGAGCAATTCGGCGACGTCCTCGCATTTCTCCTTGCCGGGGGTCGGCATCTTCTTCAGAGGCTCCGTCGGGGCCGCGCGCCGCTCGATCGCCGGCAGCGCCTCCGCCATCTCGACGTTCGCCGCGTAGTCGGACTCCGTGCTGTACGCGATCGCATCCTCACCCGTGTCGGCGATGACCTGGAACTCCTGGCTCGCGGTGCCGCCGATCTTGCCCGTGTCGGCCGCAACCGCCCGGAACTTCAACCCCATCCGGGTGAAGATGCGGACATACGCGTCGAACATCGCCTGGTAGCTCTTCATGCAGCCTGCGTCGTCGCGGTCGAACGAGTACGCATCTTTCATGGTGAACTCGCGGCCGCGCATCAGCCCGAACCGCGGGCGCCGTTCGTCGCGAAACTTCGTCTGTATGTGATAGAAGTTGACCGGCAACTGCTTGTAGCTGGTCACCAGCGCGCGGACGATGTCGGCGACCACTTCTTCCGACGTCGGCTGCAGGACGAAGTCGCGATCGTGGCGGTCCTTCAGTCGCAACAGCTCGGGGCCCATCTTGTACCAGCGCCCCGACTCCATCCACAGTTCGCCCGGCTGAACAACAGGCATCAGCAACTCGACCGCGCCGGCCCGGTTCATTTCCTCGCGGACGATATTCTCGATCTTGCGGATCGAGCGCAGCCCCATCGGCAGGTAGTTGTAGATGCCGGCGGCAAGCTTGCGGATCATGCCGGCGCGTGTCATCAGTTTGTGGCTGACGACCTCGGCGTCGGCCGGGGCTTCCTTCAGCGTCGAGATGAAAAAGGCGGAAGCGCGCATCGCGTGAATGTGCCGCGCTGCCTCGAGCGAACGCGGTCCTATAATGGGCCGCAGATGATAAAGCTTCAGGTAACGGCATGCTGGACAAGGACGGGTACCGCCCGAATGTCGGCATCATCCTGCTCAACCATCGCAACGAGGTCTTCTGGGGTAAGCGCGTAAGGCAGCACTCGTGGCAGTTCCCGCAGGGCGGGATCAAGCACGGCGAGTCTCCCGAACAGGCGATGTATCGCGAGCTGTACGAGGAGGTCGGCTTGAAGCCCGAGCACGTCAAGGTCATCGCCCGCACGCGCGAGTGGCTGCGTTACGACGTACCCGAGCAGTGGGTCCGACGCGATCTACGGGGCAATTACCGCGGGCAGAAGCAGATCTGGTTCCTGCTGCGCCTGCTCGCACGCGACTGCGATGTCTGCCTGCGCCGCAGTGAGAAGCCGGAATTCGATGCTTGGCGCTGGCACGACTACTGGGTGCCGCTCGATGCGGTGATCGAGTTCAAGCGCGATGTGTACAAGCAAGCGCTGACCGAGCTATCGCGTTTCGCGTTCCGCGGCGGGCGGCCTTCGGAAGCGCGACACCCGGTCGCCGAAGAGCACGTCGACGATGGTGCCGAGCCGGCACCGACAACGAGACCACCCGGCACCTAGCGCGCTTCGGTACGACCCTCGCCGGGCTTCGCCCCGGCGCGATCAAAAGCCGCTTCGCGGTCGTTGTGTCTGCGGCCGGCGGCTGCGCCGCCTTAACCTGCCTGCGGCAGGTTAGCCTCCGACGCAACCTGGTGCTGAGCTTTCAGCTCAGCAGCTGCGAACGCGCTTCGCGGTCGTTGTGTCTGCGGCCGGCGGCTGCGCCGCCTTAACCTGCCTGCGGCAGGTTAGCCTCCGACGCAACCTGGTGCTGAGCTTTCAGCTCAGCAGCTGCGAACGCGCTTCGCGGTCGTTGTGTCTGCGGCCGGCGGCTGCGCCGCCTTAACCTGCCTGCGGCAGGTTAGCCTCCGACGCAACCTGGTGCTGAGCTTTCAGCTCAGCACCAGGTTGTCGCGGTGGATGAGCTCGGGTTCCTCGATGAAGCCGAGGATCGATTCGATTTCGCTGGTGGGCTTGCGCGCGATCAGGCGCGCTTCGTCGCTGGCGTAATTGACCAGACCGCGCGCGATCTCGCGGCCGCCGCGGTCGACGCAAGCGATCACGTCGCCGCGCGCGAACTCGCCCTGAACCTCGATCACGCCGATCGGCAGCAGACTCTTGCCGCCCGCGCGCAGCGCGCGCGCCGCACCGTCGTCGACGACGACGCGTCCCTTCAACTGCAGGTGATCGGCAAGCCACTGCTTGCGGGCAGTGAGCACCGGCATCGACGCGGTGAGCTGCGTGCCGATGCGTTCGCCGCGCGCCAGCCGAGCCAGCACATCGGGCTCGCGTCCCGACGCGATCACGGTGTGAGCGCCGCTGCGCGCGGCGCGCTTGGCCGCAAGGATCTTGGTGATCATGCCGCCGCGAGCGATCCCGCTGCCCACGCCGCCCGCGACGGTTTCCAAGTACGGATCGCCGGCCCGGGCCTCCGCGATCAGAGTGGCGGTCGGATCGCGTCGCGGGTCGGCGCTGAACACGCCCGCCTGGTCAGTCAGGATCACGAGCGCGTCGGCTTCGACGAGGTTGGTGACGAGGGCACCCAGCGTGTCGTTGTCGCCGAACTTGATTTCGTCGGTGACGACCGTGTCGTTTTCGTTGATCACCGGAACGACGGCGAGCTCGAGCAGCGTGAACAGCGTCGAGCGGGCATTCAGATACCGGACGCGGTCGGCCAGGTCGGCATGGGTCAGCAGTACCTGCGCCGTGCGCAGACCCAGCGCCCGGAAACGGGTCTCGTAAGCCTGCGCCAGACCCATCTGCCCCACGGCAGCCGCCGCCTGCAGTTCGTGAATCTGCTGAGGGCGCCGCTTCCAGCCAAGCCGCTGCATGCCTTCGGCGATCGCGCCGCTGGACACGAGCAGCACCTGCTTGCCGAGCGCATGGATGGCGGCGATCTGCTCGGCCCAGCGGGTGATGGCCTCGATGTCGAGGCCGCGCCCTTCATTGGTGACGAGGCTGCTTCCAACTTTGACGACGACGCGGCGCGCCGAGGCGATCACCGATGGCGCGGTCATCGCAGCGGCGCTCCGGCGGCGAAGCGGGGATCATTGGTCGCTTCCGCGGCGCGCTTCCCTTCGAACAGGAACCGTTGCACCGCCCACATCAGCTCGCGGCACCCCTCGCCGGTGGCAGCCGAGATCGCGAACACCGGCGCCTTGGTGCGAAGCCGCCGCCGGATCGCCGCGACGCGTTCGGCCCGTTCGTCGGGTGGAACCAGGTCGATCTTGTTCAGCACCAGCCACCGCGGCTTGCGGTGCAGCGTCGGGTCGTACTTCCTGAGTTCGGCGACGATGGCACGCGCATCGGCCACGGGATCGGCATCGGGATCCGTCGGCGCGACGTCGATGACGTGCAAGAGCAGCCGGGTACGGCTGAGGTGGCGCAGGAACCGGTGTCCGAGCCCGGCACCCTCGGCCGCGCCCTCGATGAGCCCGGGCACGTCGGCGATGACGAAGCCATGTTCGGCTTCCAGCCGGACGACGCCCAGATGCGGGTTGAGCGTCGTGAACGGATAGTCGGCGATCTTCGGACGCGCATTCGACACGGCAGCGATCAGCGTCGACTTGCCCGCATTCGGCATCCCCAGCAATCCAACGTCAGCGAGCACCCGCAGTTCCAGGCGCAGCAATCGGCGCTCGCCGGGTTCACCTTTGGTGAATTGCCGCGGGGCGCGGTTGGTACTCGACTTGAAATGCAGGTTGCCCAGTCCGCCGGCTCCACCCCTGGCGAGCAGCGCACGCTGGCCGTCAGACGCCAGATCCGCGATCACGGCGCCGGTTTCCTCGTCGAAGATCACGGTCCCGACGGGTACACGCAGCTCGATGTCCTGCCCTGCCGCGCCGTAGCAATCCGAGCCTCGACCGGGCTCGCCGTCTTGCGCCTCGAACCTGCGCGTGTAACGGTAGTCGATCAGTGTGTTGATGTTGCGATCGGCAATCGCCCAGACGCTGCCGCCGCGGCCACCATCGCCACCATCGGGACCGCCCTTCGGAATGAATTTCTCGCGGCGAAACGATGCGCTGCCATCGCCGCCGCGTCCGGCAACGACCTCGATGCGCGCTTCGTCGATGAACTTCATATGATGTGCTCAAAACGAAAAAGCCCTGCCGGATCGCGGCAGGGCTTTTTCGGATCAATCCTCAGCGTCTGCCGGCGGTCTCATCCGGCCTGCGGGACCACCGTAACGGTCTGCCGATCGTTCGGGCCACGAACCGCAAAACTCACCGTACCGTCTACGAGCGCGAACAGCGTGTGATCGCGCCCGATGCCGACGTTTTCGCCAGGATGGAATTTCGTGCCGCGCTGGCGCACGATGATCGCGCCGGCCGAGATCGCCTCGCCGCCGAACACCTTGACCCCGAGTCGCTTGGATTGCGAGTCGCGCCCGTTGCGCGAGGACCCGCCCGCCTTCTTGTGTGCCATGGTCTGACCTCTGTGTCGCTGCGATCCGGCCGGCTTCAGGCACCGATCGAATCGATGCGCAGTTCGGTGAAATTCTGCCGGTGTCCTGCGTGTTTCTGAAAATGCTTGCGCCGGCGCAACTTGAAGATCTTTACCTTTGGATGGCGACCGTGCGCCAGCACCGTTGCAGTGACGGCCACGCCCTCTACGAGCGGCGTACCGACGCGCACGCCGTCGCTGCCGCCGACTGCCAGCACCTGGTCGAGCGTGACCGTCTGCCCCGTTTCGACGGGCAGAGCCTCGACCTTCAATCTGTCACCGGGGGCAACGCGATACTGCTTGCCACCCGTCTTGATCACCGCGAACATGTCTGCACTCCTGAGCCTCGGCGCATCGTGCTGGCCGGGCCCCGCCATTCGGAAAGCCGTGCATTATCTCAGTGCATGCGCTGTTCAGTCAAACGGCGGAGGGCTTTGCCCGCGACCGCCCGTTCCCGGGCGCCCCCGACAACCCGCCTCCTATAATCCGCGCCGCCCGCTGGACGATTCCCCCTCCGCACTTGCCGCAAGCGTCAGTCATGCCACCTCCGCCAACGGGCGCCGCCGAACTGGCCCGGATCCTCGCACCGATCGCCGACGACATGCGGGCTGTCGACGACGTGATCCGCGAACGCCTGCGGTCGGACATCGCCCTGATCGGGACGATCGGCGAGTACATCATCGGCGGCGGAGGCAAGCGTCTGCGCCCGGCCGTCCTGCTGTTGATCGCCCGCGCGCAGGGCTACCGTGGCACCGCGCACACGCAGCTGGCCGCGGTGATCGAGTTCATCCATACGGCCACGTTGTTGCACGACGACGTGGTGGACGAGTCGGATCTGCGCCGCGGGCGCCCCACGTCCAACTCGATGTTCGGCAACGCAGCGAGTGTTCTCGTCGGAGACTTCCTGTACTCGCGCTCTTTCCAGATGATGGTCGACGCCGGGAGCATGCGAGTGATGCGAATCCTGGCGGACGCGACCAATCGCATCGCCGAAGGTGAAGTGCTGCAACTGATGAACGTTCACGATCCGTCCGTGGACGAAGCCCGTTATTTAATGGTCGTCGAGCGCAAGACGGCCACGCTGTTCGAGGCGGCCGCCCGCATCGGTGCCGTGCTCGGCGGCGCGGACGCGGCGACCGAATCCGCCTGCGCGCGCTACGGCGCCAGCCTCGGCACCGCGTTCCAGATCATCGACGACGTGCTCGATTACTCGGGCAACGCCGAGGACATCGGCAAGCGTCTCGGCGACGATCTGCGCGAAGGCAAGGCTACCCTGCCTCTGATCCACGCGCTGCGCTCGTCGACGCCGGCCCAACGCGCGCTCGTCGAGCGCGCAATCCGGGAAGGCGGCGGCGATTTCGCCGAGATCGCGCAGATCGTGACAGACAACGGCTCGCTCGATTACGCGCGCCGCCGTGCGGAGCAGGAGTCGAACCTCGCGTTCGAAGCCGTCACGGGGCTCGCCGACTCGGAGTTCAAGCGTTCTTTGTTAGAATTGAACGCGTTCGCGATGCGGCGAGACCGCTAGGGACGCAAGCGGTCGGCGACGCGTCGACCGACATCGGGGTGTAGCTCAGTCTGGTAGAGTACTGCGTTCGGGACGCAGGAGTCGGAGGTTCGAATCCTCTCACC
>CAZIJU010000076.1:0-264 GCA_964539745.1 uncultured Burkholderiaceae bacterium | reverse complement strand
TCCGGGGAGGCGGCGGTGACTTCGCGGAGATCGCCCGCATTGTCCAGGCAAACGGCTCGATCACATACGTCCGCCGGCGCGCGAGCGACGAATCCGCTCGGGCCGCAACAGCGGCCAGGCTGCTGCCGCCCTCGGCATATCGAGATTCCTTGCTAAACTTGAATATCTTCGCGATGGACCGGGACCGTTAGGCGCCCAGTTCTTGGTCGTCGCAGGCAGCGCCGGTTTCTGCTGGAACTGCCCGATCGGGGTGTAGCTCAGCCT
>CAZIJU010000075.1:0-18668 GCA_964539745.1 uncultured Burkholderiaceae bacterium | reverse complement strand
AGCAGGTGTGCAAGTACATGTGCCCGTACGCGCGCTTCCAGAGCGCGATGTTCGACCCCGACACGCTGATCATCACGTACGACCGCGCGCGCGGCGAGCCGCGCGGCGCCTGGAACAAGCGGCAGGACCGCAAAGCCGCGGGGCTGGGCGACTGCGTCGATTGCGGACTGTGCGTGCAGGTCTGTCCGACCGGCATCGACATCCGCAACGGGCTGCAGTACGAGTGCATCGGCTGCGCCGCATGCATCGACGCGTGCAACTACGTGATGGACAAGGTCGGGCTGCCGCGCGGGCTGATCCGCTACTCGACCGAGCGCGCAATCGAAGG
Source organism: uncultured Burkholderiaceae bacterium (assembly GCA_964539745.1). GTDB lineage: Bacteria > Pseudomonadota > Gammaproteobacteria > Burkholderiales > Burkholderiaceae_F > DSNY01. The sequence goes on along the minus strand of CAZIJU010000075.1, from coordinate 18,340 downwards.
TCATTACGGCGCCGCCGGGATCTGGAATCGCGTGTTGCGGCCGCGCGTGCTCGTCTATGCGTCGATCCTGGCCGCGATCACGACCGCGCTCGTCGTCGCGCTCGCGCTGCGCGTTCCGCTGAAGGTCGACGTGATCCGCGATCGCGGCTCGCTCGCGCGCGAGGTCGACACCGGGTGGATCGAGAACGCTTACCGGCTCCAGGTCATGAACACCAGCGAACGCGGCCGCGTGTATACCGTGCGCGCCGAGGGGCTCGACGGTCTGGCGGTCGCCTCGCAGACCGTGTTCGAAGTTCCCGCGGCCACGACGATGTCGGTGCCGCTGCGCCTGCAGGCGCCGCCCGAAACGGTGGCGCCCGGCTCGCACCGCGTCTACGTCGAGATCATCGCGCAGGACGATCCGTCGATCCGGGTGCGCGAGAAGACCACCTTCCTCGGGTTGCGGCGATAGGATGAACGGCGCAATGGCCAAACCGTGGTATCGCGAGCCGTGGCCGTGGCTGCTGATGGCGCTGCCGGCCGCCGCCGTCGTCGGCGGCATCGTCACGGCGGTCATCGCCTTCCGCGGCGCCGACGGTGTGGTCGCGGCCGACTACTACAGGCGCGGGCTCGCGATCAACGATGAGCTTTCGCGCAGCCGGCGCGCGGCGGAGCTCGGTATCGAAGCCGAGCTGCACATCGGCGGCATCGAGCCGGGCGATCCGATCGGCGTGCGACTCGTTGCGGCGCAGGCGCTTGCGCCCGAGGCGACATTGCGCGTGCGGCTGATCCATCCGGGACGCAGCGGTGCCGACCGCAGCGCGGTGCTGGCACGCATCGGGGGCGCGCAGGACGGGCGCAGCGCGGAGTACGCCGGCGGCTGGACCGAGGCAGCGCCGGTGGCGCGGCAGCCCGCGTGGCGCATCGTCGTCGAAACGGCGCAGTGGCGGATCGACGGCGACGCCGCGATGGAGCAGGGGCGGGTCGCGAAGGTTTTCCGGCTCGCGCCGAAGCGTTGACGATCCGGCGCGACGGGACGTAAGAAGGGGGCGAGGATGACGCAGGACTTGGGACAACGGGTGCTATGGGTGCTCTGGCCCGCGTTTCTGGTCGCCGCCGTCGCGGAGATGATCTTCTTCGCCGTGTTCGATCCGGCCGATCTGCATCCGTTCGGCGCGCCGCTCGACGTCGAGCGGACGCCCGTTTACACGATCGGATTCTTCTTCTTCTGGGCGATCACGTCGGCGGCGAGCGCATTGACGGTGTTCCTGTCGCGTTCGCCTTTCGAGGCGAACCGCTGCCCGATGGGCGCAGAAGACCGTCCACACGGGTGTCCGAAGCGCGCGGACGGCGCGGCGGACGAAGGAAGCGGCGAGCCGGTTCGGCAGTAGCGCTTCAGCGCTCGCAGGCCGGCGCCTGCCCGGAGACGATCGCGCGCAGCCCGTCCGGATCGACGATGCGGACGTGCTTCTGATTGACCTCGATCAGGCCGTCCTGCGCGAAGCGCGACAGCACGCGGCTGACGGTCTCGAGCTTCAGTCCGAGAAAGCTGCCGATCTCGGCGCGCGTCATCCGCAACACGAACTCGGTGCGGGAGTATCCGCGCGCCTCGAAACGCTGCGACAGGTTCAACAGGAAGGCGGCGAGCCGCTCTTCCGCGTGCATGCTGCCCAGCAGCAGCATGACGCCGTGCTCGCGGACGATCTCGCGGCTCATCACCTTGTGGAAGTGGTTGCGCAGCATCGGTACCGCGGTGGCGACTTCCTCGAGCCGCTCGTACGGGATCACGCAGACCTCGGTGTCCTCGAGCGCGACCGTGTCGCACGTATGCTTTTCGCTGCTGATCCCGTCGAGGCCGACCAGTTCGCCGGCCATGTGGAACCCCGTGACCTGCTCGCGGCCGTCCGGCGACATCACCGTGCTCTTCAGGAATCCCAGCCGCACCGCGTACAGCGACTCGAAGCGGTCGCCCGCGCGGAACAGGCTTTCTCCGCGCTTGATTCGCTTGCGCGTGGCGACCAGTTCCTCGACCTTGTCGATGTCGGCGAGCGACAGTCCGACCGGAAGGCACAACTCGCGCAGGTTGCAGCTGGCACATGCAACCTTCAGGTGGGACAGCGAGAAACCGGGCGAATTCATGCGTGTTGCTTCCTCTGAAGAACGTCGCGCCTCGCCCGGCATCGCGCCACGGGTGTCACCCGCCTGTTTCCTCAGAAGCATCGCGGTGGTTGCCGAAGTCGGGATCAGTGAATCGTCGTGCCGGCCGCTCACGCGGTTGACGCCCATCAAGAACGCGATGAGAGGCGGGAGAATAATACACGGACCCCGTTACAAGGTCGGGCGGTCGCGCACGCCGTACACTGGTGCCCATCCCGAGCAAAGGATCCGATGCTGATGCCCATGCGCAACGAGGTCGCGTTGCCCGATCCCGCGTTGTTGGGACGTTTCGACGTGCCCGGACCACGCTACACGTCGTATCCGACCGCAGATCGGTTCGTCGAAGCGTTCGACGCGCAGGCGTTTGCCAATTGGCTCGGCAAGCGCGGCGCGGCCGACGCTCCGACGCCGCTGTCGCTGTACGTGCACCTGCCGTTCTGCAACACGGTCTGCTACTACTGCGCCTGCAACAAGGTCATCACGCGCGACCACGGCAAGACGGCGCAGTACCTCGCCGCGCTCAAACGCGAAGCCGATCTGGTCTGCGAACGGCTCACGGGCGAGCGCCGGATCGAACAGCTGCATCTGGGTGGCGGCACGCCGAGCTTTTTGTCGAACGACGAGCTGTGCGCGCTGATGAAGATGCTGACGCAGCGCTTCCCGCTGGCGGAGCGCGGCGAGTTCAGCGTCGAAGTCGATCCGCGCTCCACACCGCCCGACAAGGTGCGGGTGCTAAGTGAACTGGGCTTCAATCGCATGTCGGTCGGCGTGCAGGACTTCGACGTCGCGGTTCAGCGCGCGGTCAATCGCCTGCAGAGTTTCGATGCCACGCAGGCGACGATCGACGCGGCGCGGGCGTCCGGCTTCCAGTCCGTCAACCTCGACCTCATCTACGGCCTGCCGAAGCAGACGCGCGAGACGTTTGCGCGCACGCTCGACAAGGTGCTCGCGATCGGGCCAGAGCGCATCGCCCTATATCACTACGCGCATCTGCCCGAGCGCTTCAAGCCGCAGCGGCGCATCAGTCAGGCCGAGTTGCCGTCGTCGAAGGAAAAAATGGGGATCATGTTCGATGCGATCCGGCGCCTGACCGACGCCGGCTACCAGTACATCGGCATGGACCACTTCGCCAAGAGCGACGACGATCTGGCGCGCGCGCAGAACCAGGGCCGGCTGCACCGCAACTTCCAGGGCTACAGCACGCGCCCCGACTGCGACCTGATCGGGCTGGGCGTGTCGGCGATCAGCAAGATCGGGCCGACGTATTCGCAGAACGAGCGCGAGCTCGAGGCGTATTACGACCGGATCGACAGCGGCCTGCTGCCGACGGCGCGCGGCATCCTGCTGGACCGCGACGACCTGCTGCGGCGTGCCGTGATCATGTCGCTGATGTGCAATTTCGTCGTTCCCAAGGAGGCGGTCGAAACCGCGCACCGGATCGAGTTCGACACGTACTTCGCGCGGGAGCTTGCTTCCCTCGAGCGGTTCGCCGACGAGGGGCTGGTCGAGCTTTCCGCCGACCGGATCGGCGTCACGCCGAAGGGCAAGCTGCTCGTTCGCGCGATCGCGATGACGTTCGACCGCTACTTGCAGCACGACGAGCGCGTGCGGCGATACTCGAAGATCGTTTGACGCCGATGCGGTGCGCATCGCGCGGGCATTCGACCGGCGCCGCCTGCCCTGCAGTGCGGGATAGACTCGCGAATCCGCTTGGCTTCGACCGATGCTGGACTTGGTGACCACCCAGGCGATCGCGGCGTTCGCGCTGGCCGCCCTCGGCGGCCTGCACTGCGCGGGCATGTGCGGCGGTTTCATCGGTGCGCTGCAGATGAACCGCCCGCGCGACGTTGCCCCCGCGCGGCTCGCGGCGGGGTACCACACGGGACGCATCCTCAGCTATTCGGCGGCCGGCGCGCTCGGCGGCGCGCTCGGCGGTGCGCTGTTCGCCGCCGAGGTGCTGCCGGTGCAGGTTGCGCTGCTCGTGGTCGGCAGCGTCATGCTGCTCGCGATCGGTGCCTCGATGTTCGGGCGCGGACGATGGCTCAAGCGGATCGAGCCGATCGGCGCGTGGGTGTGGCGCCTCGTCGCGCCGTTCGCGCGCGGCGTCTATCCGCCGCGCTCGGGGCGCCAGGCGCTGGTCGCCGGGCTCGCGTGGGGCTGGATCCCGTGCGGCATGGTCTACGCCGCGCTTCCGCTGGCGCTCGTGTCCGGAGGGCCATGGCAGGGCGCGCTCGTGATGCTCGCTTTCGGGCTCGGCACGCTGCCGAACCTGGTGTTCGTCGATTTCGCCGCGAGCCGAGTCGGCGGGGGCGCTGCGGCCGGCACGCTCGCGCACGCGCGCGCGTGGCTCAAGCCGATGGCGGGGGCGCTGATCGTTCTGTTCGGGCTATCGGGACTTGCACACGCCGCACGCGTGGCGGGCGCGGACCATCCGGCGATCGCCGCGTTCGCGAGCGTCTGCCATCGCTGAGACAACGAGGCGTTGCGGGTCGCCGCGCGGCGCGAGGCGGCACCGCGCGGCCCGGTCAGGTCCAGGCGGCGAGCAGCGTACCGACGGTCAACAGCGCGCCGAACAGCGCCTCGAGCATCACCGTGCGCAACAGCAGCGCGTTGAAGTCCGGTCCCGCCGGCGTGGCCGGCAGCGCGCGCACGAGCGCGACCGCGGAAGGCAACGCAAGCAGCGGCAGCCACAGCCAGGCGCTGCCTGTCATCCAGGCAAGCAAAGGCACGGTCGCGAAGGGCCATAGCATCAGCACCGCGTACAGCCGCGTCGATGCGCGTGTTCCGGCAAGCACCGCGAACGTGCGGCGTCCGGTCGCCGCGTCGTGCGCGATGTCGCGATGGTTGTTGACGACCAGGACCGCGGCGGCGAGCGATCCGATCGCCGCTCCCGCAAGCCACAGCGGCGCATCGACCGTGCCGGTCTGGATGTAGCCGCTGCCGGCCACCGCGACGAGGCCGAAGAAGACGAACACGGTCAATTCGCCGAACGGCGTATACGCGATCGGTCGCGGTCCGCCCATGTAGCCGAGCGCGCCGAGCAGCGACGCCACGCCCATCACGAGGGCCGGCAGCCCCCAGCGCGCGACGATCGGCAGGCCGATCAGCGCGACGAGGGCGACCGCCAGAGCGATCGCGATGCGGACCTCGCGCGGCGTGAGCCAGCCGTTCGAGGTCGCGCGCGGAAACCCGACGCGGCGGTCGGAGTCGGCGCCGCGCGCGCTGTAGCCCACGTCGTTCTGCAGGTTGGCGATGATCTGCAACAGCACCGACCCCACCAGCGCGAGGGTGGCGAACAGCACGTCGACCGCGCCGCTCGCCAGGAAAGCGAAACTCGTGCCGACGAACACCGGCACCGTGGCGATCCACCAGGTGCGCGGCCGCGACGCGACACGCCAGGCTTCGAGCGATCCCGGGCGGATCGCGGCGATGGGGGGTGCGGGCGCGGGAGAATCCAAGGGCGTTGCGTTCGTTCGGGGCGGCGCGCAGTGTAGCGCCGCAGCTCGTGGCGGCAGTCTCGCCGAATCCGCGTCGCCGGCGTTTGCGGCGGATCAATGCACGGCGCCGCCGGAGGTGACGCGGACCCCCCCTGTTATCATCGACCCATCGAGAAATTTTCAAGCGTGGCGCGGATTTGCGCGCCATCGCGCCACCCGTTGCCGACATGAAAAGCGCCGACATCCGTGACAAGTTCCTGAAGTTTTTCGAGTCCAGGGGGCACACGGTCGTTCGTGCTTCGAGCCTCGTGCCGGGCAACGATCCGACGTTGCTGTTCACCAACTCGGGCATGGTGCAGTTCAAGGATGTGTTCACCGGCCGCGAGACGCGTCCGTACAAGCGTGCGGCGACCGCGCAGAAGTGCCTGCGCGCCGGCGGCAAGCACAACGATCTGGAGAACGTCGGCTACACGGCGCGGCATCACACGTTCTTCGAGATGCTGGGCAACTTTTCCTTCGGCGACTACTTCAAGCGCGACGCGATCCGATACGCCTGGGAGCTGCTGACCGAGGTCTACAAGCTGCCGCCCGAGCGGCTGTGGACCACCGTCTACGTGGACGACGACGAGGCGTACGACATCTGGACCAAACAGATCGGCGTTCCTGCCGATCGGTGCATCCGCATCGGCGACAAGCCCAACCAGCCGAAGTACGTGTCGGACAACTTCTGGCAGATGGCCGATACCGGGCCGTGCGGGCCTTGCAGCGAGATCTTCTACGACCACGGTCCCGACGTCGAAGGCGGCCCGCCGGGCTCGCCGGATGCCGATGGCGACCGCTACATCGAGATCTGGAATCTCGTCTTCATGCAGTTCGACCGCAGCGAAGCGGGGGTGCTCACGCCGCTGCCGAAGCCGTGCGTCGATACGGGCATGGGGCTGGAGCGGCTGGCCGCCGTGCTGCAGGGCGTGCACTCGAACTACGAGATCGATCTGTTCCGCAACCTGATCAAGGCGGCGGCGCGCGCCACCGGCACGAGCGATCTGGCCAACAACTCGCTGAAGGTCATCGCAGATCACATCCGCGCCTGCAGTTTCCTGATCGCCGACGGCGTGATCCCGGGCAACGAAGGGCGCGGGTATGTGCTGCGGCGGATCATCCGCCGCGCACTGCGGCACGGTTACAAGCTCGGCGCACGCGAGGCGTTTTTCCATCGCCTCGTGCCGGACCTCGTGCGCGAGATGGGCGATGCGTATCTCGAGCTGCGCGAGCAGCAGGCGCGCATCGAGGGCGTGCTCAAACAGGAAGAAGAGCGCTTCGGCGAGACGCTGGAAAACGGCATGCGGATCCTGGAGTCCGCGCTCGGCCGCATGCAGCCGGGCGACGTTCGAATGCTCGACGGCGAGACGGTGTTCGTGCTGTACGACACGTACGGCTTTCCGGTCGATCTGACCGCGGACATCTGCCGCGAGCGCGGCATCGGTGTGGATCACGCGGGCTTCGAGCGCGCGATGCAGCGTCAGCGCGAACAGGCGCGTGCGGCGGGCAAGTTCAAGATGGCCGGCGGCGTCGAGTACGCCGGCGACAAGACGCGCTTCGTCGGCTACGAGCATCTGGCCTGCGAAGCGAAGGTCGTCGCGCTGTACGTCGACGGCACGCCGGTGGCGGAAGTGCGCGCCGGGCAGCGTGCGATCATGGTGCTCGACACCACGCCGTTTTACGCCGAGTCCGGCGGGCAGGTGGGCGATCGCGGCGAGATCGCCGGCCCCGGCGGCGCGTTCGAAGTGCTAGACACGCAGAAGATCATGCCGGACGTGTTCGGCCACCACGGTGTGGTCAAGACCGGCTCGATCGAGTTCGGCGATACCGTGCGGGCGCAGGTCGACGGGCGGCTGCGCGTGCGGACGATGCGCAACCACTCGGCCACGCACCTGATGCACAAGGCTTTGCGCGAGGTGCTCGGCGCGCACGTACAGCAGAAGGGTTCGCTGGTCGACGCCGAGAAGACCCGCTTCGACTTCAGCCACGACGCGCCGCTTACCGCCGAGCAGATCCGCCGGGTCGAGGAGATCGTCAACCGCGAGATCCTCGCCAACACGCCCACGCTGGCGCGCGTCATGAGTTTCGACGACGCCGTGCGCGGCGGTGCGGTCGCGCTGTTCGGCGAAAAGTACGGCGACGACGTGCGCGTGCTCGACATCGGCACCTCGCGCGAACTGTGCGGCGGCACGCACGTGGCGCGGACCGGCGATATCGGGCTGTTCAAGATCGTGTCGGAGGGCGGCGTGGCGTCGGGCATCCGGCGCGTCGAAGCGGTGACGGGCGAAGGCGCGCTCGCTTGGGTGCAGGCGCTCGATGCGCAGCTTGCGCAGATCGCCGCAGCACTGAAGGCGCCCGCCGCCGAGGTGACGCAGAAGATCGAGCACCTGCTCGAGCACGTGAAGTCGCTCGAAAAAGAGGTCGCGCGACTGAAGAGCCGGCTCGCGATGAGCCAGGGCGACGACCTCGCTGCGCAGGCCGCCGACGTCAAGGGCGTCAAGGTGCTTGCCGCCACGCTTGAGGGCGCCGATGCCAAGGCGCTGCGCGAGACGGTCGACCGGCTCAAGGGCAAATTGAAGTCCGCGGCGATCGTGCTGGCGGCGGTCGAGGACGGAAAGGTGCAGCTCGCCGCCGGCGTCACGCCCGATGCGGTCGCGAAAGTCAAGGCGGGCGATCTGGTCAACTTCGTCGCGCAGCAGGTCGGGGGCCGCGGCGGCGGCCGCGCCGACCTGGCGATGGCCGGCGGTACCGATCCCGCCAAACTGCCCGGTGCCCTCGCGGGCGTGCGCGCGTGGGTGGAGGAGCGGCTCTGAGCCACGTCGGGCACCGGCGCACCGCGGCTGCCGGCGGAGCCCGCTCCGGCGCCGCGTGTGTCGGGCCGCGCGCGGGCGACGGCGGCGTCGCGCGCGGGCGACGGCGGCGATCGTGACGGCCGACGAGTTCCGCTTCTGCCCGCGCTGCGCGACCCCGCTCATGCGCGGCGTTTACGGCGAGCGCGAGCGCAGCGCGTGTCCGGCCTGCGGCTGGGTGCACTGGGACAATCCCACCCCGGTCGTCGCCGCGGTCATCGAGTACCAGGGCAAGGTCTTTCTCGCGCGCAACGCGGCGTGGCCGGAAGGACGTTTCGCACTCGTCACCGGATTCCTTGAGCGCGACGAAGACCCGCGCGATGCGGTGATCCGCGAGGTCAAGGAGGAGACGCAGCTCGACGCGCTCGACGCGCGGCTGGTGGGCGTTTACGCGTTCGCGCTGCGCAACCAGGTCATCATCGCTTACCACGTGCCCGCGCAGGGCGAAGTGCGATTGAACGAGGAGCTCGTGGAGTACCGCTTGATCGAGCCGGCGAAGGTGCGCGTCTGGCCGCTCGGTACCGGTTTCGCGCTCGCCGACTGGCTGCGCGAACGCGGCCACGAAGTACACTTTCTGCCGTTGCCCTAGCCAACCCGTTGGCGCACGCCATGATCAGCTTCGACAAGGAAATCGACACACGCGGACTGAATTGCCCGCTGCCGGTGCTGCGGGCGAAGAAGGCGCTCGCGGCGATGGCGAGCGGCGAGGTGCTGAAGATCGTCGCCACCGATCCGGGGTCGTTGCGCGATTTCAAGGCGTTCTCGAAGCAGACCGGCAACGAACTGCTCGCGCAGGAAACCGTCGACGGCGAATTCATCCACTACCTGAAGCGGCGTTAAGCGGCGGTCGCACAATGAAGAAATTCGCGTTCGTCGGACTGCCGCTGATCGCGCTGCTCGTGGCGCTGTACTTCTTCGTCGTGCTGTCGTGGAGCTACTCGACCGGCGAGCGCGCCGGTTGGGTGCAAAAGTTCAGCAGGAAGGGCTGGATCTGCAAGACGTGGGAGGGCGAGCTGGCGATGGTGTCGATGCCGGGCGCCACGCAGGAGAAGTTCTACTTCACCGTGTGGGACGAGAAGGTCGCGGAGGAGGTCAACAAGGCGATGGGCCGTCGCGTCTCGCTGCACTACGAGGAGAAGGTCGGACTGCCGACGAGCTGCTTCGGGGAGACGCGCTACTGGGTCAACGGGGTCACCATCGTGCCGGAGATCCCGCTCGCGCCGGGCGTGATGGTGCCTGCGCCGCAGACGCCCGGCCCCATTTCACCGGCACCCGCGACGCAACCGGCGCCGGCACCGGCGCCGCCGGAGCAGCCACGACCGAGCGGCCCTTACGCAAATTAGCCCGGCTGCAACCGATCGAGCATTACGAATCTTCGTGGCACTGGGGAGAAGCTGTGAAGATTTCGTCGCGAGCGGCCCGCTGCCCCGGATCGAGTCCGGGGGCACGCAGCCGCAGGGCCGAGACATATCAAGTGGATGGGCCTTGCCCGAAAAGGCGCCAGCCTTTCGGCGCAGGCTCGCGTGCGCGCAGCGTGCGTTAAGCCCGCCGCAGGCGGGCGGCCGCAGCCAACACCGTGCACCGTGCAACGACGCCAGCGGGCCGCGCAGTAGAAAGATTCACAGCTTCTGACCGCTTGGCGCTCGCACCCCTCGCCCTTCGTCATTCCGAGCCCCCGTCGTCATTCCAAGCGGTCCCTCTCGTGTCATTCCGAGCGGTTCCTGTCTTGTCATTCCGAGCCGCAGGCGAGGAATCTCTGCCGCTCGCAACGCCGGGATCCCTCGCGTTCGCTCGGGATGACAAGCCAGCGTCATTCCACCCCGGCCTCGCTTCGTCATTCGGAACCGCAACGCCGCTCTTGTCATTCCGAGCCGCAGGCGAGGAATCTCCGCCGCTCGCAACGCCGAGATCGCTTGCGCTGCTCGAATTGACGGAGCCGGCACCCGCACGGGCGAAACGAACTTGCGGGGCGGCGGCGTTGCGAACTCGCGTAATTCTCAGTTGGGGGTCAGCCGCGCGAGCTGCTCGCGCACCTTGGCCAGCGTCGCGCCGAAGTTGGCGAGCCGTTCTCTCTCCTGAGCGACGACCGCCGGCGGTGCGCGCTCGACGAAGCTCGCGTTGCCGAGTTTGCCTTCGGCTTTGCGAATTTCGCCTTCGAGCCGTGCGATCTCCTTGGCGAGCCGCTCGCGCTCGGCGGCGACGTCGACTTCGACGAGCAGCATCAGCCGATCGTTGTCGACCACCGCGACCGGCGCCGGCGCGCCGTGCGTGGCTGCATCGAAATCCGCAACCAGCCGCACTTCGGACAGGCGCGCGAGCGCCTGCATGTATGGCGCGAACGTCGCCAGCCGCGCGGCGTCTCCGGTCGCCACGAGCGGCACCTTCTGCGCCGGCGATAGATTCATCTCGCCGCGCAAATTGCGGCATGCGTCGGTCAGACGCTTGAGCAGCGCAACCTCCGCGTCGGCCGCTGGATCGATCTTCGACGGTTCAGCCTTGGGGTAGGGCTGGATCATCACCGACGTCTGTTCGTCGGCCCGCCGCTTGCCGGCGAGCACGGCGACTTTCTGCCACAACGCCTCGGTGACGAACGGGATGATCGGGTGCGCAAGCCGCAACGTGGCCTCGAGCACGGCGAGCAGTGTGCGGCGGGTGCCGCGGCGCTGCGCCTCGCTGCCCTGCTGGAGCTGGACCTTCGCCAGCTCGACGTACCAGTCGCAGTACTCGTTCCACACGAAGCCGTAGATCGCGTTGGCCACGTTGTCGAGCCGGTACTCGGCGAAGCCCCGCTCGACCTCGGCCTCCGTGCGCTGCAGCTCGCCGATGATCCAGCGGTCGGCGAAGCCGAGCTCGACCGGCGCCGACCCGTCCAGCCCGCAGTCCTTGCCGGCCGTGTTCATCAGCACGAAACGGGTGGCGTTCCACAGCTTGTTGCAGAAGTTGCGGTAGCCCTCGCAGCGCTTGATGTCGAAGTTCACGTTGCGCCCGAGCGTCGCGTACGAGGCCATCGTGAAGCGCAGCGCGTCGGCGCCGTACGCGTTGATTCCGCTCGGGAAGTGCTCGCGCACGCGCTTTTCGATCTTCGGCGCATCCTGCGGGCGGCGCAGGCCGGTCGTCGACTTCTTCACGAGCGTCTCGACATCCACGCCCTGGATCAGATCGACCGGATCGAGCACGTTGCCTTCGGACTTCGACATCTTCTTGCCTTCGGCGTCGCGCACCATGCCGTGGATGTAGACGACCTCGAAGGGCACCTTGCCGGTGAAGTGCATGGTCATCATGATCATGCGCGCCACCCAGAAGAAGATGATCTCGTACCCGGTGGTCAGCACCGAAGACGGCAGGAAAAGTTCGAGCTCCCTGGTCTGCTTCGGCCAGCCGAGCGTCGAATGGCATACGAGCGCCGAAGAGAACCACGTGTCAAGCACGTCGGGATCGCGCGTGAGCCGCTTGTCGGCGCCGGCTTTCGCCTGCGCCTCGGCTTCGCTGCGCGCCACGTAGACGTTGCCCTGCTCGTCGTACCACGCGGGAATCTGGTGGCCCCACCACAACTGGCGCGAGATGCACCAGTCCTGGATGTTGTTCATCCAGTGCATGTACGTGCTGATCCAGCTTTCCGGAACGAAGCGGATTCGGCCGTCGGCGACGGCTTCGGTGGCCACCTGCGCGATGCTCTTGCCCGGAAAGCGCGTTCCCGCAGGCGCCGGTTTTGAGGTTGCGACGAACCATTGGTCGGTCAGCATCGGCTCGATCGCCACGCCGGTGCGGTCGCCTCTGGGCACCTTCAGCACGTGCTTCTCGATCTTTTCGACGAGGCCCGCCGCCTGCAAGTCCGTGACGACGGCTTCGCGCGCGGCGGCGCGGTCCAGCCCGCGGTACTTGACCGGCGCGTTGTCGTTGATTTTCGCGTCGAGCGTGAAGATGCTGATCATCGGCAAGCCGTGCCGCTGGCCGACCGCGTAGTCGTTGAAGTCGTGCGCCGGCGTGACCTTGACGACGCCGGTGCCGAACTCGCGATCGACGTAGTCGTCACTAATGATCGGAATCTCTCGTTCCGCCAGCGGCAGCCGCACCGTTGTGCCGACCAGATGCCGGTAGCGCTCGTCGTCTGGATGCACCATGACCGCGGTGTCGCCGAGCATCGTTTCGGGCCGGGTCGTCGCCACCACCAGATACCCCGAGCCGTCGGCCAGCGGATAGCGCAGGTGATAGAGCCGGCCTTCCTCCTCCTCGCTGACGACTTCGAGGTCGGATACAGCCGTCTTCAGCACCGGGTCCCAGTTGACCAGCCGCTTGCCGCGGTAGATGAGCCCCTGCTCGTACAGCCGGACGAAGGTCTCGATGACCGCCGCAGAGCGCGGCTCGTCCATCGTGAAGTACTCGCGCGACCAGTCGACCGATGCGCCGAGCCGGCGCATCTGTTGCGTGATCGTTCCGCCCGACTTCTCCTTCCACGCCCAGACGCGCTTTTCGAACTCGGCGCGGCCTAGATCGTGGCGCGTCAGCCCTTCGGCTTCGAGCTGGCGTTCGACGACGATCTGCGTGGCGATACCGGCGTGGTCGACGCCGGGAACCCACAGCGTGTTGAACCCGCGCATCCGGTGGTAGCGGGTCAGCGCGTCCATGATCGTCTGGTTGAACGCGTGCCCCATGTGCAGCACGCCGGTGACGTTCGGCGGTGGAAGCTGGATGCAGAACGAAGGCTTGGTCGAGTCGAGGCTGGGTTTGAAGTAGCCGCGCGACTCCCACAGCGGACCCCAGAACGCCTCGATCGCGTTTGGCTCGAAACTCTTCGGCAACTCTGCTGTCGCCTCCGTCGCACGCATGTCTGCAGTCGATTCCACGATTCCGCCGTTTCGTCGCAAGAGTTTGAATTTTAGGGGAATCGCTTCTACGCTCTGCGCCTTTCCGAATCAGTTGCCTGCCATGACCGTCACACCAACGCACCGATCAATGCATCGAATCGTATGGCGCGCCGCCGCTGCGGGCGCGGCGCTGGCGCTGGGCGCCTGCGCGACGACCCCGGCGCCGGTTGTGCAGCCCGCGCCGGGCGCGAGTGCGTCGTCCGCGCCGGCCGCGTCCGCACCGGCCTCGTCCGCGCCGGGTCCGACCGACGCGAAGTCCGCGGGTGCAAGCCCCGCTGCCGCGCCTGCCGCGGCGCAACGGCCAGGCGAGCCGCCGCCGTTGCGTCCGTTCGCCGAGGTGATCAAGGACGCGAAGGAGATCAAGGGCTTCTTCACGTTCTGGCAGAAGGACGAGCGCACCTGGCTGGAAGTGCGGCCCGAGCAGCTCGACCAGCCATTCTTCTTCTCGATCTGGCTTGCGAGCGGATTGGGCGAGCGCTTCTTCCTGCCCGGACTGATGGGGCAGGAGCAGATCGCCACGCTACGCCGTGTCGGCAACAACCTGCAGCTCGTCGCGCGCAACTTGCGCGTTCGCGCGCCGGAGGGCACGCCGCTTGCCGCCGCCGTGCGCGAGAGCTACTCGGACAGCCTGCTCGCCAGCGCGGCCGTCGTGTCGGCGCCGCACCCGGAGCGCAAGTCCTTCCTGGTCGATGCCGCGGCGCTGTTCGGATCCGACATCCCGGGCGCGCAGACGCAGCTCGAAACGCGCTTCCGCCTCGCTTACGCGTTCGACCGCAACAACAGCAACATCGAACGCGTGCGCTCGAGCGACGCAGCCTCGCACGTCACCTATCGTGCGCACTACGCGGTGCCCAAGATCCCCGCGCCGCCGCTGACACCGCCGCCGCCGGGAACGCCGCAGGTCGCGCCGCCCAGCACGCTGCCCGACAACCGCAGCCTGTTCCTGACCTACACGTACAACCTGATGCCGCTGCCGAAGGAGCCGATGCGGCCGCGGCTTGCGGACCAGCGCGTCGGCCACTTCACGACCGCGTTTCTGGACCTGGGCAACGAGCTGGGTCTGGATGCCCGCACGCACTATGTCGAACGCTGGCGACTCGAAAAGAAGGATCCGAACGCGGCGCTCGCCGAACCGAAAGAGCCGATCGTCGTGTGGATGGACAAGAACATCCCGGAGAAGTGGCGCGACGCGGTGCGGGCCGGCATCCTCGAATGGAACAAGGCCTTCGAGCGCGCCGGCTTCAAGGACGCGATCGTCGTGAAGCAGCAGCCCGCGGACGCCGACTGGAGCACGGTCGAGGGCACGCGCCACCTCGCGGTCCGCTGGTTCTCGATGCAGGGGCCGGGCGCGGTCGCGGTCGGCCCCAGCCAGTCGGATCCGCGCACCGGCGAGATCCTCGCCGCTGCGGCGATCATCCCGGAGAACTGGGTGCGCATCGGCCGTGCGCAGGCCGGCGAGACGCTGCCGCGCCCGCCCGCCGCTTCTTCGTTGACCGAACTGCTCGATGCGCGGCTGTGCACGTACGCGTTCGACGCGCTCGAACAGGCGAACTTCGCGTTCGACCTGCTGGTGGCGCGCGGTGCGCTCGATCCGACCGGGCCGGACGCCGACCGCTTCATCCGCGACAGCCTGAAGGAAGTCGTGATGCACGAGGTCGGGCACGCGCTGGGCCTGCGGCACAACTTCAAGGGTTCGACCGGCGTGCAGCTCGAAAAGCTGCGCGACGCCGCGTACGCGCGCGCGCGCGGCATCTCGAACTCGGTGATGGACTACAACGCGCTGAACGTCCCGCTCGAGAACGAGCCCGCGACCGTCTACAGCCAGGTCACGCTCGGCGAGTACGACTACTGGGCGATCGAATACGCGTACCGCCCGCTCGCGCCCGAGACCGAAAAGGAAGAACTGGCGAAGATCGCCGCGCGTTCGGCCAACAACCCGGCGCTCGCCTATGCGACCGACGAGGACGCCGGCGGCTTTTTCGGCACGGGCATCGACCCGACCGCCAACCAGTTCGACCTGGGCAGCGATCCGCTCGCGTACTACCAGCGGCGCGTCGTGCAGGCGCGCGAGCTGCTGGCGCGCACGCAGAAGTTCGAGCTCAAGCCCGGCGACAACCTGTCCGTCTACCGGCGCAACCTGCAGCGCGCGATCAATGCGATCGGGTTCGTCGCACCGCTGATCGGCAAGTACATCGGCGGCGTCTACACGTCGCGCGAAGTCGTCGGCGCAGGCGACGGGCCGCTGCTGGTGCCGGTGTCCGCCGCACGCCAGCGCGAGGCGCTCGACCTGCTCGCGAAGGAAGTGTTTTCGGTCGACAGCTTCCGCTTCGATCCGAAGTTCATGAGCCGGCTCGGCGTCGACCACCTGGAGCGCATCACGCCGGGCGGACAGGTCGTCGTCAATACCGACTTCAGTCTTGCCACCGCCGTGCTCGACATCCAGAAGAAGGTGCTCGACCAGTTGATGTCGGACGGGGTGGCGGTGCGGCTCGCAGATGCCGAGACGAAGGTCGCCGACAAGCGCGGGCTGATCTCTTTCGCCGACGTGCAGACGCAACTGGCCGACGCGATCTGGAGCGAATTGCGAACCGGCCGCGACATCGACAGCCTGCGCCGCAACCTGCAGCGCGAACACGCGCGGCGGCTTGCGACCGCACTGCTGCGTCCGGCGAGCGCAGCCGCCGCCGACGTGCGCGCCGTGCAGCGCGCGGTCGCGATCCGGCTCGAAGCGGAATTGCGGCGGCAGGCCGGCAACGGCCGCCTGAACGCCGCCACCCGCGCGCACATCGCCGAGACACAGGCCGTGCTCGCGGAGGCGCTGAAGGCGCCGCTCGTCAGGCAGGGCGTCTGAAAGGCGGGATCGAGGATTCGGGATTCAGGACTCAAGACGCCGGTGGACGTCAGCCATCGGCGGACCAGGCTGTTTATCGATCCTCGATCCGATCGAGCATTACGAATCTTCGCGACACGACAGACCTCCTGGCGCTCGCATCCGTCGCCCTTGATCCCTCCGAGCCGCAACGCCGCCATTGTCATTCCAAGCCGCAACGCCGCCATTGTCATTCCGAGCCGCAGGCGAGGAATCTCCACCGCTCGCAACGCCGAGATACCTCGCGTTCGCTCGGGATGACAAGCCAAGGTCATTCCCCCGGCCTGGCTTCGTCATTCCGAGCCGCAACGCCGCCATAGTCATTCCGCACCGCAGAGCCCCCGCTGTCATTCCGCACCGCACCGCCGCTCTTGTCATTCCGAGCCGCAGGCGACGAGTCTCTGCCTCTCGCAACGCCGAGATCCCTCGTGTTCGCTCGGGATGACAAGCCAGCGTCATTCCCCCGGCCTGGCTTCGCCATTCCGAGCCGCAACGCCGCCATAGTCATTCCGCA
Source organism: uncultured Burkholderiaceae bacterium (assembly GCA_964539745.1). Taxonomy (GTDB): domain Bacteria; phylum Pseudomonadota; class Gammaproteobacteria; order Burkholderiales; family Burkholderiaceae_F; genus DSNY01. The sequence continues at coordinate 1,631 of CAZIJU010000075.1, read as the reverse complement.
CCGCAGAGCCCCCGCTGTCATTCCGCACCGCACCGCCGCTCTTGTCATTCCGAGCCGCAGGCGAGGAATCTCCGCACCTCGCAGCGCGGAGATCCCTCGCGTTCGCTCGGGATGACGATGGGGAGTCATTCCAAGCCAAGGCGAGGAATCTCCGCCGCACGCGACGCCAGGATCCCTCGCGTTGCGCGGGTTGACGGAGGCGATGCCCACACGGGCGACGCGAACTTGCGGGGTCGCGGTGTCACGAGCTTGCGTCGCTTAATTCTTCATGCCTCGCAGCCGCTCCAGTTCGGCGCGCACCGCGCGGTCGACGATCTCGCGCAGCGAGCTGGCGAGCGCAAGCCGCGCCTCCTGAGCCAGCCGGTGCACGGCGGCGTCGATTGCGACGCTCATCTGCCGGCGCACGATGGCTTCGACCTCGGTCGGGAGCCGTTCGGCCAGATCGCGCAGGATCGCCTCGCGCAGCTCGATCTCGCCCGCGCCGGAAAGCAGTTGGCGGAACGGGTCGTCCGGGGGTGTCGCAGCGGGCGGCGCGGTGACCTCGGGCGCTAGCGGCGCGGGCGGCTCTGCAGCAGGCGGCGTTTGCGTCGGCGCGCCGATCACCGTCGGCGCCGGCGGCAGCGTGAAGTCCAGGTCGAGCGGAGGCAGCGTCAGCCGCTCCGTCAGCACGGGAATCGAGGCGTCGTCGTCCACCGGAACGGCGGCACGCTGCGGGCGGTTCTTTCCGGACGCGTCGGTCATCCGCTGCTGACCTCCGACAGCAATGCCCGGTCGCTGGCGTCGTGCGCGACCGGTTCGAAGCCGCACTCGCGATAGCGGCGGAAACGCGCTCGAGCGCGGTTGCGGTCGTCGGCGTCGACCGAGACGACTTCGATCACGCGCTCGAAGCGGCCGAACCAGGCTTCGAAGTCCGGCGGCACGTCGTCGTCGAGATTCAACAGAACGTGCCGCACGGGAGCATTGCCCGCATCGAGCGTCAGCACGATCGGCGTGGCCGACGCGAGCGGCGAATCCGCGTACACGTGCGGCAGGAAGTCGAGCGCGGAAAACGTCCACAGCGCGGCGTCGAAGCGGGCCAGCCGGTCCGCGTCGCGCGCGTACGCGAGCACCGTCCTGTTCGCGGCACGTGCTTTGCGAATGACGCGGCACGCGTAATGGATGCGGTGGTCGACACCGAAGTGAAAGTCGATCCGCGGGGCCCCGACCGCCGATGGCCGATCGCTTGCGACGAGGTTCATCGGTGCCGCACGGGCGTCGGACGCCGTCCTATCCCGCCCGCTCCATCAGGAAGTGCGCGAGCAGCGGCACCGGACGGCCGGTCGCGCCTTTGGCGGGGCCGCTTTTCCACGCGGTGCCGGCGATGTCCAGGTGCGCCCACTTGTAGGACTTGGTGAAGCGCGCGAGGAAGCAGGCCGCGATCACCGCACCAGCCTTGCCGGGCGCGCCGATGTTGGCCATGTCGGCGAAGTTCGACTTGATCTGTTCCTGGTAGTCGTCCTCGACCGGCATGCGCCACGCCGGGTCGACCGCCTTCCTGGCCGCCTTCAGCAACTCGGCGGCGAGCGCGTCGTCCGTCGCGCACAGGCCGGTGTTGATAACGCCCAGCGCGACGCCGCACGCGCCCGTCAGCG